>NZ_JAJPWR010000003.1:0-524169 GCF_046548995.1 Amycolatopsis sp. lyj-109
GGCTCCCAGCGTCAGACTGAATGACGGCCTCGACCCAGCGCCAAGGACACACGACGTCACGCAAGCGACCAGACACGATTTTCACCCCAGCACGGACGTCCCGCCAGGGACACCGACAACTGAATGACTCATTCAAGACACCGCGGCCACACCAGCGCCGCCGAAACCGCCCCCTTCGGGCCCGCCCCCTCGACCCTGCCGAAACTCCCCCACCCTCCCGGGGGGCGTGCCCAAGTCCAGTCTACCGGCCACCCCCGACAAAACCGCAGCTCAACGCCGGTTGTCCACAGGCGACCCCAGATGGGGACAACTCAGAGCAGCTCCAGCAAGAACGGCAGCTCCTGCGGCGCATACCAAGCCAGCTCGTGGTCCTCGGCATCGCCCAAAGTGAACTCCGCGTCCGGATCGCCCAGGTCCGCCGCGTCGATCACCGCCGCCGCCGCGGTCACCGCCTCGGCCGCCTCGGGGGCGTCCACGTGGATCGCCGCCACTGCCGACAGCGGGATCGGGCCGCCGATCCGGACCACCGGGGCGTCCAGGTCCGGCCGCAGCGTCACGCCCGCGACGTCCGCCGACACCACCACCCGGCGCGGCTCGCCCTTCTCCTCCGCCGCGATCAGGCGCAACGAGGCCCGGGCCGCGTCCAGCAGGGCCGAGTACTCCAGCTCTTCGTCCGAACCGCTGACGTACGCCTCTCGCAAAGCGGGCGTCAGCGCGAACGCCGTTCCGCTGCGGGCGCGGAACTCCCCCGATGACTCGAGGTCGCGAAGCATCGCGATGGTCGCAGGCAGATAGACCCTCACCAGTGCGCACCCTTCAGCTCTTCCAAGGACTCTTCGATCATCCCGGCGACCAGATCGACGTCGAACGCGGCCTTGCGGTCGCCGTTCAGTCCGAAGTAGACGCCGCCGTGGTAGGACGTCACCCCGATCGCCAGCGCCTGGGTGCGCATCAGCGGCATCACAGGGAACATCTCGACCAGTCTGGCCTCTCCCGCGTACATCGGCACCTGGGGGCCCGGTGAATTGGTCACCATGACGTTGAAGATGCGCCCGGACAGCGACCCCGCCGCTCGCGCGCCGAGGGAGTGCAGGGTAGCCGGGGCGAAGCCGCCGACCTTGAGCAGGCCGCGGGCCGCCACCGAACGGCCCGAATCGAGGTGCTCGGCCATCGCGTGCCCGATGTGCTGCAGCCGCAGGACCGCGTTCGGCTCGCCGACCGGCAGGTCCACCAGGTACGCCGCCACCTGGTTGCCGAGCAGGGCCGGCGTCGAGTACTCCGCCGTCTCGGCGTCGCGGACCGCCAGCGGGACCAGCGCGCGGATCGTCGTGTCCGGCGTCAGCTGGACCTCGCGCGAAAGCAGCCATTCGCGCAGCGCCCCGGTGATGGCCGCGAGGATCACATCGTTGACCGTGCCGCCGTGCGCCGCGCGGATCTTCCGGAAGTCCTCCAGCCGGGTGCGCACGACCGCGAACACGCGACCGCCCGAGACCCGGACGTTCAGCGGCCCCGGCGGCGCCGGGCTCACCAGCGTGCGCAGCGTCGACGCCACCCCGCCGACCGTCTCGGCGAACTTGCCCGCGGCCGCGAACGCGTCGTTCGCCGCCGACCGGACGTTCTCCACCACCTCGCCCGGCCGCTGGACGCCCTCGCTGACCGCGTCCAGCACCAGCTGGGTGCGGCTCGGCTCGCGGCGCGGCGTCCAGATGTCCTCGAACGGCTCCGGCTCGGCCGGCGCGGGGTCGAGGATGAGCTGACCGAGATCGATCGTGCCGACACCGTCCACAACGGACTGGTGGGTTTTCGTGACCAGCGCCACCCGGTCGCCGGCCAGCCCCTCGATGAAGTACGCCTCCCAGAGCGGCCGCTCCGGCGCCAGCCGGCGCGACATCAGGCGCGCGACCAGGTCGAACAGCTGCTCGTCGCTGCCCGGCTGGGGCAGCGCCGAGCGCCGGACGTGGTAGTTCAGGTCGAAGTCGACGTCGTCCACCCACACCGGCCGCGCCAGGTGGCCCGGCACCTCCAGCACGCGCTGCCGGTACCGCGGCAGGTACGCCAGCCGCCCGCCGATGAGGTCGACCAGCTGCGCGTAGGTGAACCCGGAGCGCGGCCGCTCGAAGATCGCCACGCCGCCGACGTGCATCGGGGTCGCGTGGTCCTCGACGTAGAGGAACGAGGCGTCCAGCGCGGAAAGGCGGTCGGGCATGGGCCGATCCTTACACAGTGCGAGACTGCTGGGTGTGGGTGATGAGTCGACGATCTCGCCGAAGGACCGCTTCCTGACCGTGTACGGCCGGAAGCCGGTGCTCGAGGCACTGGCGGACGACGGCCTGCGCGTGGACAAGGTGATCCTCGCCGACACCGCCCGCGGCCCCGGCGCGGCCGAGATCGAGCGCGCGGCGAAGGCCGCCGGCGTGCCGGTGCAGCGCGCCAGCGCCCACCGGGTCAAGGTGCTCGCCGGCAATGGCAAGCAGGACCAGGGCGTGCTCGCCGACGTCGTCGCCCCGCGGATGCGAGCGCTTTCCGCGGCGCTGGCCGACCGGCGGCCGCCGGCGCGGGTGCTGCTGCTGGACGGCATCACCACGCCCGCGAACGTCGGCATGATCCTGCGGACGGCGACCGCCGCGGGGTTGGAGGGCGTGATCGTGCCCCGGCGCGGCGTCGCGGCGCTGGACCCGCTGGTGGTCAAGGCGTCGGCCGGGGTGGCGTTCCGCGCGCCGGTGCTGCGCTGCGGCTCCGCGCGCGAGGCCGCGGAGCTGCTCACCGAAGCCGGCTACGGGCTCTACGCGCTGGGCGCCTCGGCTCGCGCGACGGTGTTCGACGTCGACCTGCCGCAGCGCGCGGCGTTCGTCCTCGGCGGCGAAACGGCCGGGGTCGGGCCGGAGGTCGGCGAGCTCGTCACGGAGTGGCTGTCGATCCCGATGCCGGGCGACGTCGAATCGCTCAACGTCTCGGCCGCCGCCGCGGTGGTGTCGTTCGAACTGGTCCGCCGCGCGCGCTGATCCTCAGCCGGCCGGGAACAACACGGCCAGTTCGTCCAGCGTCTCGCTGACCGACCGGTGGTGCACCCCGACCATGCCCGCCTGGACGGCGCCACGGATGTTCGTCGCGGAATCGTCGACGAACGCGCAGCGCGCGACGGGCAGCCCGAGCCGGTCGGCCGCGATCAGGTAGACCGCCGGGTCCGGTTTGGCCACACCGACCTCACCGGAAAACACCAGCGCGTCGAAATAGTGGAACATGGTGTTCTTGACCTCGTCCGATGCGCCGGGAGCGTTGGACAGCAACGCGGTGCGAACGCCACGCTCGCGTGCGGACGCCAGGTAATCGTAGAACCGGTCGGCGTCGGGCTCGGTGAGCACTCCGGCGAAATCGACCAATAGCCCTTTCAGCACCCGCCACACCATAGCCGTGGCGCTGAGACGTGTCTCGCCGAGTGGTCGGCTTACCGTATTCGTAGTCAGGAATCCACACTTCGACGGTTCTTGCCCCGATCGTGCGATTCTTGGTTCTTTTTCGGCCCGTTCCCGCCTCTAAGCGAAAGTCGAGTCAGGAAGGGCAGGAAATGATCGAGGAACACCGGTTGCGGACGCTGATCAACTGCGAGGTGCCCCGCCGGGCGGACCGTCCGGAGGAGGTGTCCCGGCGGGAGCACCGCCGCTCCCGCTGCCCGGCGCCGAGGCAGCTCGACGCGGGCGAAGTGGGCCACCTGCTGAACATGCTGCTGGAGGCGTACGACGGCCGCCGCCCGGCAGCGCAGGTCCGCGCGTTGGTGGCCCCGGAGGTGTACGCGGGTCTCACCGGGCCACGGCGGCCGCGGCCACGGCACCGGACGCAGACGATCCACACGTGCACCCCGGCGCCGGAGGTGGTGGAGGCGTGCGCCCGGGTGGAGGCGGACGGCCGGTCGTTCGCGTTGGCGGCCCGGTTCATCCGGACCCCGACGGGCTGGTGGTGCGAGCGGTTCGCGCTGCTCAAACCGCAGGAGCCGGCGAAGCCGAGCCGGCGGGCGGCGTGAGGTGGGGCGGCGGGAGCCGGTCGCCGCCCCGGGCGTGGACGCGGCGGCGCGCCGGTGCCTTGAATGACTCATCCAGGACGTCCGAGGGTGCTGTCGGCGAAGTCGTCGGATGCGGTAGTCGGGTGGTCTGCCGCGGCTTGTCGTGAGTGGTATTTAGGGTTAGAACCCTAAATACCACTCACGACAAGCCGCGGCAGGACGGTAAGCCGGACCCTGGCCCGACTTCGCCAATGCTCGCCACCGGAAGGGTCGACAGGCCGCGCAGGGTCGTCGTCGGGTTCCACTCCGGTGTTCCCGCCAACCTCAGGTCCGGGCGGCGGCGGGCCAGCTCGCGGAAGGCGATCCGGGCCTCCAACCTCGCCAGCGGCGCCCCCAGGCAGAAATGAATGCCCTGACCGAAGGCCAGCTGCCGGCCCGGCTCCCTCGCCGCGTCGAACATCTCCGGCGAGGGGCCCGTTGCCGGGTCGCGGTTGGCCGCTCCGAGGAGGACTACCAGCTGGCTGCCCGCCGGCACCGGCAGCTCGGCCAGCGTCGTGTCGCGCAGGGCCGTGCGGGCCGTCAGCTGGACCGGTGAGTCGTAGCGCAGGACCTCCTCCGCCACGCGCGCCGCGTTCTCGCCGTCCGTGCCCAGTGGCTTCAGGCCGTCCGGAGCGCGCAGCAGCGCCAGCACCCCGTTGCCGATCAGGTTGGTCGTTGTCTCGTGGCCGGCAATCAGCAGGAGCGTGAGCGTCACCAGCAACTCGCCCTCGGTGAGCACGTCGCCCGCGTCCGACACCGCCACCAGGGCCGACAGCAGGTCGTCACCCGGTTCGCGGCGCCGCTCGGCCGCCAATGACCGGAAGTACGCGACGAACGACTGGCGTGCCTTGACCGCCGGTTCGCGCGTGTCCGGGTGCTGCAGGAACGGCGGGTCCAGCGCCCGCGCCATCGCGTGCGACCACTCCGCGAAACGCTCGCGGTCGTCCAGCGGCACGCCGAGGAGTTCCGCGATCACCTCGACCGGCAACGGCTTCGCGAATGCCGTCATCAGGTCGAACTCGCCCGGCGCGCGGTCGATCAACGCTGCCGCGATCTCCTCGATGCGCGGCGCCAGCTGCTCCACCATCCGCGGCGTGAACGCCTTCGCCACCAGCCGCCGCAGGCGGGTGTGGTCCGGCGGGTTCAGCGACAGGAATGCCCGGACCACGCGTCCCGACTCGTCGACCGGCTGGTCCGGGAGGCGGTCCGCCGGATCCAGGTACTCGGGTTCGGGGTGCCCGAACGCCGGGTCGCGCAGCACCTGCGTGGCCTCGGCGAAGCCGCTGACCACGAACATCCGCTCGTCCAGGGCCGCGACCGGCCACCGCTCGCGCCACTGCCGGTACGCCGGGTACGGGTCCGGCCGCCGCTCGGCGGCGAACAACGCGAAGAACTCCTGCGGATCCACCAACTGCTCCCCCTCACGAAAAGAGCCGGGGTGCGCGCGGACACCACACGCACCCCGGCCCTGCTACGTCAGCGACGCGGGCCCTTCTTGCCCTTCTTGGCGGCGTCACGCTGGGCGGCGCGACGGTCCCGGCGGGTACCTCCGCCGCTGCCCGAGGACTGCTCCCCGCCCTCGGCGTGGGACTCGACCTCGCCGTCCTCACCCGGACCGGACAACGTCATGCCCGGCTGCTGGCCACCGCCGCCGAGGCCCTTGCCGCGCAGCGCGGCCGGGACGGACTCGGTGTCGGTCGTCGGCGGCTGCGGCGGCGCCGGCCGGGCGTGCCGGCCCTCCGCGGGCGCGCCTGCCTGGCCGTTACCGGTGGGGACGCCCGCCGGCAGCGCCGCGGCTTCCTCGGCCGGCGGGGCCTCGGCGCGCTCGACCTGCAGGTTGAACAGGAAGCCGACGGCCTCCTCCTTCAGCGAGTCGAGCATCGCGCGGAACATGTCGAAGCCCTCGCGCTGATACTCGATCAGCGGGTCGCGCTGCGCGAGCGCCCGCATGCCGATGCCCTGCTTGAGGTAGTCCATCTCGTAGAGGTGCTCACGCCACTTGCGGTCGAGGACCGTCAGCATCACCTGGTGCTCCAGGGTCCGCATGCCCTCCGGGCCGACGAGCGCGTTGATCTCCGCCTCGCGCTTGTCGTAGGCGTTGTGGGCGTCCTGGACCAGCGCGTCGCGGAGGGTGCTCTCGTCGAGGTCGCCGTCCTCCATGAGGTCGTCCCACTCGATGCTCACCGGGTACAGCGTCTTCAGCGCCGTCCACAGCTTCTCGTGGTCCCAGTCCTCGGCGTAGCCGTTGGCCGTCGCACCGTCCACATAGGCGTTGACGACGTCGACGAGCATGCCCTCGATCTGCTCGCGCAGGTTCTCCCCGGCCAGCACGCGGTGGCGCTCGGCGTAGATCACCTTGCGCTGCTCGTTCATGACCTCGTCGTACTTGAGGACGTCCTTGCGCTGCTCCATGTTGATCTGCTCGACCTGGGTCTGCGCGCTCTTGATGGCCTTGGAGACCATCTTGTGCTCGATCGGCACGTCGTCGGGCAGGCGCATGGTCGTCATGACGCGCTCGACCATCGTCGCGTTGAAGCGGCGCATGAGCTCGTCACCGAGCGACAGGTAGAAGCGGGACTCACCCGGGTCGCCCTGACGGCCGGACCGGCCGCGGAGCTGGTTGTCGATGCGGCGCGACTCGTGCCGCTCCGTGCCCAGGACGTACAGCCCGCCGGCCTCGCGGACCTCTTCGGCCTCGGCCTTCGACTCCGCCTTGACCTGCTCCAGGACCTCGGGCCACGCGGCCTCGTACTCCTCGGAGTGCTCGACCGGGTCCAGGCCGCGCTCACGCAGCACGTGGTCGGCGATGAGGTCGGGGTTGCCGCCCAGCACGATGTCGGTACCGCGGCCGGCCATGTTCGTGGCGACCGTGACGGCGCCCTTCTGGCCGGCGCGCGCGACGATCAGCGCCTCGCGGTCGTGGTGCTTCGCGTTCAGCACCTCGTGCGGGACGCTCAGCTTCACCAGCAGCTTCGACAGCCGCTCGGACTTCTCGACGCTCGTCGTGCCGACCAGCACCGGCTGGCCCTTCTCGAACCGCTCGGCGATGTCCTCGGCGACCGCCTCGTACTTCGCTTCCTCGGTCTTGTAGATCAGGTCCGCCTGGTCGACGCGGACCATCGGCCGGTTCGTCGGGATCGGCACCACACCCAGCTTGTAGGTCTGGTGGAACTCGGCGGCCTCGGTCTCGGCCGTACCGGTCATCCCGGACAGCTTGCCGTAGAGGCGGAAGTAGTTCTGCAGCGTGATCGTGGCGAGGGTCTGGTTCTCGGCCTTGATCTCGACCTTTTCCTTGGCCTCGATCGCCTGGTGCATGCCCTCGTTGTAGCGGCGGCCGTGCAGGACGCGGCCGGTGAACTCGTCCACGATCATGACTTCGCCGTTGCGGACGATGTAGTCCTTGTCGCGGTGGAAGAGCTCCTGGACCTTCAGCGCGTTGTTCAGGTACCCGACCAGCGGGGTGTTGGCCGCCTCGTACAGGTTGTCGATGCCGAGCTGGTCCTCGACGAACCGGACGCCCTTTTCGGTGACGGCCACCGTGCGCTTCCGGACGTCGATCTCGTAGTGGTACTTCGAGTTGATCAGGTTGGTCTTCTCGACCCGCTCGCGCGACCCCATCGTGGTGGTGTCGATGCCGTTCATCAGCGGGACGAGCCGCGCGAACTCGACGTACCAGCGCGACGACTGGTCCGCCGGGCCGGAGATGATCAGCGGCGTCCGGGCCTCGTCGATGAGGATCGAGTCCACCTCGTCGACGATGGCGTAGTAGTGGCCGCGCTGGACGCAGTCGTCGAGGCTCCACGCCATGTTGTCGCGCAGGTAGTCGAAGCCGAACTCGTTGTTCGTGCCGTAGGTGATGTCGGCGTTGTACTGGGCACGCCGGACCTCGGGCTGCTGCTCCGACAGGATGACGCCGACCTCGAGGCCGAGGAAGCGGTGGATCCGCCCCATCCACTCCGAGTCGCGCTTCGCCAGGTAGTCGTTCGTCGTGACGACGTGGACACCCTTGCCGGGGATGGCGTTGAGGTAGGCGGGGAGGACGCAGGTGAGCGTCTTGCCCTCGCCGGTCTTCATTTCGGCGACCTGGCCGAGGTGCAGTGCCGCGCCGCCCATCAACTGGACGTCGAAGTGGCGCTGGCCGAGTACCCGCTTGGCCCCTTCCCGGACGACCGCGAAGGCCTCCGGCAGCAGCTCGTCGAGGGATTCGCCGTCGCCGTGACGCTTGCGGAACTCCTCGGTCTTGGCCCGCAGCTCGGCGTCGGTCAGGTCCTTGACGTCGTCTTCGAGGGTGTTGATGTGATCGGCGATGTTGCGCAGCCGCTTCACCATCTTGCCCTCACCCGCGCGGAGCAGGCGGTTCAGCACCATCCGGTCGACCTCACTAGCTGATCTTGAGCGCGCCCAGGCCGGTCCCGGGCAGGTTCTCCCGCGGTGGCAGCCGTGTTCGGCACCACCTTCCCACCCCCATCGTAGGGAACGGTGGCCGTCGTGTGCACACGCCGTACGTCCTGAGAACCTTATTCAGCCGTCGACCGGCGCGAATGTCACCGCAAGCGGACGGCCTGCGGTCCGTAGCGCCGAGCTAACCAGAATAAGGTTCTGACATGCGGAGGGCCCGCACGCGAGCGCGTGCGGACCCTCCGACAGACCTCCCTTGGGGCCGGCTCAGCCGAGCCGGATCACGCCGTAGTCGAAGCCTTTCCGCCGGTAGACCACGCTGGGCCGGCCCGCGTCGGAGTCGTTGAAGAGGTAGAAGTCGTGGCCGACCAGCTCCATCTCGTAGAGAGCCTGGTCCACCGTCATGGGGTCGGCGGTGTGCTGCTTCTCGCGGACGACGCGGCCGGGCTGGTGACCCAGGTCGTCGTCGGCCCAGCTCTGCTGCTGGGGCAGGTGGAATTCTTCGGCACTCGCGAAGCCGTTCGTCTGCGGTTCGGCTTCGGGTGCGTCCAACACCGCGGTACGCGCGGCGGGACTGGCTGCGGCCGGGGATCCACCACCCGGCAGTGCCGAGGTCGCTTCGGCGACCGATTCCGGACGGCTGCGGCCGTAGTGCACGCGCCTCCGGTCGTGTGTCCTCCGCAGCCGGTTTTCCAGCTTGGTGACTGCGGAATCGAGCGCCGCGTAGAAGTCGGCGGCACACGCTTCAGCGCGTACAGCCGGGCCTCGCCCCTTTCCGGTGATTTCGACGCGCTGGCAGCTCTTGGCCTGGCGTCGGTTGGGTTCGTGGAACAGTTCCACGTCGTACCGGATGACTTTCCTGTCGTAGCGCTCGAGCCGGGCCAGCTTTTCGCTGACAAGCGCCCGATAGTGGTCGGGCACCTCCACGTTGCGGCCCTTGACGACGATGTCCATACACGACCTCCCTCGCTGAGATGACTGCGAGCTGTTGAGTTCACACACGGCGCCGGTATTGCGGGGACGTAAGCCCGGATCGCGGGCTGAGAAGGAACTCGGAAACGGTGGACGACGTCTCGTTCCGGTGACCGAGCGCGGACTCAGCGCACCTCCGGCGCCAGGGACATGGGCTCGTCACCTCCCTGCCTGCGGGGATTGCTGATTGCGGAGCACGTTAGCTCTCTCACGCCCGTTACAACAGCCCCCGAGCCGGGGGATGTCAGGGGATGGGACTCGGTCACCCCGCGCAGTGATCGCGAAGTGGGCACCGCAAAACACCCGCTGGTCGGACGCGCCGCGGTTGTCGTGCGTTCACACGGACGGCGCATCGTGGCCTCCTGCCGGACGCCGAGGGTGACCGCCCGATCTCCCGCTGCCGCCACTCCGGTGGAGTGGCCCGGCAGCCGAGTGATCGTGATCGACACCCTCATGCCCGGACAACGGGCGCCGGTCCGTTCGCGTTCCCGCTTGTTGTCACTCGTGTAGGTGACGTCGGGTTCACCCGGGCGCGAGGAGCGGTTTCCCGGGTGACTTTTTGTGGGTTGAGCTGAGCGGGGTGCGGTTTGCGGTTGTTTGATCGAGGTGAAACGCGGAACCGGTACCACCGTTTTTGGTGGCGTTGGCCCTCGGCCGCACCGCCGGTCTGCGCACTTCCCCGCGGAAGGTCCACAGTGGTTCGCACGGGGTGTCCGTTCGGAGCGCCGGGCCGGTTCAGCCGGCTGCCAGGAGGGTCAGGACGGCGGAGACCGCAAAGCCTTCCGCCGCCAGGGCTCTGGCGCAGGCGGCCGCGGTGGCTCCGGTCGTGACCACGTCGTCCAGGACCACGATGCTGAAGCCCGGGGGTGGGCGGCCGGCCTCGCGGAACGTCAGGCGGCCGGCCAGGTTGGCCATGCGTTGCTCGCGGCCCAGGCCGACCGCGTCGCGGGCTCCTCCGGACAGCTGCAAGGCCGGGGCGACCGCGACTTCGATGCCGCGCGCCGCCAGGACGCTTGCTGCCGCGTTGGCCATGCGCTCGACGTGCGGGCCTCCGCGTACTCGCGCTGCCGACGGGCGGCTGGGGGCCGGGACCAGGCAGATCGCTCGCGCCGAAGGTCGCGGCGGGCGGGTGGGTGTGGCCTGCGTCGGGGTGGGAGGGGACCCGCTCGCGGGCGGGGGCGCCGGGGCAGCGCGAGGGCCGCGCGGCTGAGCTGGGACGGCGTCCGGCCGGGTCGGCGGAGCAGCCAGCCTCGCCGGAACGGCACCGGGCAGAGCCGGAGCACCAGCCAGCCGAGCCTGAGCCTCACCCGGCCGAACCGGAGTACCAGCCAACCCAGCCGAAACCGCACCCGGCCGAGCCGGAGCACCAGCCAACCCAGCCGGAACGGCACCGGGCAGAGCCGGAACACCACTCGACCCCGCCGGAACCGCACCCGGCCCAGCCGAAACCCCACCCGGCCCAGCCGGACCGCCGGCCGGCACCGCGGAACCCGGCTTCAGCGGCAGCACCGCCAGCGCCTCCGCCAGCGCCCGCCCCAAAGACGGCGCCAGGTCCCGGCGACCGCGCTCCTTGTACGCGATCAGCAACCTGCGGCCCACCCCGCGGTACCGAGCCAGCGCGAACACGCGCACCAACCCCGCCGTAGGCCCACGCACCACTTCCCGGGCCGCACCCCACACCGCCGCGCAGCGGGCACAACACGGCTCGCCCCGGGCTCCGCACGCGGCGCAGCGGCTGGGGATCAGCAGATCGAGCAGTCTCTTCAGCACACGGACAGTGTCACGGCCGGCACCGACAGTTTCGAACGCCCGGACGTCACCTACCCGGGTGAAAGATCAGCCCGGGTAAAACGGATCCGCGTCCTTCATCGTGTGGCTGTGCGGGCGCCACACCTCGCCCAGCACCGACGCCGTCCACAGGCCGTTGGCGTCCGCCACCACGATCGGGCGGCCGGTGGCCGCCGTCACGCCGTGGACCGTCGGGGTCAGGTTGCTGCTGTTGAACGCGTCGATGCGCTGGCCGTCCACCGTCACCTTGATCACCGGCTGGGACGACGACTTCGTCACCGCCACCAGGCTGTCCGGGGCGACCCAGTCGACGTCGACGACGTCGACGAGGTCGTGCGGCTGGAGGTTGCGCGGCTCGCGCAGGGACACCGAGTCGCCGTTGACGACCACCGAGGCCACCCACAGCTGGCCCTTGATCACCGCCGCCACGCGGGCGCCGTCGCGGGAAAACCGGAGCTCGGTGATGTCGCCCTGCTGGGTCAGGTCCGTGGCGTTGACGCTGAGCGCCATCCAGTGGCCGTTCTGGTCGAGCACCATCCGGCCCACCGACAGCCCGTCGACCACCGTCCACAGCTCGCCGGTGCCGGGGCGCCACGTCGGGCGGGTCAGGGAACTGCCGCCGAGGCTGGTCAGCGCCAGGTCGTGGCCGAGGTCGCCGATCCGCAGGCGGACACCGCCGCCGCTGCGCTCCACCACCGCCAGGCGCTTGCCGTCGATCGACTGGGCCGCGCTCACGACGTCGTACCCGTCGTCGCCCGCCGGGCCGCCC
The DNA here is from genome assembly GCF_046548995.1 of Amycolatopsis sp. lyj-109. Classification (NCBI taxonomy): domain Bacteria; kingdom Bacillati; phylum Actinomycetota; class Actinomycetes; order Pseudonocardiales; family Pseudonocardiaceae; genus Amycolatopsis; species Amycolatopsis sp. lyj-109. Next base: position 11,964 of record NZ_JAJPWR010000003.1, read on the forward strand.
ACCGGGGCGCCGTCGGTGAGGGACCGGACCCGGCCGCCGACCGTCATCAGACCCTGCAGCGGCTGGCTGATCGACAGCGCCGCGCCGTAGTTGGGCAGGTCGTTCTGCCGCCAGTCCGGGTGGTTCGGCACGAGCGGAGCGCCGTCGGCGAGGATGCGGATCCGGGCCGACGTGACGTACTGCAGGGACAGCACGATCTGCGCGGCGATCAGGTTCCGGATGTCGTCGGGCACCCCGGAGAGCCCGGTCAGCGGCACCACCAGCGTCCCGTCGTCGAGGCTCTTGACGTTCGTGTCGATCTCGATGGGCTCGCCGAGCAGGTTCTTCACCGCGCCGGCCAAGCTCGTCGACGGCCCGCTCACCAGCAGGTCCATCACCCGGCCCGGCAGTCCCGACTGCGGCTTCGCGACGACGTAGCGCCGATCGGGCACGAAGGTGGCCGACGAGTCCGAGTAGAAGCTCACCGGCACCGGCGTGTAGTTCTCGCTGAAGTCGGACTCGGTCGCGTACAGGTCGGCCGGCGGGTCGACGATCCGCCACTGGTTGTTCGCCTGCCTGCGCACCTTCACCTGGAGCAGCGCCGAGCTGTAGTCGGGCACGAACGCGCTGCTCTGGTCCAGCGTGCCGATGTCGATCCCGCGCACGTTGACGACCTGCGTGTTCGGGTCCGGCGGCGGGGCGGTGTCGTAGACCGTGCCGAAGGTGTCCTGGATGATCGTCAGGTTGCGGCTCGGCCGCCAGTTCACCCGGCCCTGCTCGTCGAGGTAGGCACGCGCGGCGGCGTTGTTCTGCCCCGGCTTGAGCGTCGCCCCGACGAAGGCGCGGACCAGCGACAGCGGGTCGATGCCCGGCGGCGGCTCCGGCACCACGTCACCGGGGCTCTGCCCCTGGCGCTCGCCGGGCACCACCTGCGGCTGCGATTCCAGCGGCACGTTCGCGCAGCTCGCGAGCAGCACCGAGCACAGGACGAAAAGCAGGAGCTTCGCGCCGGCTCCCCGAAGAGCGGGTGGTTTCACTGACCGATTCCCTCACGTTCCGCGAAGATCGCCTCCGGCGCCGGCGTGACGTCGATGATGCCGAGCGGCACTTCGGTGGCGAACCGGTCGGGCGGCGGCAGGACCAGCGGCGAGTCCCCCACGGGCACGTCCTGCTGACGCGGCAGCAGGAGCCGGAAGCAGGCGCCGTTGCCGGGCTCGCCCCAGGCGTCGAGCTCGCCGCCGTGCAGGCGTGCGTCCTCCTGGCTGATCGCCAGGCCCAGCCCGGTGCCGCCGGTACGCCGGTTGCGGGACGGATCGGCGCGCCAGAACCGGTTGAACACCAGGTCCGCCTCGCCGGGCCGCAGGCCGACGCCGTGGTCCCGGACCGTGATGGCGACGGCGGTTTCGTTCGCCCCGAGCGTCAGCACCACCGGCCTGCCCTCGCTGTGGTCGACGGCGTTGGCGAGCAGGTTGCGCAGGATCCGCTCGACGCGCCGGGCGTCGACCTCGGCGATGACCTCTTCGTCGGGCAGCACCAGTTCCACCGAGCTGCCCGCGTTGCCGGCGATCACCCGGACCTGCTCGACCGCGCGGGTGGCGATCGGGCGGACGTCGATGAACTCCGCGGACAGATCTTCGACACCGGCGTCGAGCCTGCTGATCTCCAGCAGGTCGCCGAGCAGCGCTTCGAAGCGGTCGAGCTCGTCGACCAGCAGCTCGGTCGAGCGCGCGAGGCCGGCCGGGAACTGCTCGCGGGACGCGTGCAGCACGTCCGCGGCCATCCGGACGGTGGTCAGCGGGGTGCGCAGCTCGTGCGAGACGTCGGAGGTGAACCGGCGCTGCAGGCCGCCGAAGTCCTCGAGCTGGCGGATCTGGCGCTGGATGCTCGCGGCCATCTCGTTGTAGGACACCGCGAGCTTCGCCAGGTCGTCTTCGCCGAGCACGGTGAGCCGCTGGTCGAGGTCGCCGCCGGCGAACTGCTCGGCCGCCGCGGCGGCCTGCCGGACCGGGCGGACCACCTGCCGGGTCACCAGGTTCGTGATGCCCGCCAGCAGGAGCAGCAGCACGAGCCCGCCGACCAGCAGCGTGTTCTGCACCGTCGAGACGGTGTTCTGCTCGGTCGTCAGGGGGAACAGCAAGTACAGCTGCAGCGGGGTGGCCACGGTGCTCAGCGGCGTCCCGACGATCAGGTACGTCGTGCGGGCGCCCCCGGCCTCGGTGACGGTGTGCTCGAGGAAGCTCATCTGGTCGGCTTCGACGAACTGGCGCAGCCGCGGCGGCACGTTCTCGAACGGGCCGGCGGTCGACAGCTGGCCACCGGACTGGTCGTGACCGCCGCTGGCGAGGACCGGGACGAAGGTGCCCGCCGCCGACCCGGCCGCGTCCTGGCTGGTCGGCGTGATCGCGATCTTCTTCAGCGCGTTCTCGAGCCGGTTCCGGAGCGCGTCGTCGTTCTCGGAGGAGCCGAGGCCGACGAGCTCGCCGGCGGCCGTCTCCGCCGCCGCGCGGGTCTGCGCCACCGCCGCCGTGCGCTTGGTGTCCAGCAGCCGTTCGGTGATCTGGTTCTGCAGGACCATGCCCAGCACGAAGACCACGGCCGAGGACAGCGCGAGCGTCGAGACGGTGACACGGAACTGCAGCGAGTGCTTCCACAGCTCGTTGAACGCGACCGCGCGACGGCGCGCGAAAACGACGACACGCCGCACCAGGCGTGCCGTCGAACGCGCGAACGCAGGGAACCGTCTGCCAGTCGCGAGAGTCATCGACTCATCACGGCGGGCCGGCCTTGTACCCGACGCCGCGAACGGTCAACACCACCTCGGGGTGCTCCGGGTCCTTCTCCACCTTCGAACGCAGGCGCTGGACGTGCACGTTCACCAGCCGGGTGTCGGCCGCGTGCCGGTAGCCCCACACCTGCTCGAGCAGCACCTCGCGGGTGAACACCTGGCGCGGCTTGCGGGCCAGGGCCACCAGCAGGTCGAACTCCAGCGGGGTCAGCGGGATGGCCTTGCCTTCGCGCGTGACCTCGTGGCCCGGTACGTCGATCGCCAGGTCGCCGATGGTGAGCGATTCCGCGGGCTCGGCCTCGGTGCGGCGCATGCGGGCCCGGACCCGTGCGACCAGCTCCTTCGGCTTGAACGGCTTGACGACGTAGTCGTCGGCGCCGGACTCCAGGCCGAGGACGATGTCGACGGTGTCGCTCTTGGCGGTGAGCATGACGATCGGCACCCCGGACTCGGCGCGGATCGCCTTGCAGACGTCGATCCCGTTCATCCCGGGCAGCATCAGGTCGAGCAGGACGAGGTCGGGCTTCAGCTCACGCAGCGCGGGCAGCGCGCGTGAGCCGTCGGCGACCACCGCCGTGTCGAACCCCTCCCCACGGAGCACGATGGTGAGCATCTCCGCGAGGGCGGGGTCGTCGTCGACCACGAGAACACGTGCCTTCATGTCCCACATATTCGCACTAGTTCCGGCACCCGCACGCACGACCCGCGTGTTTGACCACCAGAAAGATCAAGATCGCGTCGGCTCCCTGCTCCATCCGGGTGCCCGTACCGGCCGCTTTGGACGGTCCGTGAAGGCCGCGCGCGAATCTCGATGCGGCCTTCACGGACCTGGAGGAGGGCTTCAAGGAAGGGCCGGCACGGGCGCGTCGACGTACACGACGCCGTCCGTGACGACCACTCGGTGGGTCCGCACGGGGTCCTTCGCCGGCAGGCAGGTGGGCGCGCCGGTGCGCAGGTCGAACCGTGCGGCGTGCAGCGGGCATTCGACGAAGCAGCCTTCGAGCCAGCCGTCGGCGAGCGAAGCGTCCTGGTGCGTGCAGGTGTCGCCGACGGCGAAGAAGCCGTCCTCGGTGTGGAACACCGCGATCGGAGCGGGGCCGTCGAGGCGGAGGGCCTCCCCTTCGGGCAGGTCGGCGACGGCGCAGGCTCGGATCATCTGGGCCTCCGGGTAACGACTGGCAGGATGCCGGGACGGTACGTGAAAGTTGCGCATTACGAGACTTTGTGCCTCTTGCGCAACAATCCGGCTTCGAGGAGGTGCGCGTCAAGAGATTCGCCCACTCAGCCGATAGCAACCCCGCAAAACGGATACTGTTGCGCCATGCGAAACCAGGACTCTGCTGACGCAACCTCGGCGGGAAAGCGTGCCTCGGCTGGTGGCAACGCAACTCAGAGCCAGGTGCAATCGGTCGACCGGGCCATCAGCGTGCTGGAACTGCTCGCGCGCAACGGCGAAACCGGCATCACCGAGATCGCGGGCGAGCTGGGGGTCCACAAGTCGACGGCGTCGCGCCTGCTCAGCGTCCTGGAAACCAGAGGCCTGGTCGAGCAGCTCGGCGAACGCGGGAAATACGCCATCGGGTTCGGCATCGTCCGGCTGGCCGGCGCCGCGACCGGCCGGATGGACCTCGCGAAACTGGGCCGGGCCAGCTGCCTGGTGCTGGCCGAGGAACTGGGCGAGACGGTGAACATCGCCATCGCCGACGACGGCGTCGCCATCAACATCAGCCAGGCCCGCGGCGCGGCCGCGATCACCACGCAGAACTGGACCGGCCAGCGGACGCCGCTGCACGCGACCTCGAGCGGCAAGATCCTCCTGGCGTACATGGGCGAAACCGAGCGCAAGCGGGTGCTGAAGCGGAAGCTGGAGCAGTACACCCCGCGCACGACGGTCGAGCCGGAAGAGCTGCTGACCGAGCTGGAACGGGTGGTCGAAGACGGTTACGCGGCCTGCTACGAAGAACTCGAGCTCGGCATGCACGCGGTCGCCGTACCGATCCACGGCCCGGGCGGGGACGTCGTCGCGGCGATGAGCGCTTCCGGGCCGTCGTACCGGCTTTCGAAGCAGCGGGTGAAGCAGATCGTGAAGCCGATGAGCGAGGCGGCGGAAGAACTTTCCGCACAGCTGGGGTACTTCCGGGATTAGCGTCGCGCGTCCGAGGTGCGTGACAGCGGCTCGGCTCAAGCGCCCCAATGTGGCCTTGGTTGCGTCTGACGCACCCAAGGCGGCCTTCGGTGCGTCTGACGCACCGAAGGCCGCCTTGGGTCGCTCGGGAACCGGGAAAGCAACTGGGGCATGGCGTTCACCCGCGCCTGAGGGACACCGTTTCGGGTGCTTGACACCGCGTCGCGCATGACGCACGTTGTTGCCGAAGACGCAACCTCGCCCGGAGGGATCCCGCGAAATGGCAGCACGGCCCCGGGTGGTCGTCGTCGGCGCCCGCCTGCTCGGCTGCGCGCTGGCCGACGAGCTGACCGAGCGTGGCTGGACCGACGTCACCGTCATCGGCGACGCCGCGGACGACCACCCGGGCCTGGTGTTCCGCACCCACGCCGACCGCACGCTGACGGCGTTCGCGAAGTACACCGTCGAGAAGTACAGCGGCCTGGACGGCCAGTGGTGCTTCAACCCGGTGGGCAGCCTCGAAGTGGCGACGTCGCCGAAGCGGCTCGATGACCTGAAGCAGCGTCACGGCTGGGCGACGTCGTGGGGCGTGCGAGGCTACCTGCGCACGCCCCAAGAGTGCGCCGACCTGCACCCGCTCCTCGACGAAGCCCGGGTCCTCGGCGGGTTCCACGTCCCCGGCGACGGTCTCCTGCACGCGGGACGTGCGGCCGAAGCCCAGGCCCGGCGGGCCAAGGGCCGCGGCGCCCGGTTCGCCGCCGAGGAAGTCACGGCGATCGAGCGCAGTGGCGGCCGCGTCACCGGCGTCGTCACCGCGGCCGGGCGGTTCCGCGCCGACATCGTCGTGTCGTGCGACGGCAGGCTCATGGACCTGGACGTGCCGCGGATGCCGTCGACCCACGAGTACGCGCTGACGGCACCGCTGCCGGAACTGGCCGGGCACAATGACGAACACGTGCAGGCGGGCCACCCCGTGCTGCGCCACCTCGACACCGGGATGTACGTCCGCGAGCACGTCGACCGGCTCGGCGTCGGGGTGACTCTGGCCGCCGATCTCCTGCCCGCGCTCCGCGACGCCGTCGTCGAAACCACCACGACGGTGGCCCTCCCCGGCACCCCGGACGGGCGGCCGCTGCTGGGCGAACACCCGGCCCTCGACGGCTTCTGGGTCGCCGAAGCCGTCCGGCCCGAGCACTCCGCGGGTGTCGCGCGCGAACTGGCGCGCTGGCTCGTCGACGGGCAGCCGTCGCTGGCCCTGCACGGCTGCGACCTCGCCCGGTTCGCGGCCCCGTTCACCGCGGAGCCGGTCCGGGCGAGCCCGTTCCACGAACGGCAGATCGCACTGGGTGCACACTTCGGTTCCGCGGCCGGCTGGGCGCGGCCGGAACGGTACTGTGACAACCGGGGCTTCGCCCCGGGGCCGGGGGCTTCGCCACCCGAACCCCCGAAAGCGGTGTTGGCGCAGATCGCCGCCGAAGCAGCCGTCACCCGCGAGCGCGTCGCGATGTTCGATCTGACGTCCGAGCCGCGGCTGGCCGTCACCGGCCCCGGCGCGCTGCCGTTCCTGCAGGCCATGACGACGAGCGACCTCGCGAAGGCGCCGGGCACGGCGACCTCCACGCTGCTGCTCGGCGAAGACGGCGGCGTGCGCGGTTGCCTGACGGTGGCTCGCCTCGGCGACGATCGGTTCCACGTCGGCGCCGGCAGACGTCTCGATTTCGACTGGCTGCGGCGGCACCTGCCGCGCGACGGCACCGTGCAGATCCACGAGACCACCCCCGGCACGTGCTGCCTCGGCCTGTGGGGACCGCTCGCCCACGAAGTCCTACCGGGACTGTCCACAGCGGACCTTTCCGCCGAGGAGACGTCCATCGGGGACGTTCCGGTCGTCGCCCTGCGACTGTCCACTGTGGGCGAACCGGGCTGGGAACTACACACCACGGCGGATTTCGGGCGCCGCCTGTGGGACACGCTGCGGGACCGTGGCGTCGGCGTCGCCGGTCACCAGGCCCTGACCAGCCTGCGGCTCGAGGCCGGCGTCCGCACCCCCGGCGTCGACTTCACCACCGAACACGACCCGTACGAGGCCGGACTCGGTTCCGCCGTCCGGCTGGACAAGGGCTACTTCCTCGGCCGCGACGCGCTGGCGGGCCGGTCCGCCGCGACCGTCAGCCGGCGGCTGTCCCGGCTGACGACCGGCAGCGTCGTCGAAAGCGGCGATCCGGTGTACGTCGACGGCCGCCCGGCCGGGTACGTCACCAGTGCCGGATACGGCCACACCGCGGGCAAAGCCGTCGCGTACGCCTGGCTTCCCGTGGAATACGGCCGATCCGGGACACCGCTGCAGGTCGGGCACTTCGGCACGCGCGTCCCGGGGAGGGTGGCATGACGCACTACGACGTGATCGTCGTCGGCCTCGGCGGGATGGGCAGCGCCGCGGCGTACCGGCTGGCGCAGCGCGGGCAGCGGGTGCTCGGCGTCGACCAGTTCGCGCCGGTGCACAACCGCGGGTCGAGCCACGGCGGCTCCCGGATCACGCGCCAGGCGTACCTCGAAGGCCCCGAGTACGTGCCGCTGCTGCTGCGGGCCCACGAACTGTGGGACGGCCTCGAACGCGACAGCGGACGACGGCTGTTCACCCGCTGCGGCGGCCTCATGGTCGGCACGGCGGATTCGCGGACGATCACCGGCAGCGTGGCGTCGGCGCAGGCGTTCGACATCCCGCACGAGCTGCTGGCCGCGGCCGAAATCCGGGGCCGGTTCCCGACGATGGCGCCGTCGCCGGACGAAGTCGCGCTGTACGAGCCGGGCGCCGGGTTGGTGTCCCCCGAAGGCAGCGTCGCCGCGCACCTGCAGCTCGCCGCGCGGTGCGGCGCCGAACTGCACCACGAGGAGAAGGTGTTCACCTGGAGCACCACGGCCGGCGGGGTGCGCATCGGGACGTCGGACAATTACTACACGGCCGGCCGCCTGGTGCTGTGCCCCGGCGCGTGGGCCGGCGAGCTGCTGCGCGGCTTCGGCGTCCCCTTCACGGTCCGTCGACAGGTGCAGTACTGGTTCGCGCCCTCGGGCGGGATCGCGCCGTTCCGGGAGCACCCGGTCTACATCTGGGAAGGCGACGGCTACACGTTCTACGGCTTCCCGGCGCACAACGCGCCCGCCGACGGCGTGAAGGTCGCGTTCCACAGCGGCGGCCGGACGTGCACGCCCGACGGCATCGACCGGGAGGTGTCCGGCGACGAGGTCCACGAGATCGCGGCCGTGGTGAAGCGGCACATCCCGACGCTGCCCGGCGCGTTCCTCCGGGCCGCGACCTGCATGTACACCGACACGGCCGACGAAAGCTTCGTGCTCGCCCCGCACCCGGACGAGGAGCGGGTGGTGCTCGCGTGCGGGTTCTCCGGCCACGGCTTCAAGTTCGCCCCGGTGATCGGCGAAGTCCTCGCGGACCTGGTGGTCGACGGCGCCACGGCCCACCCGATCGAGCAGTTCGACCCGGCCCGGCTACTGCCCTAGCGCCCCAAGGCGGCCTTGGGTGCGTCTCACGCACCGAAGGCCGCCTTGGTTGCGTCTCACGCACCGAAGGCCACATTGGGGCGCTTGAGCCGGGTCAGCTCAGCAGCGTCGTCGCCAGCGCTTCGAGGTCCACGCCCGCGACGCCGTCCAGGACGTGCCACGGCGCGAGCCAGCCCGAAGCGGCCAGCTCGTCGTAGACGGCCGCGCACCGCCGCTGCAGGCCGTCGTCGGTTTCGAAGGCGTCGCGCTCCCGGCCCGTCTCGGTCTCCGCACGGCGCTCGGCGCGTTCGGCCGCGACCGCCGGGGCGACGCGCAGGAGCAGGTGCGCGTCCGGGCGGGGCAGGCCGAAGCGGCCGACTTCCAGCTCCCACACCCACTTCACGACTTCGCCGGCGGCGTCCTGCCGCAGGCGCGCGGCCGCGTACGCGGCGTTGGAGGCGACGTACCGGTCGAGCAGGACGACGTCGTGCGCGGCCAGCAGCGCACGGATCTCGTCCGCGGTGCCGCTGCGGTCCAGCGCGTAGAGCATCGCCATGCCGTACACCGAGTCGGCGAGGTCGCCGTGCCCGCGGTGCAGCGCCTCGCGGACGAGGTCCGCGTGCACGCTTTCGCCGTAGCGCGGGAACGCCAGCGACGTCACACTCGCGCCCTTGGCGCCGAGCGCCGCCGTCAGCCCGTCGGTGAGCGTGCGCTTGCCCGCACCGTCGAGCCCTTCGATGACCACCAGTCGACCCACGGAGGTCACAGTACTGATGGTGGACCGGCGGGCTCGGTGGAAGGGGATCGACGCCGAGCCCGCCGGTTCGTCTAGGCGGGGTGCCGCCGGAGGTGGAGCACGTAGCCGGCGCCGCTGATCGCGAGCACGCCGACGAGGATCAGCAGCGGCACCCAGCCGGTGTCGTGGCCGGACGGCGCCGGGCCGCCGTCACCGCGGGGCATCACCTGGGACGTCGCGTCGTAGCCGCCGGCCTCGCCGTCGCGGGCGTAGACCGAGCCGGGGAGCTTGTCGGCGTAACGCGCCTCGACGATCCGCTGGTAGCCGGCGACCGCTTTGCCGTCGGCCAGCGACGTCACCCGGCCGCCCGAGACCGCGTACCAGGCGTCGACCTGCGGTTCGTGGAGCAGCTGGGCGCCCGCGGGCAGCTTCCGGGCGTACTCGCCCTCGACGTCACCCGAAGCGATGTTGCCGATCTGCCAGGTGCCGTCCGCGGCGCGGACCGACCAGAGCGTCGCGGTCCGGCCGTCCGAGGCACGCGCGGGGATCGCGAAGTAAGCGAAATCACCCGGCGCGGCTTCGGCCTTGCCCGCGACGAAGTCCGGCGAAAGCTCGTACACGGGGTACGCGTCCGGCGCGATCTTCACCGAGACCGGCCCCTGGGCGCCCGGTGCCTGGGCGAAGAACTGGACCAGGACGTCCTGGAACCCCGCGGCCGCGCGGTGCGCCGCGGAGGCATCGGCGCTGCTGATGCCGGCGGCCTGGGCCGCGCCTGACACCGGAGCCGTCATCAGCAGCGCCGCGCCCGTCAGCACGGCGAGCACGATCGCCCGCCTGCTCATCGGGCGATCCCGGTGAGCGTGTGCGTCCAGGTGAATGACGAGTTCTGCGTGTAGTAGCCGTAGGTCGACCAGTTGTAGCGCTTGGCGGGGCCGGGGTCGCCCCAGAACACCCAGTCGCCGTGGGTGTCGTAGCCGTAGAGGACGTGCACGTGGCCGCCGCCCGAGCGGTAGCCGACGCGGGTCTCGACCGGCCGGTCCGCGGCCGTCTGCGTCCGGACGTCGGCGTAGGAGATGCGCCGGTCGAGGTAGCGGCCCGGCGAGCTGAAGCCGAGCCGGGCGAAGGCGCGTTGCGGGTCGGCGAGCGTGCCGGGGAGGTTGGCGCAGTCCGCGCCGGTCTCGCCGTGGGCCAGCTGGCAGAACCGCGTCTGGCTGACGACCGCGCCGTGGTAGGCGGCGATGGTGTTGCCCGCGCCGGCCCAGCACCACTGGTTCTTCTGCTGGAGCTGCAGGACGATCTGGCTCCGGTAGGTCGACGGCACTCCGGGCGCGGCTCCGGCTGTGGCCGGCGCGACCAGGCACAACATCAGGCTCACCGCCAGTACGGCGTGGACCCTGCTCGACTTCACCAGCACGGACGGCCTCCTGCTCGAACGTGGGCGAACCAGCGGTGGTCACAACGGTGAACAACGCGGTCACAAGGAGCAAGAACGCCATCCGGAGGAACGGACCGTTCCGGGGCACAGCCGGAACGCGGAACGCTCACCTCAACGAGGCCAACCTCCCTGAACGGGGGTCGGCACGGCCACCCTACGCTGCTACCGTGAACGTTCCGCGGTGTTCACGCCCAGCGCACACACTGGTCGGGTGAAGGGACGAGCGGTGGCACAAGACGGGAACCTTCCACTGATCATCGATGGCGCCCGCACGACCCGGGCATCGGTCGCCGAACTGCCGAAAGAGCTGACCGAGGCACTCCGCACCGGCGAGTTCCACCACGCCCTCCGGCTGGCGATCGCCTACCGCGGGCTGTCGCTGGCCCGGCTGCGGGCCCACCTCGCGTTGCGCGGGGTCCAAATCGGACAGTCGACGCTGAGTTACTGGCAACGCGGGCTGCGTCAGCCCGAGGTGCCGAAGGCGCTGCCGGCGGTCCGGGCCCTGGAATCGGTCCTCCAGCTGCCGGCGGACGCCCTGGTGGTGCTGATCGGGCCTCGACTGGTCCGCCGTGGCCACCAGCCGGCGGCGTCGTTCCACGACCTGCGTTCCGGCGACATGGGGTCGATCGTCGAGGACCTCCTGGCCGAGCTGGGCGCGTACCCGTCGTCGAACCACTACAACGCCGACCTCGAGCTGCTGTCGGTGCACGACACGATCACCTTCGACGCGGAGCACCGCCAGGTCAGCCTGCGCACGCGGCTGGTGACGCGCGCGCGTCGGCACGGGCCGGATCGCTATCTGACGGTGTACAACGGCGACCCGGGCTGCCGCATCGACGACGTCGAGCTGATCACGGACGAGGGCTGCCGGGTGGGCCGGATGCGCCGCAACCCGGACGCGGACACGATGGCGACGGAGCTGCTGTTCGACCGCAAGCTGGCCGAGGGCGACATCCACGTGTTCTGCTTCGAGGTCCGCGACGACTCGGGATCGGCGTCGCCGGGCTACTACCGGATGCTGCGGGATCGGTGCGCGAGTTACCTGGTCCAGTTGCGGTTCGACCGGAACGCCCTGCCGGCCCGGTGTACCCGCCAGGTCCGGGCCCGCGACGACGCGCTGCCGGTGGTCGCGGAGGAGCTGGCGTGCGACATGGGTGGGGTGAGCAGCGCGTTCTTCAACGACGCCGGGCCGGGGCTGGCCGGGGTCGCGGTCGAGTGGAACTGACGCGTGTCGACCCTCCAGCCACGCGTGTCGACCCTCGGATCACGGCTGCTCTGCTCCGGAAGGGTCGACACGCGTGATTCGGAGGTCGACGCGCGTGATTGAAGGGTCGACACGGTGCCTCAGTGGCCGCGGTGTTTGGCGCGGGATTTGGCTTTCGCCAGGGTCCGGCGGCGGGTGGCGTCGGCGGCCGCGCGGCGTTTGCGGGCCGCTTTGTTCTCTGCCGCGTGCTGGGTGACCGCGTCGCGCAGGGCGCGCTGGGCGGCCGTGCCGATGCCCTCGTCTTGCTGGGCTTTCTTCGCCAGCTTCGCGAGACGCTTGGCGTTGAGCCGGGCTGTCGGCCGCTGTTCGGCGGGGACCGGCGGTGCCGCGCGGGCTTCGTCGGCCAAGCGCGCGAAGTCGCGGCCAGCGGCGAAGACCGCCAGTTCGGCGTTGGTGGGCTCGGCGCCGAAGACGTGACGCGCGGCCCGGACCAGGCCGTCTTCGTGGATCTCGTAGACGCCGACCCAGAACCGGCCGTCGTGGTACAGCGTGAACACCCCGTGCATCGGGAACCTCCAGGCGTGACGGATCAGCCTGGCGTCACCGGTTTCCCTTGACGGGACAACGGGCCCTGTGCGAGCCGCCCGGACTACCCACCGGGCCGTGAGGTTCGTGAAGCCAAGAACGGCCCAGACTACGCGGGGAGGCCGCCGATGCCGATCTCGTTTCCCTCGGGGTCGCGGTAGAGCAGCTTCCGGACGCCGTTGTCGTAGGTCTCCCGGTCCGCGGGCTCGATGCCCCGCTCGGAGATCGCCGCGACGCGCTCGTCCAGGTCGCCGACGAACAGGACGTGCATGGCGTGCCCGGTCGCCCGCTCCGGACGGCGCTCGATGAACACCGCGCCGTGTTCGGTGACCTCCCACAACGCCTCGGTCTCGCTGACCACGAACGTCGGCGGCGCCCCGAAGAGCTTCTCGTACCAGGCCAGCGCCCGCTCGTAGTCGAGCACGGCCACCCCCGCCATCAGGTCGACCATCACAACACCTCGAAACCGTTGGCCTTCGCGGCATCGGCCTGACGCTCGTCGCGGGTGACGAAGGTGACGGGTTCGCCGCCGGTGAGTTCGGCCGTGGAGTGCATCGCGACCGCGATGTGGATCGCGTCCAGGGTGCGCACCGGGTAGTTCTCGGTGACCAGCCGCCGCGCGGCGGGAATGACCCGGCTCGGGTCGAAGGGGATGAGCACCAAGTCCCCGTCCGGAGAGGCAAGGTGATCGAAGTGCGCCAGCATCGCCGCGGGATCGGGAATCCGGCCGGTCCGCTTGGCGGCCGTCATGGCACCGGCGAACTCGACGCGGGTGAAGTCGCTGCTCACCACCGGGGCATCACCCTCGAGGAGCAACTTGCGGAACTTGTCGTGCTCCGGCTCATCCCGAAGGTAGGCGGTGACCAGCGCGCTGGTGTCGACGTACAGCACGGTCACCACTCCCCTCGGGTCCAGTCGAGCGCTTCACTGACAGCCGTGCCCCAGCCTCGGGACAGGTCTTCGAGTTCGTCCAGGGTCGGCACGTGAGCCGGCGGCTCCACGTGCACGACCTTGCCTTCGGCGATCATTCGCCGCTTCCATTCCGCTCGGGTTTCCGTCTTCGCCACTACGCCCCTCAACGCTTCCGTGACCAGGTCGTTCATGCTGCGCCCTTCGGCTTCGGCTCTCGCCTTCAACCGGGCGTGCAGCTCGTCGTCGATCCTCGTGATCAACTGTTTCACCCCCCCATGATAACACGTCACCCGATCGTGCTATCACTGTCACAAGCGCAAAACAAAAGGCCGCCCCGAACACTTTCGGGGCGGCCCTGACCAGCTAAAACGCAAAGACCTCAGTACCGGTAGTGCTCCGGCTTGAACGGGCCTTCGACGTCCACATCGATGTATTCCGCCTGCTCCTTGGTGAGCTTGGTCAGCTCGCCACCCAGTGCATCCAGGTGAATGCGAGCCACCTTCTCGTCCAGCTTCTTCGGGAGCCGGAAGACCTCGTTGTCGTACTCCTCGTGCTTGGTGAACAGCTCGACCTGCGCGATCACCTGGTTCGAGAAGCTGTTCGACATCACGAACGACGGGTGCCCCGTCGCGTTGCCCAGGTTCAGGAGCCGGCCCTCCGACAGCACGAGGATCGTGTTGCCGTTCGGGAAGATCCACTCGTCGACCTGCGGCTTGATGTTCACGCGGCGGATGCCGGGGTAACGCGCCAGGCCGGCCATGTCGAGCTCGTTGTCGAAGTGGCCGATGTTGCCCAGGATCGCCTGGTGCTTCATCTTCGCCATGTGCTCGACCAGCACGACGTCCTTGTTGCCGGTCGTCGTGATGACGAGGTCGGCCTCGGGCAGCGCGTTCTCCAGCGTGCGGACCTGGTAGCCGTCCATTGCCGCCTGCAGCGCGCAGATCGGGTCGATCTCCGTCACGATCACGCGGGCGCCCTGGCCGCGCAGGGACTCCGCCGCGCCCTTGCCGACGTCGCCGTATCCGCAGACCACCGCGACCTTGCCGCCGATCAGGACGTCGGTGCCGCGGTTGATGCCGTCGATCAGGGAGTGGCGGATGCCGTAGCGGTTGTCGAACTTCGACTTCGTCACCGCGTCGTTGACGTTGATCGCCGGGAACAGCAGCTCGCCCGCCGCCGCCAGCTGGTACAGCCGCAGCACACCGGTGGTCGTCTCCTCGGTGACGCCGCGGATGCCCTCGCCGATCTTCGTCCACTTTCCTGTGTCGGCCGCGACCGACGTGCGCAGCAGCTCGAGGAACACGCGGAACTCGTCCGAGGTGTTCTCGTCCGGGGTCGGCACGACGCCGGACTTCTCGTACTCGGTGCCCTTGTGCACCAGCATGGTGGCGTCACCGCCGTCGTCGAGGATCATGTTCGGGCCGAGTTCACCACTGTCGTCCCAGGTGAGCATCCGCTCGGTGCACCACCAGTACTCCTCGAGCGACTCGCCCTTCCACGCGAAGACCGGGACGCCCTTGGGCTCCTCGGTCGTGCCGTGCGGGCCGACGACGATCGCGGCCGCCGCGTGGTCCTGCGTCGAGAAGATGTTGCAGGACGCCCAGCGCACCTCGGCACCCAGCGCCACCAGCGTCTCGATCAGGACCGCGGTCTGCACGGTCATGTGCAGCGAGCCCGAAACGCGCGCCCCGCGCAGCGGGTAGACCTCCGCGTATTCGCGCCGCAGCGCCATCAGTCCCGGCATCTCGTGCTCGGCGAGGCGGATCTCCTTGCGGCCGAACTCGGCGGCCTCGAGGTCGGCGACGGCGAACTCGATGCCGTTGCGGGTCTCGTGCCGCTTGGCAACGCTTTCGGGGGTCATAGTGGCGATTCCTCCAAGACTCGATGACCCCCGAACACTACCGTTGTCCGCTCGACTGTCCCTAGAAGTGTCAGGAGCCCTTACCGTGCCCATGCCCGGCCCGGACACCCGCGTCGTGGAAATCCGCGTCGCCGGGCTCGTGGGCACCAGCGGGGAAACGCTGCTCGACGCGGTTTCGACGGTCGACGTCGCCGGTGACGGCCTGGGCCGGGTGATCCGCCCGGCGGACCGGCTGCGCCGCCCGGCACCCGGGCCGGTGCTGCCGGCGCTGGGCCGGTCGATCCCGCGGACCCTCGAGGGCTACCTCTGGCACGGCATGACCTCGGGCGGCGCGGCGAAGGCCACCTGGGCGCTGCTGTTCCCGTTCTCCCTGGCCAACGTCGCGTTCTGGATGCTGCCCCCGGTCCCGCCGGACCGCCGCCTCGCGCGCGTCCTCGGCGCCGTCTGCCGCGGCCTGCTGCGCGTCGGTGCCCTGCTGCTGACGATGCTGCTGATGGGGCAGCTCGCGGCCATCGCGCTCGACCTCTTCGCCACGCAGTGCCTCGCGCCCGGGTCGGGCTGCCTGCCGGTGGTCCCCGACGTGCTGCGCACGGCGGGAGCCCGGATCGCCGTCGGCGTGCTGCCGCTGCTGGTCGTGATCTTCGTCCTGCACCGGATTTCGAGCGCGACCTGGGCGGTGCACGCCGACGGCGACCTCACCGGCGGCCCCCTGCGGATGCGCGCCGACCCGGAGACGCCGGCCCTGCGCTGCCTGCACACCGTGGCGGCGCTGGCCTCGGTCGCGCTGCTGCTGCTCGGCGGGCCGTTCCGCGTGCCGGCCGGCAGCGTGGACCTCGTTGTCTGGATCATCACACTGGCCGTGGTGCTCGCCACCGTCGTCGCCGCCGCGATCGGCGTCGACACCGGCCGGTTCGCCCGGCCCGGCGTGCTCGCCTTCGCGACCCTGCTCGTCGTCGTGACGGCGGTCCGGCTCAGGCCGGGCGCGGGTCCGCTGCCCGGCACGAACGGCGTCGTCGAGGGCCTCGGCGCGGCCCTGGTCGCCGTCACGGTGCTGTTCGCGCTGTTCCTCGCCCCGGCCGCGGTGCTGGCCCGGCCCGGCTGGAAGCACAAGCCCCAGCGGCTGCGGCCGTGGATGGGCGGCTGGGCGGCCGCGCCGGTGCTCGCGCTGGGCGGCCTGCTCGGCGGCGGCTTCGGCGCCGGGCTCGCCGAGGCGCTCCGACGTCTGTCCGGAGCGGAGCACCTGCGGGTGCCCGACACGTATTTGCTGGTCACGGTCCTGTGGGGCGCCGGGCTGACGCTGGCCGCGGTGCTCGGCGTGCTGGGCTTCGCGGTCGCCGTCCCGCTGCGCCGGCTGCGGCGGGGCATCCCCGAGATCGTCGAGCTGATGGAGCACGACGAACGGCAGGAGGCCCAGGCCGCGGCGGCCTGGGCGCGCTCGGCGTGGGAACGGCGGCACCTGCACCACCTGGCATTGGCGGTCGCGAGCGCGATGTCCGCGGGCGGCGCGGGGTTGCTGGTGCTGCGGTTCGGGTTCGGGCTGGTCCCCGGCTGGTTCGGCCCGCTGTCGGCGATCGGCGTGGTCGCGCTCGGCGCGCTGGCCGCAGGCCTGCTGCGCGTGGTCTACACGGCCGCGCGCACCCCGCAGCGCAGCCGGCACCTCGGCGCGCTGGCCGACCTGGTCTGCTTCTGGCCGCGGGCCGCGCACCCGACGGTGCCGCCCTGCTACGCGCTGAAGGTCGTCCCGGAACTGGCCGCGCGGGCGCGCGAGCACCTCGCCGATCCCGGCACGCGGGTGGTGCTCTCCGGCTACAACCTCGGCAGCCTGCTGACGATCATGGCCGCCGCCCGGCTCGCCGCCGATCTGCCGGCCGCGGACCTCGAACGCGTCGGCGTGCTCACCGCCGGGTCCCCGTTGCAGTGGGGCTACCAGCGCGCTTTCCCGGCGCTGCTGCCGCAGGAAGCGCTGGAACGGCTCTTCGCCGACCTCGACGGCCGGTGGCGGGCCCTCTGCCGCGGCACCGACATCTTCGGCGGCGGCGTGACGACCTGGCGGCACTCGGTCGCCGACCGGCGCCTGCACGGCGTCGGGTTCCTCGCCGGCGGCGGCTGCGGTCCGGTGTCGGCGACGGCCGACGCCAACGGCGTCCTGATCCTCGGCGGCGACCACTGGCTGCCGGACCCGCTGCGCGGCCCGAGCGGGCGGCACCGCTGGGCGCCGGGGGTGCTCAAGCACCAGGACTACGTGGTGGACGCCGAATGGGACCACGCCGTCGCGATGGCCGCCGGCCTCGGCAAGCCGTCCTGGGGCGAGCAAGGCTCGCTGTTCGGGGACTTTCCCCCGAAACGGTGAAGGCCCCTCGCGCGCGGAGCGAGGGGCCTTCGACCGGGGACTAGCTCAGCTTCACTCGGAAGCCTTGCGGCGGAACTTCAGCAGCGCGAGCAGGCCGCCACCGGCGACGAGCAGCAGCGCGCCGACCCAGATCAGCCAGCTGTTGTCGAAGCCGGTGTTGGCCAGGCCGCCACCGGTGCCCGACTCGTTGCCCGCCGGCACGACGGCCGGAGCCGAGCTGGTCGGCGAGACCGAGGTGTCCGCGGTCGCCGGGGTGCTCGGCTTGGCGGTCGTGGTGGTCGTGGCCGGCGTCGACGGCTTGGTGGGCGCCGTCGTGGTGGGCTGCGTCGGCTTCGTGGTCTTCGTGCCGCACAGGATCCACTTGTCGATGTTCGGCTGGCGGCCCTTGAACGTCTTGGTCGCCTTCAGGTTGTTCCACGGCGCGGTCGCGGGGAACACCTCGCCACCCTTGCCGACCTTGCCGGGGATGTACTCATTGAAGCCGTCGTCGCCACCGATGACGACGATGCGGGTCACCTTCACACCGTCGTGGACGGCGGTGATGTTCAGGGTGCTCTTGCCCTCGCCGCCCGTGAACTCCACGTCGCTGTGCTCAAGAGTCTTGTTGTCCGCGCACGCAGCCTTGCCGCGGTCGGGGATCGGGTTCGGGCGGTTGTCGTCGGTGTAGCAGGCCAGGGCGGAACCGGCGGTCCCGATCAGGGCGGCGGTGGTGAGCGCCATGACCGCAACGGCGCCGCGGAAGGAACGTCTGCGCATGAGTTCTCCAGTACCGAACGGGGGAGGAACGGCAAAATCGGGGGACGCGGCACCACTGAACGTGGGAATCACGCGGCTGTAATTCACCCGTCAGTGGCACACGAAGGATCGAAAGGTATCGCACGTCACCCAGCCGCTTACGCGGGGTCCCCCTTTGCACACAAATCGCAAGATCGTCTTGATCAAGTCGTAACCTCGCATTACGCAACCAAACGTAAAAAGCCCCGCCGACCTGGGCGTCCAGGCGGGCGGGGGCTGTTACCGAGCAAGTCAGGCTTCGGGCGCCTTCACGGGTTCGTCGAGCCCGCCGGCCTGCCGCTTGCCGACCAGCGAATGCCGTCGGCTGTAGCCGAAGTACAGCACCACGCCCAGCACCATCCAGGCGATGAACCGCAGCCAGGTCAGCACGGTCAGGTTCAGCATCAGCCACAGGCAGGCGAGGATAGCCAGGATCGGGATCAGCGGCACCAGCGGCACCTTGAACGCCCGGGGCAGGTCCGGCCGCGTCCGCCGCAGCACCAGCACCCCGGCCGAGACGAGCACGAACGCGAAGAGCGTGCCGACGTTCACCATTTCTTCGAGCTTGTCCGCCGGGAAGAACCCGGCCGCGAGCGCGACCAGCCCGCCGACGATGAGCGTCGCGCGCTTCGGCGTGCCGCTCTCGCCGGTCTTCGCCAGTCCGCGCGGCATCAGGCCGTCGCGCGACATCGCGAAGATGATCCGGACCTGACCCAGCATCAGCACCATGACGACGGTGGTGAGACCGGCCAGGGCGCCGAACGAAATGATGTTGGCCGCCCAGTCGATTCCGTTGGCGGAGAACGCCGTGGCGAGCGTCTTGTGGCTGCCGTCGCCCGCCTTGGTCGCGAGGTCCTTGTACGAAGTCATGCCGACGACCACGAGCGACACCGCGACGTACAGCACGGTCACGATGGCGAGCGAGCCCATGATCCCGCGCGGCACGGCCTTCTGCGGGTTCTTGGTCTCCTCCGCGGTGGTCGCGACGATGTCGAAGCCGATGAACGCGAAGAACACCAGCGAAGCGCCGGCCAGCAGGCCGAAGACGCCGAACGAGCTGCTCGCGCCGCCCGCGATCAGGGAGAACAGCGACTGGTCGACACCGGTCTGACCGGCTCCGCCCGTCTCGCCCGGCGGGATGTACGGCGTGTAGTTGGCGCCCTTGATGTAGAAGAAGCCGAGGATGATCACGAACAGCACCACGGCGACCTTGATCCCGGTGATCACCATGGACACCCGCGACGACAGCTTCGTGCCGACGACCAGCAGCGTCGTCAGGACCGCGACGACGAGCAGGGCGCCCCAGTCGACGGTGACACTCCCGATGTCGAACGTCGTCTTCGTGCCCTTGCCGAAGAGGTAGCTCAGCACCGTCTCGAGGTACACCGACCAGCCCTTGGACACCGCGGCGGCGCCGACGGCGAGCTCGAGGATCAGGTCCCAGCCGATGATCCACGCCATGAACTCGCCGAAGGTGGCGTAGGAGAACGTGTATGCGCTGCCCGCGACCGGCACGGTCGAGGCGAACTCCGCGTAGCACAGCGCCGCGAGCGCGCAGGCGATCGCGGCGAACACGAAGGCGAGCGAAACCGACGGCCCCGCGTAGTCACCCGCCGTGCGCGCTGTCAGTGTGAAGATGCCGGCACCGATGACGACGGCGACGCCGAAGACCGTGAGGTCCCACGCGCTCAGGTTCCGCCGGAGCTTCGTATCCGGCTCGTCGGTGTCCGCAATGGACTGTTCGATCGATTTAGTGCGCCACAATCCCGTTCCGGGCACCGTTGACCTCCTGCGGCTGGCCTGCATGTATCGCAGTAGGTCACCCTATCGGGTCAGGTCGGTGACGGCTCGCCGAAGACTGCGAAGTGGATCTTCGGTTATCGCGCGAGGCTGCGGTCGAGGTCCGGTTCGAGGTAGATCAGCTTGGCCACCGGCACCTTGGCGCGGACGCGGGCCTCGGCGTCGTCGATGGCCGTGGCCAGCTCGGCGGTGTCGAGCCCCGGCACCAGCGCCAGCTTCGCCGCGACCAGCAGCTCGTCCGGGCCCAGGTACTGGGTGCGGATGTGGATGACGCGCTCGACCTTGCCCGCGGCGAGCTCGTCGACGATCGTCGCGAGGACGCTCTCGTTGGCGCCTTCGCCGATGAGCAGGCTCTTCATCTCGATGATCAGGATGATCGCGATGACGCCCAGCAGCGCGCCGATCGCCAGGGTGCCGACGCCGTCCCAGACCGGGTTCCCGGTGATGACCGACAGCCCGACGCCCAGCAGTGCCAGGACAAGACCGAGCAGCGCGCCGGCGTCCTCGAGCAGCACGACGGGCAGCTCGGGCTCCTTGGCCTGGCGGATGAAGCCCCACCAGGTCGCGTTGCCCTTGATCTTCTTCGACTCGGTGATCGCGGTGTAGAAGCTGTAGCCCTCCAGGCCGACCGCGACCAGCAGGATGATCACCGCGACGATCGGCGATTCGAGCGGCTCCGGGTGACCGATCTTGTGGATGCCTTCGTAGAACGCGAACGCAGAACCGAGCGTGAAGAGCATCAGCGCGACGATGAAGGAATAGAAGTACCGGTCGCGGCCGTAGCCGAAGGGGTGCTCCTTGTCCGCTTCCCGCTTCGACGTCTTCTGGCCGAGCAGCAGCAGGCCCTGGTTCGTGGTGTCGGCCAGCGAGTGCACCGACTCGGCCAGCATCGACGACGACCCCGTGACGAGGAAGCCGGCGAACTTCGCCGCCGCGATCCCGGCGTTCGCCCCGAGTGCCGCGAGGATCGCCTTGGTTCCGCCTCCAGCTGACACGACCGCTCCCCTGGTAGGTCCTGAAATGTCCGGGTGGAGCCTAATGGGAGCGTGCGAGGACGGCCGTCCCGACCGGGTGAAGCGCGGTCGCCGGTTCTGTCGTACCCCTTCGCTACCGTGGGTTTCCCAGCCGACCACTCCCGGGAAGGTGACATGGCGCACTTCGCCGTGCTCGGTCCGCTCGCCGTCGAGAGCCCGCCGGGCCGGTGGGCGGTCCTGCGTGGCGAGCGGCAGCGCACGCTGCTGGCCGTCCTGCTGCTCAACGCCGGCCAGCACGTCCCCGTCGACGTGCTGGTCGAGGCGCTGTGGCCGGACGGGCCGCCCAAGTCGTACACGTCCAACCTGCACACCTACCTCTCGCGGCTGCGCGACCGGATCGAGGGCCTGCGGGTCGAGCACGGCCCGGCCGGCTACCGGCTGGACGTCGAGCCGGCGGAGCTCGACCTGCTCGCCTTCCGGTCCGCCGTCGCCGAGGGGCGGCGGGCCGGGGATCCGGTGGCCGCCGCGGGGCACTACCGGCGGGCGCTCGCGCTGTGGCGGGGACCGGTGCTGGCCGGGCTGCACGTGCCGCGGCTCGACGCCGACGTCGCCCGGCTGGAGTCCGAGCGGCTGGCCGTGTTCGAGGACTGCGTCGACGCGGAGCTGACAGCCGGGCGGCACGGGGAGCTGACCGGCGAGCTGCAGGCCATGATCACCGAGCACCCGCTGCGCGAGCGGCTGGCCGCGCAGCTGATGATCGCGCTGCACCGGGCCGGGCAGCAGGGCAGCGCGCTGGAGGTCTACCGGCGGCTGCGAACGACGCTGATCGAGGAACTCGGCGTCGAGCCCGGCGCGGAGGCCCGGCGGGTGCACGCCGCCGTCCTGCGCGGCGAGGACCCGGTGCCGCGGCTGCCGCCCGCGGTGTGGCCGGTGTGCCAGCTCCCGCCGGACATCGGGGACTTCACCGGCCGCGACGCCGAACTGGCGGAGCTGACCGGCGTGCTCGGGGCCGGCACCGGCGTCCCGGTCGCGGTGCTCAGCGGCGAGCCGGGGGCGGGCAAGAGCACCCTCGCCGTGCGCGCCGCGCACCGGCTGCGCGCCCGGTTCCCGGACGGCCAGCTGTACGTGCCGCTGGCGGGCCGGGACATCGGCGAGGTGCTGGCCGACCTGCTGCGCGCGCTGGGCGTCCCCGGCCCCGCCGTGCCGGACGACGTGCGGGCGCGCGCGGCGGTGTTCCGCGGCCGGCTCACCGACCGGCGGGTGCTGGTGGTGCTCGACGACGCCGTCGACCCCGAGCACGTCCGCACCCTGCTGCCGGGCACGCCGGGCTGCGCGGTGCTCGTGACGAGCCGCCGGCGGCTGAGCGGGCTGGCCGGCGCGCACCGGCTGCCGCTCGGTCCCCTGTCCGGCGCCGACGCCGCCGAGCTGCTGTACCGCCTCGCCGGGGCGCGCGTGAGCCGGGAGCGCACCGACGCCGAGCGGATCATCACGGCGTGCGCGCGGTTGCCGCTGGCCCTGCGGATCGCGGGCAGCAGGCTGGCCATCCGCCCGCACCTGCGGCTCGGCGAGCTGGCCGGCCGGCTGGAGGACGAGGTCCGCCGGCTCGACGAGCTGACCGTGAGCGACCTCGCCGTCCGGAGCAGCATCGCGCTGAGCTACGAAGCCCTGCGGCCGCCCGCGCGGCGCGCGTTCCGGCTGCTCGGCCGCTGCCGCCTCGCCGACCTGCCGGCCTGGGCGGTCACCACCCTCATCACCGACCCTGCCGGCCCTGCCGACCCGGACGAGGCCGTCGAAGAGCTCGTCGAAGCGAGCCTGCTGGAGGCGCACGGACCGGACGAGACGGGCGAAGGCCGCTACCGGATGCACGACCTCGTCCGGCTGTACGCGGCGGAGCTCGGCGACCCGGCGCCCGGTGACGGCCTCCGGACGGTGCTGGCGGCAACGCTGGCGCTCGCCGACGCGGCGGCGGCCCGGCTGCCGCGTACGGTGCCGATGCCGTCCCCGGCCCACGAAGCGCCCGCGCAGCCGTTGCCGGCCGAGCTGGTGGAGCGGCTGCTGGCGCGTCCGGACGACTGGTTCGCCGCCGAGCGCGCGAACCTGCTGCAGCTCATCGGCACGCTCGGTCCGCGGGAGGCCCTGCTGCTGCTCGACCGCCTCGGCGTCCACCTGTATCTGCACGGCCGGTACGCCGACATGCGGGCGGCGTACGAGACGGTCGTGGCCGCCGATCCCCCGCTGGCCACGGTCGCCGAGGCCACGCTGACGCTGCTGCGGCATGCGCGTGGCGAGTACGAGGAGGCCGCGGTCCGTTATCGGGCGTGCGCCAAGGAGCTCGAGGCGCAGGGTGATCGCCGCACGCACGCGTGGGTTTCGGCGAACCTGGCGCACTGCCTGATCGGTTTGGGCCGCGCGGAGGAGGCCCTGCAGACGGCGGCCCACGCCCGGGAGCTGTTCACTGTGGACGGTTCGGCGGCCTCCGCGGCCGAGCTGGGCTGGGTGCGGGCGGCGGAGTCGGCGGCCTTGCTGCGGCTGGGCCGGATTTCCGACGCCCAGGAGGTCGACCGCACGGCGCTGGCGGCGGCACGATCGGCCGGGGACGCCCGGATGATCGGCGAGGCGCTGCACGCGTTCGCGTGGTCAGCCCTGCTGACGGGCGACGATTCCGGTGCGGTGACGGCGATCGCGGAGTCGGTGGAGCTGCTGCGCGGCACGGCGGTGCGGTCGGCGCTGGCGAAGTCGTTGCGCACGCGGGGCGCGATCTCGGCGGCGACGGGCGCACGTGACGACGCGACGGCGGCCTTCGGGGAGGCTCGCGAGCTGGCCCGGGACCTGGACGAGCGACCGCGCGAGCTGTCGTGCACGCGGGCGCTGGCGGCGAGTTGGATCGGCGAGGGCCGCGCGGCGCAGGCGATCCCGGTGCTGCGGGCGTGCTTGGACGGGTTCCGCGAGATGGGCGGCCGGGCGGCGACGGGGCTGACGTGGCTGGTGTTGCACCGGGCGTACGTCGCCACGGGAGATGCGGAAGCGGCCGAGGAGGCGGCGACCGAGGCAGCGGAGCTGACCGACCCACGCGACGCCAGCGCGGCTGCCCTGCGCCGGGCGCTGCTCGCCCTCACCGAGCCGGCCCGCCGCCCGCCTGCGAAGTGAACTTCGTGAAGGCCACCTTGAGGAAGATAAACTTCCTCAAGGTGGCCTTCACGAAGTTCACCGGCGTCCCGCCAAGGGCCCGTGCGAACCCGGCCGCCGGGCGAGACAAGGTGGTGCCGCCCCCTCACTGCACCACCCGCCTCGCCCCGCCGGCCGGGGTGGCCGCCGAAGTGGTGCCGCCCCCTCGCGGCACCACCTCAAGCCCACGGACGCCGGGCGAATCCGACCGGCGTCACCCCCAGCGGACCCGGCGGCGCGCATCAGCGCACCAGGGTCCCCCCTTGGTGTCGATCGTGGCGGAGCCCGCCACACGGAACGCACACAGAATCTCCCGGGCCCACACACAGGCGCCTCGGGCAGCCCGCACCCGCAGGGCCGGCTGCCCGAGGCGGCTGGACCGTCGGATCGGGTAGCTGGGGAAGCCGGGTACGTGAGGGCAGCCCCTGAGGCGTCTCAGAGGCAAAAGGCAAGGCGGTGGGTCAGTCCTCGCAGGTGCCGGCCGTCGCGCGGAAGAGCTGCGCCCGCCCGCCGCCCAGTGCGCGTACGTGGACCGGCGGGTCCGCCGCCGGGAGCCACACCGACTGGCCCCGGCGCAGCTCGACCTTCTCGCCGTCGTCCGCCGTCACCAGCAGGTCGCCTGCCGTGCACAGCAGGATCTGTGGGCCCACGCTGTCGACCGAAATCTTGTCGTCCTGGCCGGCCGCCCACTCCACCCGCGACAGCTCGAACTCCGGCGCGTCCGTGCGGTACACCGACAGCCGTTCCCCGCTGTCGCCGCACTGGACCGGCATCTCGCCGCACGCGAAGTCGACCACGCGCAGGAGCTCCGGGACGTCCACGTGCTTCGGCGTCAGGCCACATCGCAGGATGTTGTCCGAGTTCGCCAGGATCTCCACGGCCGTTCCGTGGAGGTACAGGTGCAGGTTGCCCGCCGGCAGGTAGATCGCCTCGCCCGCGCGCAGCGTCAGGCGGTTCAGCAGCAACGCCGCCAGCACGCCCGCGTCGCGCGGGTGCGCCTCGCCGAGCTCCAGGATCGTCCGGCACTCCACCGCGAATTCGCCGTGCTCCTGGACGTGGCGGACGCACGCGTCGAGCACTTCCGGCAGCAGCGAATCCAGCGACGGCTGCGGCAGCGTGATCCACGTCGTGAACAGCGCCCGCAGGCCGTCCGGGTCCGGCTGGGCCTCGATCAGCCCGGTGTACTTCGCCAGCCCCGGCGTCTCGATCGCCTTCAGCAGCTTCACCGTGCGGTCCGGGGCGCGGAACCCCGCCAGCGCGTGGAACTCCGTCAGCGCGCAGACCAGCTCCGGCTTCGCCGTCGGATCCGGGTAGTTGCGGTTCGACGCGTCCCTCGGGATGCCCAGCTTTTCCTCGCGGGCGTGCCCCTCCGCGGCCTGGGCCGCCGACGGGTGCGCCTGCATCGACAGCGGCTCCTCCGCCGCAAGGATCTTCAACAGGAACGGAAGCCGCCCGCCCCACCGCTTCGCGCAGCGCTCGCCGAGCTGGGTCACCGGGTCGGCGTCCACCAGCTCGAGCAGGCTCCGCTCGGTCCCGTCGGGGCCGATGACGTGCGACGGGTCGCCCGGGTGGGCACCCATCCACAGCTCGGCCTCGGGGTGCGGCGCGGGTACCGGACGGCCCAGCAGCTCGGGGATCGCCGTCCGCGATCCCCAGGCGTAGGGCCGCACCGCATTGCGCAGCAGCTCCACTGTCACCTCAACTCCACTCCTTCGGCACCGGCGACGCCGGTGCTAGGCGGGTCTCACGCCGTCGCGGGCGCGAAGCGGCCCGCGCCGCCGATGCTGCCCGCCGCCAGCCCGAGATAGACCGCCGCCAGTTCGAACCGCAGTGCCAGCACCGCGGCCCGCACGATTTCGTCGGCCTCGATCTCCTCGGCCGGCGCGATGACGTCCGCACCCGGCAGCAGATCCTCGGCCTGGTAGCGCGCCGCGTCCGTGGCCGGACCGGTCCGCACCGAGAGCAACAGCACCCGGGTGGGGATGTCACCAGAGGAATCGTCCGGATCAGCGAAGATGTCACGCTCCCGGCCGCCCGATTGCGCCGCCCGCCGCAATGCGGGGCGCGCCAGGGCCTGACGATAGTCCTCGACGTCGCACACCGTGGCCGCGTGGGCCGCGAACGCGTGCGCAGCGTGTTCGCCGACGGCCACCGCGACCGGGTCCAGCCCCCACAGCAGGGGAACACGGTCGGCCACCCGCAGGGCGAGCGCCTTGGCCGGGTTCGCGAACGATTCCCTGGCCAGGTAGTCCTTCTCGGCTTCGAGATCCAGCTGGTCGGCCAGTGTCTGGACGTCGGAGATCAGCAGGCCCAGCGCGTTCGCGGTGAGCAGCCCGGCGGCCAGGCCGCGCGGGAACGCCAGCTCCGCCGGCACCGGGATCCGGGGCGCCAGCAGCAGGCCCTTCCCCGCAACGGCGGCCGCCACCGGGCCTTCCGACGGCGCCGAAAGCACCACGGAGGCGCCGTAGCGGGCGGCTCGCTCCAGCGACGCGGCGAGCTCGCGGTCACCGGGGTCGTCCGTGTGCGCGAAGACGACGTCGAGCGCGCCGATCCAGCTCGGCACCACCTCGGCGACTACCACGGGCACCGGGCACGACGGCGCCAGCAGGGCGGCCAGCAGCCGCGTGAGGGTGCGGCTGACCCCCGGCCGGTCGATCAGCACGACGGCGCGCGGACGGCCCATGTCCAGCCGGTCGGACAGTTCCAGCTCCGCGGCGAGCTCGGCGGCCGCCCGCACCTGGGCGCCCGCCATCGCGGCGGCCCGGAGCAACCCCGCACTGTCGGCCTCGGCCAGCCGCGCGGGGTCGTCGAGCAGCGAGTCGTCAAGCACTGTCGGCATCGGAATTTCCGCTGTCACCGGGAAGGGTCGCTTCGTCCAGCAGCAGCACCGGGATGCCGTCACGGACCGGGTACACCCGGCCGCATTCCGTGCACGTCAATGCGTCGGCCTCGGGGTCGTCCGGGGCGCCCGGCCGGAGCGGGGCGTGATCGGGCGACGGGCACGCCAAGATCTCGAGGAGCTGGGCGTCGAGCGTGATGGCCATGGTTCCTCCATACCACGCGGGGGACGGTGGCGAAGAGCACTTCAGGACACAGTTCGGCCCCGGCGCGCCTTCGCCGGGACGGGTCAGTTGCGGATGATCGCGAGCACTTCGTCCACCAGACCCTGCACGGCCTCGGCGTTCGCCGCCTCGACGTTCAGCCGGAGCAGCGGTTCGGTGTTCGACGGGCGCAGGTTGAACCAGGCGCCGCCCGGCAGCTGCACGGTCAGGCCGTCCAGCTCGTCGAGCTCGACGCCGGAGCGGGTGCCGAAGGCGTCCTTGACGGCCATCATCTTCGCGACCTGGTCGTCGACCGTGGAGTTGATCTCCCCCGAGGCCGCGTAGCGCGAGTACGCGCTGGTCAGCTCGGACAGCGGGCCGTTCTGCTCGCCGAGGGCGGCGAGGACGTGCAACGCCGCCAGCATGCCGGTGTCGGCGCGCCAGAAGTCGCGGAAGTAGTAGTGCGCGGAGTGCTCGCCGCCGAAGATGGCGCCGGTCTTGGCCATCTCGGCCTTGATGAACGAGTGCCCGACGCGGGTGCGGACCGGCTTGCCGCCGTGCTCGGCGACGATCTCCGGGACACCCTTGGACGTGATCAGGTTGTGGATGATCGTGCCGCCGGGGTCCTTCGCCAGCTCGCGGACGGCGACCAGCGCCGTGATCGCGCTCGGCGAAACCGGCTCGCCGCGCTCGTCGACGATGAAGCAGCGGTCGGCGTCGCCGTCGAAGGCCACGCCGGCGTCCGCGCCGACCTCGCGCACCTTCGCCTGCAGGTCGACGATGTTCGCCGGGTCCAGCGGGTTGGCCTCGTGGTTCGGGAAGTTGCCGTCGAGCTCGAAGTACATCGGCACGATGTCGATCGGGAGCCCGTCGAAGACGGTGGGGACGGTGTGGCCGCCCATGCCGTTGCCGGCGTCGACGACGATCTTCAGCGGGCGGTTGCCGGACAGGTCGACGAGGTTGCGCAGGTAGGCGGCGTAGCCGGCGAGGACGTCCCGCTCGCTCGTGCTGCCCCGCTGGCCCTCGAAGGCGGGCACGCCCTGCTCGACGGTGTCGCGGATCTCGGCGAGCCCGGTGTCCTGGCCGACCGGGGAAGCGCCGGCGCGGCACAGCTTGATGCCGTTGTACTTCGCCGGGTTGTGGCTGGCGGTGAACATCGCGCCCGGCAGGTTCAGCGAACCCGACGCGAAGTACAGCTGGTCCGTGCTGGCGAGACCGATGCTCACGACGTCGAGACCCTGCGAGGTGACGCCCTCGGCGAACGCGGCCGCCAGTGCCGGCGAGGAGTCGCGCATGTCGTGGCCGATCACCACCGACGGCGCCTCGGGCTTGATGAGCAGGGCGAACGCGGCGCCGAAGTCGCGGACGAGGTCCGCGTCGAGCTGCTCGCCGACCACGCCGCGAATGTCGTAGGCCTTCACGATGCCCGAAAGGTCTGGCACGCCGTCTCCCCGCGAATAGTCGTCCCGGCGCCCGCTGCGCCGCGCGGAAAGCCTACCGGCGGGGTGAGTGGGTTACGCGTTCAGGCGCGACCGGGCAGGACACGCAGGTGGCCGCGACGCCCGGACGGGCCCTCCGGCTCGGGCGCGGGAGCCGGTTTGCCGGGACGGCCGGCCTCGCGCACGGCCTCGGCCAGCGCGGTCAGTTCGTCGGCCGACGGGTCCGGCGCGGCGAAGGCCCCTTCGTGCCGGACGACTTCCCAGCCCTTGGGGACGGTCAGCCGCAGCGCGTGGACTTCGCAGAGGTCGTACGAGTGGGGTTCGGAGGCGGTGGCCAGCGGGCCGACGACGGCCGTGGAGTCGCTGTACGCATACGTCAGCGTGGCCACAGCTGGCTCGAGACAGCCAGTACGCGAACACTTCCGTACGCTCCGCACAAAACGAAACGATAGCGCGTCGCCGCAAGGTCTCCAGCGCGACACGCGCTGAACCGCGGTCGCATAGACTTCCGGACGTGGCGACGGCTCGTGATTACCGACAGCGGCGGCGCTCGCGACGGGACCGGCACGGCCGGGGTCTGCGCGGGACGCTGTATCCGGCGACCCTGCCCGCCGCCGCGAGCCGTGCGGAACGCTTCGACGCGCTGGTGCTCGACGCACTGGAGCCGATCGAAGCCCGCTGGCGGCACGAGCTGACGAAGCTCGACGTGGCGGTCGACGACGTGCCGGAGATCCGGGAGAACGGCCACTCGCCGGCGGACGGCGTCCTGCACGACGGCGCGGTGCCGCTGTCGAGGCTGGTCCCGGCGGGGGTGGACCGGGCGGGGCTGCCGACGCGAGCCCGGATCGTGCTCTACCGGCGGCCGCTGGAGGCGCGGGCGAAAGACCCGTCGGAACTGGCCGAGCTGGTCCACGACGTGCTGGTGGAGCAGGTGGCCGGCTACCTCGGCGTGGAACCGGACGTCATCGAAGGCGAGTGAGGGGCACTTTCACGTGAAAGTGCCACTTTGTCCCGCAAAGCGGCACTTTCACGTGAAAGTGCCGCTTTGGGGGCGCCGGGCCGGGACCGCCGTCAGGAGCGTGAACAGCACCGCCGCCAGCTGGGCCAGCAGCAGCAGGTTCCGTTCCGTGCCCGGGTACTCCACCGTCACCTCGGACGACGTCGGCGGCACCGACACCGCCACCTGGTGGCCCCAAGCCGGCACGATCGGGACCGGCTTGCCGCCCACCGCCGCCTTCCAGCCCGCCTCCTGCTCCGCCGCGAGCACCAGCAGGCGCCCGGTCGGGCCGTCGGACACGCGGACGCGCACGTCCGGCAGGTCCGCCCGGACCGGCGCCACGCCCGGCGAATTCCCCGGCGCGCCGCCGCCCGTGACCGCCGCCTTCGCCAGTTCCGGCGAGATCAAGATCACCTGGCCCGCCGGCGGCACGAGGCGCAGCACCCCGCGGCCGTCGGACGTCGGGGCGGCCACCGAGAGCAGGTCCTTCGCCGTCGGCAGGTACGCCTGGGGGGCCACGCCCGGCGGAAGCACCACGAACTGGACGCCCGCGGCCGCAGCCGCCGCGAGTGCGCCCTGGACCGCCGCCGCGTCGCCCTGGCCGAGGGCGACGCGCCACGACGTCAGGCGGGCCGGGGTGCCCGGCGTCGGGGCGAGCTCGTCGTCTCCATGGTGCGGGAGGCGGCCGCCGATCTGGCGGGTCGCGTCCGGGGCCAGGTCGAGCACCGACCGGCCGGACGCCGCCAGCTCGGCCGCGACCTCCGGCGCGAGCGACGGCCGCTCGCCCGCCCGCAGCGGGCCCTGCGAACCGACCACCACCGCGCCCGCCGCCAGCGCCAGGAACACCCCGACCCCGGCCACCGCCAGCACCTTCGGCAGCCATGTCGCCGGAACCCCGGCTGTGCCGCCGCCCTGCCACGACCCGAGCACGACCCACAGCAGCCCGGCGCCGACGATCAGCAGCGGCACGCCCGCGTAGCCGTACGACGGCGCGCCGCCCTGCAGCGGGGGCGCCGTCACCAGCCGCACCAGCACCAGCCCGCCCGCGCCCAGTGCCGCGAGCGCGAGCCCGCCGGCCGCGAGTTTCGTCGGCCGGACGACCACCGCCACCAGCGCGGCGGCGATCACCGCGACGCCGATCGGCCAGGCGCCCGGGCCGCCCGGGTCGAGCCCGGCGAGGTCCGTGCCGGAAACCGGCGAAGCCGCCCCGCCGAGGCCCTGCACGAGCAGCTCCGGGTGCTTCAGCAGCACCGTCGGCCACGGCAGCAGCAACGCCAGCGGCAGCAGCACCACGATCCCGACCGACGCGATCCGGCGCGCCAGCCCGGTCGGCGCGGGCAGCACGACGAACCCGATCAGCAGCCCGGCGAGCGCGAGCCCGTGCGCCAGCGGCGAAAACGCGCCGAGCAGCGCCACCCCGAACGCCGACAGCGCGGACACGTGCAGCCAGCGCGTGTCCGCGTGCACGAGCAGCCCCGCGATGCCCGCGGCCACCAGCGGCAGCACCAGGTGCACCACGACGACGTCGAGCCGGCCCTGTGCCACGCCGGCGGTCGCGGCCGGCAGCAGCGCGTACGTCGCGGCGACGACCGCGCGGACCCAGCGGCGCACGCGCAGCCGTCGCGTCGCCGCGTACGCGCTCAGTGCGGACAGGGGGATGTCACCGATGAGGAGAATCGCCACCAGCGCGGCCGGGCCGCCGATCGGCGCGAACACCGCGCCGAGCGTGCCGAGCACCGGCAGGGTGGCCGACGCGGGCGCGCCGGTGCCGCCCGCGATCGCGTGCCACGGCGTGAGGTACGACGTCCAGAGCTCCCCCAGGCCGCCGACCGGGAGCAGCTTGCCGCCGAAGAGGTCGAGGCCGAGCCGGGCGCGGTTGACGACCAGGCCGAGCGCGGTCAGCACGACGACCAGGACGACGGGCGGCGCGAAGATCGTGGCCGCCAGCACGCGGCGGCGGTTCACCTCCACGAAGACGAGTTCGGGTTCCGGCTCTTCGACTTCGGGGGCGTCGGTGGATGCGGCGGTGGATGCGGCGGTGGATGCGGCGGTGGCCGCCGGCGCCGGGGTTTCCGGCAGCGCGACGGCGACGAGCGTGCCCGGCCGGCGCAGCCCGGACCCGCGCGAGCCGACCCCGCGCAGCGCGCCCGCGGGCAGCGCCTCCGGGCCGACCGGACGGTTCTCGCGGGCGTCGAGCGCTTCCGGCGTCACCCACGCCGACTCGGTTTCGACGGTCTCGGGGATCCGGCCGAGCGCGACGTCGTTCTCGACGCCGCGGCGCACCAGGCCGACGACGCCGGCGCGGACGGCGTTGCGCAATCGGGTCCCACGTCCGGTGAAGAGCCCGCGAACCGTGCCCGGCCGCGGATTCCGCCGCCGGTGGGCGCGTGCGGCGCGCAATCCGCCGCGTCCACTGAGGAGGTACGCGACGGCGGCGAACTCGGCCCGCGCTGCCCCGGTGCGGCGCAACAGGACGAAGGCCGGTGCGCGCAGCACCGCCAGCAGCGGGAGCCGGATCATGCCGAGCCAGAAGGAAAACGGCGAGCAGTTCACCAGGAAGACGCGCAGCCCGTGGGCGCGGTGCGCGGCGGGCAGGGCGCCGGGGAGCGCGTCCGCCGCCCGCCGCCCGGTGGTGACGGCGCGGGCGTGCCGCACCCGCGCGAGCGGCACCGACAGGACGACGCCGCCGGCGGCGTTCGCGCGCCAGCCGAAGTCGAGATCCTCGCGCAGCAACGGGAAATCGGGGTCGAAGCCGCCGAGGGAGTCCCAGGCGTCGCGACGGACGAGCGAGCCCGCGCTGGGCACGGCGAGCACCTCGACCGGGTCCTCGCCGGTCGTGGCGATCTGCCGGCGGTGCCCGGAGGCGTCGGTGGACAGGCCGGCTTCGACGATCAGCCGCGGATCGGTCCAGTCGAGACCGAGCGAACCGAGCACGGTGGCCGACGGTTCCTTCGTCGCCACCTGCAGGAGCTGCTCGAGGCAGTCGGCTTCGGGCGCGCAGTCGTCGTGCAGCAGCCACAGCCAGGAACCGGGGTCGCCCCACCGCTCGGTGGCGTGCGCGACGGCTTCGGCGACCGCGGCCGCGAAGCCGGTTTCACTCGACAGTGTGATGACCCCGGACAGCACGGGAGAAGAATCGGACCCGGGATCCGCCACGGCTTCGGCGAGCAGCCGTGGGGTCGCGTCGGTGGAGCCGGTGTCGACGGCGAGCACGTGGCGGGGCCGGACGGCGCTGCGGCGCAACGCGGAAAGCGCCAGCGGCAGCCAGTTTTCGCCGTCGTGACAGACCACAATGGCCAGAACGGGCGCGGTGCGCGGAACGGGCGGCGCGGCGGTGCGGGGCAACGAAAGCTCCAGATCAGGCGGCAGTCGGTGCGGCCACCCTACGGCCCCGACCCGTCACCCGATGGTGAACCCGCCGAGACGCCACCGAAGGGAAATCGCCGGTGACGCAAGCATCACCGGCGATTTTCGCAGTTCCACTGTGCGGACGCGACGTAGACGCGAGTTCAACGCGGACCCGACCACGCGCGGGGGTCCGGGGGCGTGCCCCCGGGCGGGGTCTGGGGGTTGCACCCCCAGAAGACGCTGAAACGAGCGAGCATGGTTCGCGCGTTCCGCGAACGCACCTCTCCCTAAATCGCTCGTTTCTTCAGCTTCCGGCGCTCCCGCTCGGACAGACCACCCCAGATGCCGAAGCGCTCATCCTTGGCCAGTGCGTACTCAAGGCACTCGTCCTTGACCTCGCAGCCCAGGCAGATCCGCTTGGCTTCGCGGGTGGAGCCGCCCTTCTCGGGGAAGAACGCCTCCGGGTCCGTCTGCGCGCACAGGGCGCGTTCCTGCCAATCCTGCTCTTCTTCGGTGGCATCGATGAGCTCGGTGAGATCTCCCAGAGCCTGCTCCGGGATCTCGCCCCAACTCATGACGTGCCCCCATTCCTTCCCATCGGCTTCCAACCGCACGTCCGCCTCCTCGCTCCCTAGCACTCCCCAGGCTGGCGGTGGTGAAACGACACTCGCCGTCCCCTCTCGGCGGCGAATGACATCACTGTGATTACACCCGTGTAGTGCGGTCAGGTCAAGCGGAGTAGCGAGTTCGGGGGACGTTCCGGCCCGATCGCGCAAGGGGACACGCCGGTAACTTCACACCGGGCATACGGAAGACTGGAGTACGTGCAGAAGTCAGCAGTGCGCCCCAGCCCGGTCTTCCTCGGCCTCCTCGCGCTCACCGCCGCCGGTGGCGCCATGGCCGCGTTCGGTGACATCAACACCGTTTTCGTCCGCGATCGCGACCCGCTGCTCATCGCGGGCGTGGTGATCTTCGTCGCCGCCGGCTGGGTGGCGTCGCTGTCGCTGCACGAGTTCGGGCACGCGATGGTCGCCTACCGCGGCGGGGACTACAGCGTCGCCCACAAGGGTTACCTGACGCTGGACGTGCGGAAGTACACCGATCCCGTCCTGTCGATCGTCCTGCCGTTGATCTTCCTGTTCATCGGCGGCATCCCGCTCCCGGGCGGTGCGGTCTGGATCAACCGCGGCGCGCTGCGTTCGCGGGGAACGTCGTCGTGGGTGTCGCTGGCCGGTCCGTTGAGCAACCTCGCGGTGGGCGCGGCGCTGGCGCTGGTGGTCGCGCTGGTCCCGATGGCGGGCGGCCTGGTGATCGCGATGTCCTTCCTCGCCCTGATGCAGGTCGTGACGTTCGTCTTGAACATCCTGCCGATCCCGGGCCTCGACGGCTGGGGCGCGATCGAGCCGTACCTGCCCCCGCGGGCGCGCGAGCTCGGCGCCCAGGTCCGGCCGTGGGCGCCGATCATGCTGTTCGCTCTCCTCTTCCTCTTCCGCCCGGCGAACACCGCGCTGTGGGAGGGCTCCTACGCCATCTTCAACGCGTTCGGCGGCTACGTCGACGGCGCGAAGATCGGCTTCAGCGTGTTCCAGTTCTGGAACTGAGGTTTGCCGCGGCCGGGGCGCGGGAATGATCACCCCGCGTGCCCGGTCAGCCAGCCGTGCGCGCGCTGCCACACCTCCCGCAGCCCCGACCGCTCACTCAGGTAGTTCCCCGCCACGCCCACGACCGGCACCTTGCCGACCGCGCGCTGCAGCAACCGGCCACGCGGCCGTTTCTCGAGCTCTTCGGTGAGCTCGCGCAGGCTTCTGCCGAGCCGCCAGACCGTGCCCGCGGCGGCGTTGACCGTTGCCTTGCCGTTCTTCCGCGCCGACGCGGTGAGGTCCTCGGTGAGCCGGGCGGTGGCCGCCGCCTCGCCTTCGGCTTGGCCGGCGGCGAGCGCCGGCGGGATCTCCCGGCCGAACAGCACCGAGGCGATCAGCCGGACCCGGGTGCCGACGTCGGTGACGCCGTACTCGCCGGCGATCGCGCACAGCAGCAAGCCTTGCGAAGCCGCGCCGACGGTGTCCTGCACCGGCACCCGGCCGGCGAGCGCGCCGCCGAGGCCGGGGAGCGCGGTCAGCAGCGCCGTGAACCGGCCGACGCGGTTCATCCACCAGCTCGACCGGTCGTAGCCCGTCATCCGCGTCCACGCGTCCGTGCCGGGCACCTTCACCGACGTCACGCCGTTGACGAGTTTCGCCTTCAGCCCCGAGTCGGCGCCGGCCAAGTCCGGCAGCCCGAACGGGTCGGCGTCCCGCAGGGAGTCGAGCACCGGCCCGCACGCCAGCACGAACGGCCGGAGCACGGCCATGAGTTGCCCGTCGGAGATGGTCACGGTGTTCCTCCCGGCCGCCGAGCCCGGCGCCGGTGCGCCGGGCGTGCCAGAGTCGGCACCGAACCCGGCGGTGTTACGGGGTCAGCCGCGGTGCTCGGTCAGCCAGACGTGCGCGCGCTTCCAGACCACCCGCAGGCCCGACCGCTCCCCGAGGTAGTCCCCCGCCGCGCCGACGACCGGCAGCAGGCCGAGTGCCCGGTGGAACAGGTTGCCGCGCGGCCGCTTCTCCAGCTCCCCGGTGATCCCCAGCAGCCCGCGGCCCAGCCGCCACAGCGTGCGGCCCGCCGCCTTCACCGTCGCCTTGCCGTGCTTCTTCTCCGACGCCCTCAGTTCCTCGGTCAGCTTCGCCGCTTCGTCCGCCTCCGCGGCTTCGTCGTGCTCCGCGTGCTTGCCCGCCGCCAGCTCCGGGTCGATGTCGCGCTCGAAGAGGACCGACGCGATGAGCCGGACCCGCGTGCCGACATCGGTCACCCCGTACTCGCCCGCGATCGCGCACAGCAGCAGGCCCTGGGACGCCGCGCCGAGGGTGTCCTGCACCGGCAAGCGGTCGGCCAGCGCGCCACCCAGCCCGGGGATCGACGTCAGCAGCGCCGTGAAGCGGCCCACCCGGTTCATCCACCAGCTCGACCGGTCATAGCCCGTCATCCGGGTCCACGCCGCCGTGCCCGGCACCTTCACCGACGTGACCCCGTGGATCAGCTTCGCCTTCAGCCCGGACTCGACCTCGGCCAGGTCTTCCGAAGCCCGCGCCTGCAGGCCGAACGGGTCGGACTCGCGCAACGCATCCAGCATCGGCCCGCACGCACGCACGAACGGCCGCAGCACCGCCACGACCTGCCGATCGGAGATCGCCTCACCCACGTCCCGGTCCCCTTCCGACCGCCCGGCGCGGCACGCCGCCGAGCACCATCGCGCCCGGCAGCGCGCTCGCGCCGAGCAACAGCAACGCCCGCCAGTCCTGGATCAGCACCAGGTCACCACCCGGGCCCAGCAGGCCGACCCCGAACACGACGAGCACCCACACCGCCAGGGGTACCCAGGAAAGCCCGGGCCGCACCAGCTTCGCCGTGGTCCACACCAGCCACGGCGTGGTGACGGCGCCCACGAGCACCATCACCGGCAGCGGGACCACCCCGATCCGCAGCGGCAGGAAGAACAGCTCCAGCAGGGCGAGCAGCACCGTGTCGACGGCGAGCAGCGCGAGCAGCAGCCCCTGCTCCAGCGTCAGCCGCTCCGTCACGGTCACAGCCCGCCGAACAGGTCGTCCGCCGCGCCCTCGGCCGGGCCGTGGGCCAGCACGAAACAGTCCTTCGGGGGAATCGGCTGGGCGATCTCGTTGGTCAGCGCGAAGTACGGCACTTCGCCGTCGACCACGGCGAGCTGCGTCGCGTGCGCACGCAGGGCCGCCAGCTTCGCCGGGACGTACGCGGCGACGTCGAGCACCGTGGTGATCTCCTGGTCGGGCGTCACCGGCAGCTCGTCGTCGTCCGGGACGCGGTAGCGGGGCTCGCCCGCACGCAGCGCGGCCAGTCCGGCACGCACCGCGCTCTCCGACGTCACCGTGTGGAACACCCGCTGCACCGAACGCGCGCGGGGCGCCGCCGCCATCGTGATCTCGTGGGCCCGGATGTGGTCGGGGTGGCCGTAGCCGCCGAACGCGTCATAGGTGACGACGACCTGGGGCCGGATCTCGTCGAGGATCTCCGCCAGCTGCGCGGCCTGCTCGTCGACGCCGCCCCCGGTGAAGGCCCGCGGGTGCGACGCCGACGGCGTGCCCGCCATGCCCGAATCGCGCCACCGGCCGAGCCCGCCCAGATAACGGTGCCGCGACACCCCCAGCGCGGCGCACGCGGCCATCAGCTCGGTGACGCGGTAGCCGCCCAGCTGGTCGGCGGCGTGGGCACGCAGGCCGTCCAGCTCCCCGAGGTCGGCCATCACCTCGCCCTCCTCACCCAGCGTGCAGGTCACCACGGTCACCTCGGCGCCTTCGGCGGCGTATCGTGCGATCGAGGCGCCGGTGGTGATGCTTTCGTCGTCGGGATGGGCGTGGACGAACAGCAGCCTTCGCGATACCGGGGAGATCACGGGTTGAGCGTAATTCCCGTGCTCCGACCTTCGTCGGGGACACCCTCGGTTATCCTCGCGCGAGTCGCGACCGCCGCGTCGTGACCGTCTGTACCCCCACGAAGGGCATCTTGGTGAGCACTGAAGCAACTTCGGCGAACGTCGCCGGCGTGTCCGGATCCGTCCTGTCCATCTCCGACCTCAGCGTGTCGTTCCAGACCGAGGACGGCGTCGTGGACGCCGTCAAGGGCATCGGGTTCGACGTGCAGCCGGGCGAGATCGTCGCCGTGGTCGGGGAGTCCGGGTCCGGCAAGTCCGTCACGTCGATGTCGGTGCTGGGCCTGCTGCCCAAGACCAGCCGCATCGCCGGTGAGCTGCGCCTCGGCGAGCGCAACCTGGCGGATCTCAAAGAGAAGGACATGCAGAAGATCCGCGGCAACCAGGTCGCGATGATCTTCCAGGAGCCGATGACGGCGCTGAACCCGGTCTACACGGTCGGCTGGCAGCTGCGCGAGGCCCTGCGTTCGCACCTCGACATCGCCAAGGACGCCGCCGACCGGCGTGCGGTCGAGCTGCTCGACATGGTCGGCATCCCGAACCCCGAGCAGCGGTTCAAGCAGTACCCGCACCAGCTCTCGGGCGGCCTGCGCCAGCGCGTCGTCATCGCCATGGCGATCGCCTGCGACCCGAAGGTCATCATCGCCGACGAGCCGACCACGGCGCTCGACGTCACGGTGCAGGCGGAGATCCTGGGCCTGCTGCGCAAGCTGCGGGACACCCTCGACACGGCGATCGTGCTGATCACCCACGACATGGGCGTCGTCGCCGACATGGCCGACCGCGTCATCGTGATGTACCAGGGCGAGATCGTCGAAGAGGCGCCGGTGCGCGAGCTGTTCGCGTCGCCGAAGGAGGACTACACCCGGCGGCTGCTCGCCGCGGTGCCGGTGCTCGGCCAGCGCCCCGAGGGCCGCCGCCTGCTCGACGACGCGGGCATCGACGCCGACAGCACCGAGGCGGCCAAGATCGCCGAGGAGATCCGGCTGGCCGACGCCGAGCTGGAGGCCGTGATCGAGGAAGCCGCCCCGGCCCTCGAGATCAAGAACCTGGTGCTCGAGTACCCGGGCCGCCGCGGCCAGGCCAAGAACCGCGCGGTCGACGACGTCTCGCTGACCATCGCCAAGGGCGAGATCGTCGGCCTGGTGGGCGAGTCCGGTTCGGGCAAGTCGACCGTCGGCCGCTGCGCCGTCGGCCTGCTGAGCGCGACCCAGGGCACGATCGCGATCGCGGGCAAGGACATCACGAAGATGTCGGCGAAGGAGATCCGCCCGCTTCGCCGGTTCTTCTCGATCGTGTTCCAGGACCCGGCGTCCACCCTGGACCCGAAGATGACGATCGGCGAGTCGATCGCCGAGCCGATGGTGCTGCACAAGGTGCTGTCCGGCAAGGCGCTGTCGGCGCGGGTGCGCTCGCTGCTCGACAAGGTCGAGCTGGGCGGGCACTACATGAACCGCTACCCGCACGAGCTGTCCGGCGGCCAGCGCCAGCGCGTGGCGATCGCCCGCGCGCTCTCGCTCGACCCGGCGCTGCTCATCGCGGACGAGCCGACGTCGGCGCTGGACGTGTCGGTGCAGGCCCGCGTGCTGGACCTGTTCCTGGACCTGCAGCAGTCGCTGCAGTTCGCGTGCCTGTTCATCAGCCACGACCTCGCGGTGGTCGACCTGCTCGCCGACCGCGTCGCGGTGATGCAGCACGGCAAGCTGGTCGAGGTCGGCACCCGCGACCAGGTGCTGCACTCGCCGCAGCAGGACTACACGCGCCGCCTGCTCTCGGCGGCGCCGGTCGCGGACCCGATCCTGCAGGCCGAGCGCCGCGCGGCCTGGGAGGCCGGCAAGCTGGCCCCGGTGGCCGACTGACGCTCAGAGACGGCGGCCGGGCAGTCTGCCGCAGCTCCTCGTGAGTGGTAATTAGGGTTAGAACCCTAATTACCACTCACGAGAACCCGCACCGGACCCACCTTTGCGCAGCAGCGTCACCTGCACCCATGCGTCATTGGACCGGCGCCTCAGCCGACGCGGATGCGGGGATCCAGGATGCCGTAGAGGAGGTCAGCGAGCAGGTTCGCCACGATGACGCTCGCCGCGATCACCACCAGCCAGCCCATCAGCACCTGCGGGTCGTTCTTGTTGACCGCCTCCACCAGCAACGTGCCCATGCCGTGCCAGTTGAAGACCGTCTCGGTGATGATCGCGCCCGTCACCGTGGCGCCGAAGTTGACCGAGAACAGCGTCATCACCGGGATCAGCGCGTTGCGGAACGCGTGCCGCCAGATCACGCGGCTGTTCGAGACGCCCTTGGCGCGCGCCGTGCGGACGTAGTCGGCGCCCAGGACCTCCAGCATCGACGCCCGCTGGAACCGGCTGTACGCGGCGAACGTGATCGCCATGATCGACAGCGTCGGCAGCAGGAACGCGCCGACGTACTTCGCGAGCGCGTCGCCCACTCCGGTGGCCGAGAGGCTCTCCGGGCTCGTCGTGCGCAGCCAGGGGTCGCCGAGGACGTCGGACAGGCCCAGTTCGCGGACCCAGACGTTGGCGCGGATCGCGTAGCCCTTGAGCACGATCGCCACGCAGAAGATGGGCATCGAGAACATCAGGAACGCCAGCGTCGTCGCGGCGTAGTCCCAGATCGAATACTGCTTGACGGCGGCGAGGACACCCACCAGCACACCGAAGAACAGGGCCAGCACGGACGCCGTCAGCACCAGCTCCAGCGTCACCTCGAACGCGGCCATCACCTTCGGCTGGACCGGCGTGAACGCGTTGCCCTGCGCGATCGAGATGCCCCAGTCGCCGGTCAGGAAGTGCCCGAGCCAGGTGAAGTAGCGGGCGAGGACACTCTGGTCCAGGCCGAGCTTGTGCTCGGTCTCGGCGATGGCCGAGGCGCTGATCCCCGGCTTGCTGCGGAGCTCGCCGAGCGGGTCGCCGGTGTTGGCCACCATGACGAAGCAGAGGAACGTGCCGATCAGCAGGACCGGGATGGAGATGACCAGCCGCCGAAGCACGAAGAGCACGAGATTCATCCGAAACCCCCAGGTCCGGCGATCACCTGCGCGAAAACCGGACGCGGGGGCGACCGGAACCGGTCACCCCCGCGTCGCGCGTTCAGGCCTTCATTCTCCGCTGGCGCGGGTCGAAGGCGTCGCGAAGACCGTCACCGATGAAGTTGATCGTCAGTGAAATCAGCACGAGCACGATGAACGGCCCGAAGAACAGCGCCGGCCGCGTCTGCAGCTGGGCGTAGTTCTCCAGGATGACGCGGCCGAGCGAAGTGTCCGGCAGCTGGACACCCAGGCCGATGAACGACAGCGCGGCTTCCGCCAGCACGGCCTGCGCGACCGCGAGGGTCGCGTTGACCGTGATGCTGCCGACCATGTTCGGCACCAGGTGCTTGAAGATGATCCGGAACGTTCCGGCGCCCGACGCGCGGGCCGCGTCGACGAACTCGCGCTGGGACAGCGACATCGCCTCGGCGCGGGTGATCCGGGCGATCTGCATCCAGCCGAACGCCGCCAGCACCAGCGCGACGATGTACCAGGAACCGCCGCCGAACACCTTGGCGAGGATGGCCGCCGCGGCGATCTGCGGGATGATCAGGAACAGGTCCGTCACCCGCGAAATCACCGAGTCGGAGAACCCGCGCAGGTAGCCGGCGATCGCGCCGAACACGACACCGATCACGGTCGAGAGGATCGACACCGTGAGCGCGATGAGGAGCGAGTACTGCGTGCCGCGCAGCACCTGCGACACCATGTCCTTACCGACCTGCGTCGTCCCGAGCGGGAAGTCGCCGTTCGGTTTGGCGAACGAGGCGAACGAGCTGTCCTCGTAGTTGTGCTTCCAGAAGATCGGCATCAGGATGCTCATCAGCACGATCAGGATCAGCACGGCCGTCGACGCCATCGCCAGCTTGTGGTGCAGGAACTTCCGCAAGACCAGCTTGCCCTGGCTGCGCGGCTCGGGCAGCGCTTCCGGCGGAAGCGTGCCTTCGGCGGAAGCGGTTTCGCTCGCGAGAAGAGAGTTCAAGTCAGCCAACGCGAATCCTCGGGTCCAGGATGCCGTACATCAGGTCGGCGATCAGGTTGGCGACGATGACACTGCTGGCGATGACGACGAGCCAACCCATCATCACCTGAGTGTCGTTCTTCGTGACGGCTTCCACCAGCAATGTGCCCATACCGTGCCAGTTGAACACCGTCTCGGTGATGATCGCGCCGGCGAGCACCGACCCGAAGTTGACCGAGAACAGCGTCGACACCGGGATCAGGGCGTTGCGGAACGCATGCCGGAAGATGACCCGGCCGTTGCCGAGGCCCTTGGCGCGCGCGGTGCGCACGTAGTCCGAGTTCATCACTTCGAGCATCGAAGCGCGCTGGAACCGGCTGTACGCGGCGAAGCTGATCGCCATGATCGACAAGGTCGGCAGCAGGTACGCGCCGATGGTGCTGGTGATGAAGTCGCCGACGCCGTCGGTCCTCAGCTGCTCCGGGCTGGTCGTGCGCAGCCACGGGTTGCCGAGGACGTCGGCCAGGCCCAGGTCGCGCACCCAGCCGTTGATCTCGATCGCGTAGCGCTTCAGCACGATCGCGATGCAGAAGATCGGCATCGAAAAGAGCAGGAAGGCGAGGGTGGTCGCGAGGTAGTCGATGATCGAGTACTGCTTCACCGCGGCCAGCACGCCGACGATGATGCCGATGATCAGCGCGAGGATCTCGGCGCCGACGACCAGTTTCAGGGTGACGCCGAACGCGGCCATCACCTTGGGCGCGACCGGCGCAAGGGCGTTGCCCTGGGCGATGGAAATGCCCCAGTTCCCGGTCAGGAAGTCGCCCAGCCACGTGAAGTAGCGGGGCACGATGCCCTGGTCGAGACCGAGCTTGGCGGCCGTGGCGGCCAGCGCGTCCTTGCTGATGGTCGGGTTCTGCCGCAGCTCGCCCAGCGGGTCACCGGTGCCGGCAACCATGACGAAACACAAGAAAGTCCCGACCAGCAGGACGGGGATCGATATCGCCAGACGGCGAAGGATGTAGATCACCAGGTTCAACGAACTGCTCCTCATCCGGGCCTGGTCTTCAGAAGTGCGCTGGACCGCTACCCGGTTGTCTACCGTAGTGGCGGTAACCCTACGGTCAACAGCTACTTCCGGTGGGTACCGGGGCCCGGCTTGTGGCCGAACCCCGGTACCCGCCAGGTCATCTGGAGCGAGGGGAACGAAGAGGCGGGGCGAGCCCTACTTCTTCGGCTCCCACTCGCCGACGTTCCACAGAACACCGTCGTACGACTGCATGTAGACGCGGTCGATGCCCTTGAACGCCCACATGCTCGGCGTCTGGAACAGCGGCAGGGTCGCGTACTGGTCCGCGATCGCCTTGTCGACGTCCTGGTAGGCCTTGAGCTTCACGGCCTCGTCGGTCGCCTTGATCGCGATGTCGTAGTTCTTGTCGATGCCCTCCGCGTCGCAGAGGCCCTGGTAGTTCTGGTCGCCACCGTTCGCCTTGCAGACGTAGATGGAGCGCGACTCCGCCTTGGCGGGCGAAGCGGACCAACCGAAGAGCGCGATGTCGTAGTCACCGGTCGAGACGCGGCCACCCTTGAGGAAGTTGGCGTCGGTCTCGTCCTTGACCTCGATGCCCGCCGCCTTCGCCTGCGAGATGATGATCTCGACGGTCTGGCTGCGACGCGCGTTCTGGTTGTGCGTGATCTTGAACGAAGCGCGCTGGCCGCCCTTGGCGAAGATGCCGTCGCCACCCTTGACCCAGCCGGCGTCGGTCAGGGTCTTGGCCGCCGCGTCGGCGCCCAGGCCCGCCTTGCTGCCGTACAGGTCGGTGTAGCCTTCCTCGCCCTGGTAGAACTCGACCGAGTTCAGGGGCGCGGCGTCGGCCTGGACTTCCTTGAGCAGCTTGTCGGTGATCTCCTTGCGGTTGACCGACTCGAAGAACGCCTTGCGCAGGTCCTTGTCCTT
This sequence comes from Amycolatopsis sp. lyj-109, assembly GCF_046548995.1. Taxonomy (NCBI): domain Bacteria; kingdom Bacillati; phylum Actinomycetota; class Actinomycetes; order Pseudonocardiales; family Pseudonocardiaceae; genus Amycolatopsis; species Amycolatopsis sp. lyj-109. Next base: position 55,428 of record NZ_JAJPWR010000003.1, read on the forward strand.
GAACATGCGCGTGAAGTTCAGGTCGAGGTGCTCGTAGGTCAGCTGCGGAGCCGAACCGTAGACCACACCCTGCGCCGCGAGGCCCTTCATCGTCTGGGCCGCGGTGGCGTCCGGCTGGGTCGACGCCGCGACGTCGATCTCACCGTTCTGCAGCGCGGTGGCCATGGCCTTGGTGTCTTCCATGGCCTTGACGATGATCTTCGACGGGCCACCCTTGCCGCCCGCCCAGTTCGCGTTCTTCTCGAGAGTGACGGCCTTCTGGTTGGCGTCGAACGCGGTGATCTTGTACGGACCCGACGACGGCATGATCGACGCGTCGAAGCCCTTCCACTTGTCGGTCCAGAAGTCGCCGGCCTTCTTGAGCTGGGCCGGGTCACCGGTCGGGGCCAGCTTGGTGATGTCGGCGATGCCGGTTCCGGCCTCGAGGATGTGCGCCGGCAGGATCGAGACGCCGTTGAACAGACCCTTGTAGTCGAGGTACGGAGCGCTGTAGTCCGTCTCGAAGGTCAGGCTGTCCTTGCAGGTCGCGGTCGTGATCTGGGCGTACCCGGTGGTCGAAGCCGAGTTGAACGGCGTCTTGCCGTCCGGGCCCTTGGCCAGGCCGCTCTGCGCCAGCCACGCCAGGTACAGATCCTTGCAGTCGTACGGCTTGTCGTCCGACCACTTCAGGTTCGGCTTCAGCTTGTACGTGACGACCTGGGGGTCCTTCGACGTGATGGCCGCCGATTCGAACACGTCCCCGTTCAGCACCTGCTTGTTGTTGCCGTCGAGCTTGAAGGCACCGGAGAGCACGGCGTTGACGATGTAGTTGTTGTAGGAGCTGTTGGTGTCCGGCGTCTGGTTGTTGTACGCCGAGTACCCGTCGTCGATACCGATCGTGACCGTCGCGTTGTACCCCGGGGTGTCCGCGAGCTTGAACACGTCGCCTTGCTCGGCCTTGCCGACAGCCATCGACTTGACGTCGGTCGACGATCCGTTCTGGTCGGTGTTGCCCGAACCCGAATCGCCGCCGCTGCAGGCGCTCAGCAACAGCGAAGCGCCGGCGACGAGCGACAAAGCGGAGACTGCTTTGGATCTCCTCATGAAGTGTGCCCTCCTAGCACTGAGCCCTTGAATATCGGGACAAGGGCCCACACCGCTCCGGTTGTTGGGCCGGAGCCTACGACACGCCAAGCGACACTCAACTGGCGCACTGCGGGTGCACGCTAGAAAGGAAAAGTACCGACAGTCACCAGTTCCGGGTCGATCGTGACCAAAGGGTGACTTCCAGTCGACATCCAGAAATACGACGGTTACCTCATGGATTCACGAGGTCCCACTCGATGGCGTTGGTGAAGATCACCCAGTAGTACTGAATGCGTAGCCAACCGATTACTTCGGGCCGCGAGTCCAGTTCACGGCGGACCCGAACGGGCCCACCATGGGGGGACCGGGCGTGACGCCCGAGATGCCGGATCCGATCGCCAGGGTGTCAGCCAATTGGAACAGCGGAATCACCACGTTCTGGCGCCAAAGTTCAGGCTCAAGAGTGGTGAGCGCCTCGCCGATCGGGGTCGATCCGGACAGCGCCGCGTCGATCGACGGCTGCAGTGCCGGGTCGCAGAACCCGGCCGCGTTGCCCGGGACGACGGGCTTGGTCTTGTCCACGCCGGCGGCCGTCTGCTCCGGGCGGCAGCCGAACGTCGACGCGAGCACGGACGCGGAGTCGCCGCCGACCGCCTGCGGGACGACGGCGATGTCGATCCCGACGTTGCCCGCCGAGTCGCCGGTCGGCTGCTGGACCCCGCCCACGACCGGCATCGCCAGCAGGCCGCTGAACAGGTCGCGCGGCTGCGGCGTGATCGCGTTGACCTCGATGCCCTGCGCGGCGAGCTCGCTGGTGAGCTCCTTGGCGATCGTCGCGTACGGCTCCTGGGCCATCGGCGAGGCGATGACCAGCGAGAGCGCCCGGCCGTTCTTGCGCCAGGTGCCCGCGGTCTTGGTGTAGCCGGCCGCCTTCAGCGACTGCTCGGCCTTGGCGAGGTCGGGCGCGGTGGGCGGGCCGGGCGGGATGGTCGCCGCGTAGCCCTTCACCGACGGCGCCGTCACCTGAGCGTCGGCGTGCAGCGTCGACGACGGACCGCCGTTGACGCCCTCGGTGATCAGCTTGGTGCGGTCGATCAGCGCGGCGACACCGGCGCGGACCTGGGCGTCCTGCAGGGTCGCGCTGACCGGGCGCAGCAGCACGTCGGCCACGAGCGGGCGGGCCACCGTGTGCAGCCGGACGGACGAACCGAGCTCGCCGAGCAGCTTGAGCTCGTCGCCGCTGGTCCGCGCCAGCGCGAACTGGTCGTTGCCGCTGCGCAGCGCGGCCAGCAGCGTGTTCTGGTCCGACCGGCGGAGCACGATCCGGTCGATCGCGGCGGGCTTCTCCCAGTAGCGCTCGTTGCGCTCGAGGATCACCTCGCCGCGGGCGGTGTCCAGGCTCTTGATCGAGAACGGGCCCGCGATGGCCGGGAAGTTCGAGGCGAGCGCCCCACGCCAGCCGTCCGGCGCGTCCTTGAGCAGGTGGGCGGGCAGCAGGTCGGAGAACAGCGTCTGCCAGCCCGGGTACGGCTTGGCGAAGGTGACCTCGACGCGCTTACCGCCCTCGCGCGACTGCAGGTCGGTGATCTGCCGGTAGCCGGCGGGCTCGATCACGCCGGGCTGGTCGCGCAGCTGGGTGCGCAGGTAGTCGAAGTCCTCGGCGGCGATGGGCGCGCCGTCGGACCAGGAGGCGTCCGGCCGGATCTCGTAGGCCACCACGAACGGCTGCTGCGAGATCACCTGCGCGGACTTCATCAGGTTCTTGTCGAGCTGGGTGGTGCCGTCGTCCTTCTGGCGGAACACCGAGGGCAGCAGCAGCTGCGAGAGCGCGGAGGTCACCTGGGACGAGTCCGCCAGGTTGTGCGGGTTGTACCCGCCGAGCACGTCGTCGACGCCGACGACGATCTGCGACGGCGTCTTGCCGGTGGTGGACACGGGCGCGACCGACGACGACACGACCGGCGGTGGCGGGGTGTTGGAGCAGGCGGTGAGCAGCACGGTCGCGAGTGCCAGTACCGGCACCGCCTTGCGATTCACCCGCACGCCCCGTTCCTCCCCGTTTCTCACCGATCGGGTCAGTCATGCTCCCACGACCGCCTTCGCCGCCGGAACCGAGATTCCCATACCCGGATCGGGCGGCCCCGCCGCCCCAAGGTGGCCACTACGGGAATGGACGCGTGACCCACCGTCCGGGTTCCCGGACCGTTCCGGAACGGCGGAACGAACACGGGCCGGACACGAATCCGGTTCACCTCGGTGGTCGGCGCCAGGCAATGAGGCCGGCACGACCCCTATAAAGATATAAGGAGAAGAACGGCCGAATTCCTGACGCTGGGTTCGCCACCGGCCGACTCAGCGTAAGGGAACGGGCACGAAAAAACCTCCCGGCGACACGCGCCGGGAGGTTTTTCCGAAGGGGGATCAGCCGTTGTCGCGGCTCTTGGCGCGCGAACGCTCCTTCGCGCGGGTGTTCACGTCCAGGCTGACCTTGCGGACCCGGACGACCTCGGGCGCGACCTCGACGCACTCGTCGACGGAGCAGAACTCCAGCGCCTCTTCCAGGCCCATCTTGCGCGGGCGGGCCAGCGTCTCCATCACGTCGGCGGAGGACTGACGCATGTTCGTCAGCTTCTTCTCCTTGGTGATGTTGATGTCGAGGTCCTCGAAGCGCGGGTTCTCGCCCACGACCATGCCCTCGTACACCTCGGCGCCCGGCTCGACGAAGAACGTGCCGCGGTCGGCCAGCTGGATCATCGCGTACGCGGTGACCGGGCCGGTCCGGTCGGCGACCAAGGAGCCGCTGTGCCGGGTGCGGATCTCGCCCGCCCACGGGAAGTAGCCCTCGAACACGTGGTTCGCGATGCCGGTGCCGCGGGTCTCGGTGAGGAAGTCGGTGCGGAAGCTGATCAGGCCGCGCGACGGGAGCACGTACTCCAGCTTGATCCGGCCGGTGCCGTTGCCGCTCATGTCCTCCATGCGGCCCTTGCGCGCCGCCAGGAGCTGGGTGATCGCGCCGAGGTGCTCCTCCGGCGAGTCGATGTAGAGGCGCTCGAACGGCTCGTGCAGCTTGCCGTCGATCGTGCGCAGGACCACCTGCGGCTTGCCGACGGTCAGCTCGAAGCCCTCGCGCCGCATCTGCTCGACGAGGATGGCCAGCGCCAGCTCGCCACGGCCCTGGACCTCCCAGGTGTCGGGGCGCTCGGTCGGCAGCACGCGGATGCTGACGTTACCGATCAGCTCCTGGTCGAGGCGGGCCTTGACCAGGCGGGCGGTGACCTTGTCGCCGCCGTTGCGCCCGGCCAGCGGCGAGGTGTTGACGCCGATGGTCATCGAGATCGCGGGCTCGTCGACCGTGATCCGGGGCAGCGCCACCGGGTTCTCGGAGTCGGCGAGCGTGTCGCCGATCGTGATCTCCGGGATGCCCGCGATGGCGACGAGCTCGCCGGCACTGGCTTCGGTCGCCGGGACGCGGGTGAGCGCCTCGGTGACGAGCAGCTCGGAGATGCGGACGTTCTGCACGGTGCCGTCTTCGCGCATCCAGGCCACGGTCTGGCCCTTGCGCAGCTTGCCGGCGTGGATGCGGATCAGCGCGATGCGGCCGAGGAAGTTGGACGCGTCGAGGTTGGTGACCAGCGCCTGCAGCGGCGCGTCGAGGTCGGCGGCGGGCGGCGGCACGTGCCGGAGCAGCGTGTCGAACAGCGGGTCGAGGTTCTCGCTGTCGGGGATCTCGCCGTCGGCGGGCTGCTCGATGCTGGCCTTGCCGGCGCGCGCGGAGGCGTAGACGACCGGGAGGTCGAGGATCGCGTCGTGGTCGGCGTCCTCGATGTCGCTGGCCAGCTCGAGCAGCAGGTCGTGGGTCTCCTCGACGACCTCGGCGATCCGGGCGTCCGGCCGGTCGGTCTTGTTGACCAGCAGGATCACCGGCAGGCCGGCTTCGAGGGTCTTGCGCAGCACGAAGCGGGTCTGCGGAAGCGGGCCCTCGGACGCGTCGACCAGCAGGACGACGCCGTCGACCATGGCCAGGCCGCGCTCGACCTCGCCGCCGAAGTCGGCGTGGCCGGGGGTGTCGATGACGTTGATGGTCACCGAGCCCTCGGGCGTCTGACGGTGGATCGAGGTGTTCTTCGCGAGGATCGTGATGCCCTTTTCGCGCTCCAGCTCACCCGAGTCCATCACGCGGTCGACGAGTTCGGCGCGCTCGGCGAAGGCACCGGACTGGCGGAGCATCGCGTCCACCAGGGTGGTCTTGCCGTGGTCGACGTGGGCGACGATCGCGACGTTGCGCAGGTCGGGCCGGGTCTTACCGGTCGGCCGGCCGGTTTCGACGGTAGCGCTGGCTGCGGGCACGCGAGAACTCCTGAACTTCAAAGGGTGGGTGGCCGCGCAAGCCGTTCAGGCTGTGTTGCCCTCAAGCACCATGTGACCGGCTCTGGTCACACGCGGACCTCACCCAGGATACCTGCCGCCTCATTGTGAGCGGCCCCACGCCCCCCAGTCGGTTAGGCTGGCCTAACGTGGAAACCCGGTGAAGGTCGCCGATCCGGAAGGTGCGTGCGCGTGGGCAAGAAGCCGGACGACCCGCGAAAGGTCGTGCGCAAGCTGATGAAGGCCGGCAAGGTCAAGAAGAAGTGCTGCCGGTCGAAGCCGCGCTGCAAGAAGTGCCCGGTATTGGCTCTGAAGAAGGCGAAGCTGGACTTGGCCGCTTAGTGTGTGATGGCTTCGTTGAGCAGGCGCAGCTCGGGTGCGGTCTTCGTCGGGGAGAACTCGATGACCTCGTACTGGGCGAGGTGCCGCACGCAGAACGGGTCGGACGCCAGGATGGCGTCGAGCTTCCCGCGGTTCAGCGGGCGCGTGATGATGACGCCGCCGATGCGGGGGTTCCGCCGCCCGGACGCCAGGAAGTGGCCGTGCTCGTACTGCTTGTTCAGCCACTCGGCGTGGTCCGGGAGCGCCAGGTCGATGTCTTCGATGGGAGCCGTGTAGTTCAGCAGGACGACATACATGCTCATGACGGTAAACCCGCTCGCCGGGTTCGGCTATGCTCGACGCATGCACGCGCAGACGTCCAGCTGGTGGCCGCCCACGGCGGCCGTCTAGTCCTGCGCTGAATCCAGCGGCCGCCCCGGGATGGGCGGCCTTTTTCGTGCCTTCTCCGGGGTGGCCCCACCTCGGGAGGAAGCACCATGAGCAAGCTGTCCGGCATCACCCCCTCCGGTCACGTCCACCTCGGCAACCACCTCGGCGCGGTCCGCCGCTGGGCCCTCGAGGGCGGCGCGGACGACCTGTACTTCGTCGCCGACCTGCACGGCATGACGACGCCGCACAACCCGGCGAAACTCCGATCCCTGGCACGTGAGCAATCGGCCGTGCTGATCGCCGCCGGCATCGATCCCGAGCGGCTGTTCGTCCAGTCCGACCTGGCCCGCGAGCTGGGCGCGCTGACCTGGGTCCTGGAGTGCACCTGCAACTACGGCGAAGCCGCGCGGATGATCCAGTTCAAGGAAAAATCCAAGGGCCAGGCCGGGGTGCGGCTGTCGCTGCTGACCTACCCGGCGCTGATGGCCGCGGACATCCTGCTGCAGGGCGCGAACGAGGTGCCGGTCGGCGAGGACCAGCGCCAGCACGTGGAGCTGACGAGGACGCTGGCCAAGCGGTTCAACAGCACCTACGGCGAGGTGTTCACCGTCCCGGAGGCGGTGCTCCCGCCCGCGGGCGCGCGGGTCAAGGACCTCACCGACCCGACCCGCAAGATGTCGAAGTCGACGCGCGACGCGGTGGGCGTGGTGTTCGTGCTCGACGAGCCCGACCAGATCCGGCGCAAGATCCGCCGCGCGGTCACCGACGGCGGTTCGGTGCCGGTCCACGCCCCGGAGACCCGGCCGGGGATGGCGAACCTGCTGGAGATCCTCGCCGCCTGCCGGGGTGGCTCGCCGGCGGACCTGGCCGCGGAGTTCTCCTCGTACGGAGCGGTGAAGGACGCCGTCGCCGACGCGGTGATCGAGGAGCTGCGGCCGCTGCGCTCCCGGGCGCTGGCGCTGCTCGACGACGTCGCCGAGCTGGACCGGGTGCGGAAGGCGGGCGCCGAGCGCGCCCGGGAGCGCGGCTCGCACCGGCTCGACGCGGCGCTGCGGATGATCGGCGCTGCTGCGCCGATCGGTTACCAATCCGGCCACAGTCACGGCCGGATGACTTCGTAGCGACGGTCACGTGGCGAGCGCGGGGCGGCCTACTTTTGGCCGGCTTGGTAACTGAGCAGCGCGCGGAAGGCCGGCAGCAGGATCCGGTCGGCAGGCAGCCAGTCGACGTCGTCGAGGTCGTCGGGCCCGAGCCACTGCACGGCTCGGTGCTCGACGGCCCGCGGCTCTTCCCCGGGCGAAACGAGCGTCGCGGCGTAGATCCGGAGGACCTTCCCGCCGGGCAGCGGAATGTCCTCCCCGACCCGGCGGCCGACCTCGACGACGACGTCGAGTTCCTCGCTGCACTCACGGGCCAGCGCAAAGGCCTCGGACTCCCCGTCTTCGACCCGGCCACCGGGCAGTTCCCACTGCCCCGCGTGCTTCGGCGGCCAAGCCCGCTGCTGGGCCAGCAGCTTGCCGTCCCGCACCAGGGCGGCTCCCACGATCACAGCGTTCACAGTCCCGGAACTTACCCGGAAGCCCCCGCCCCGGCCGCGCGCCGGCTCCGCCTCAAGCGCCCCAATGTGGCCTTCGGTGCGTCTGACGCAACCAAGGCGGCCTTCGGTGCGTGAGACGCAACCAAGGCCGCCTTGGGGCGCTTGAGGCGAGCGGTCAGGCGGCCGGGGCCGCGCGCCAGACGACCACGAACCGGGCGCCGCCGTCCGGGGACTCGCTCACCTGGACGCGGCCGCCGCGGCGGCGGACCGTCTCCGCCACCATCGCCAGCCCCAGCCCGGTGCCGCCCGAGGACCGGGCCCGGTCGTCGGCGATCCGGTAGAACCGGTCGAACACCTTCTCTCGGTGCTCCGGCGCGATCCCCGGGCCGTCGTCGTCGACCACCACCCGCACCGAGGACCGCGACGCCAGCACCGACACCACGATCTGCCCGCGCGCGTAGCGGCACGCATTGCGCAGCAGGTTGTCCAGCACCAGCTCGACCTCCGCGTGCGCGGCCGACGCCCACGCCTGGGCGACCGCCGTGCTCACCCGCGTCTCCGGTGCTCCCGCCGGCAGCCGGGCGGCCGCCGCACGGACCTCGCTCACCAGCTCGACCGGCGACGCGGGCGGCACCTCCCCCGCGTCCGACCGCGCCAGCGACAGCAGCCCGTCCAGCAGCGCCGACAGCCGCTCGGCCTCCGTCAAGATGTCCGACAGCGTCTCCTGGGCCAGCTCCGGATCCGGGTTGGTCACCGCGACCTCGGCCTGCACGCGGATCGACGCGACCGGCGAGCGCAGCTCGTGCGCGGCGTCGCCGGTGAAGCGCCGGAGCCGGTCGCTGGCCTGCTCCTGCCGCTCCAGCAGCGCGTTGAACTCCTCCGCCAGCGCCCGCAGCTCGTCGTGCGAGTCCGGCAGCGCCAGCCGCGCCGCCGGTGGCAGCGACCGCACCGAACCCCGCATGCGCGCGACCGGCCGCAGCGACAGGCGCACGACCAGCCACGTCGCGAAGCCCGCCACCAGCGCGCCGACCGCCGCGACGACCACCAGCCACACGCCGCCGTAGTGCACCGCGGCGGCGAAGCCGACCAGGCCGGCGCCCGCGACCACCAGGCGTTGTGACCCGTCCGGCGCGCTGACGACCGTCCCCAGGTACCGCGCGCCGTCGCGCTGGACCGGCTGCCCCGCCTTGAGCGTCGAGACGTCCGAAGGGGCCAGCCCGGCCGGGGTGCCGCCGTCCACCGGCATGCCCGCGATGTCCAGCACCCGCAGCGTCACCGGGGCGGCGCCGGACAGCGGACGGCCCGCGCTCACCTCGGCGGCGGCCGGGCCCAGTGCTCCGGAAAGCTCCCGGTCGACCGAGCCGATGAGCAGCGGCGAGAGGTTCGACGCGGCCAGTGTGGCCAGCCCGAGCAGGCAGACCAGGGTGATCGTCGCGGCCAGGACGGTGATCCGGGCCTGCAGGGTGCGGCCCCGCCACCAGGGGATCACGGGGTGATGACCTCGTCGAGCTGCGCATCGGAGGCCAGGTAGCCGTGCCCGCGCACGGTCCGCAGCAATGCGCCGGCCCCGACCGCGTCGAGCTTGCGGCGCACGTACCCGACGTAGACCTCGACGAGGTTGCGGGTCACCGCCTGCTCCTCGCCCCAGACCGCGCGCAGCAGCTCGTCCTTCGTGACGACCGTGCCCGCGCGGCCGACGAGCACCTCCAGCAGCGCGAACTCCCGCGGGCTCAGGCCGACTTCTTCGTCGTGCCAGTGCACCTGCCGCAGCCCGCGGTCGACGGCCAGCGCGCCGAGCCGCAGCGTGCCGCGGCCGGCCTCCGGCCCCGCCCGGCGCAGCACCGCGCGGACCTGCGCGACCAGCACCACGAACGAGAACGGCTTGACGAGGTAGCCGTCGGCACCCAGGTCGAGGCCGTCGGCCTGGTCGATCTCGCCGTCCTTGGCCGAGACGAGCAGCACCGGCGTGGTGACGCCGTCCTTGCGCAGCCGTTCCAGCACGCGGTAGCCGGACAGGCCCGGCAGCATGATGTCCAGGAGGACGACGTCGAACGAGCCCGTGCTCGCCAGCTGCAGGCCGGTGGGCCCGTCCGCGGCGGTGACCACGTCCATGCCCTCCGCACGCAGCCCGCGCTGCAGCGCCTTCCGCACGCCCGGTTCGTCGTCGACCACCAGCACCCGAGGTTTCACGAGACTCATCATGGCCGGTTTGCGCAGGTCCTGCGTCGGTTCTCAGCGCGATCTCAGCCGGGGAGGGCGAACCTTCAGGGGTATCTCAGCCTCGAGAGGGAAGCGTCGTGGCCAGGGAGCCGGGCACACTCGAGTCCGGGAACACCACAGGGAGAGACGCATGAAACCGAAGACGAAGGGCATCACCGCCGCGGTCCTCGGCACCGCGCTCGGTGCCGGCGGGCTCGCGTTCGTCGCGATGCCGGCCAGCGCCGACGACAAGCCGGCGCTGCCGCAGGTGAGCGCCGAGGACCTGGTGCAGTCGGTGGCCAAGGCGAAGCCGGGCGCGTTCGACGGCACGGTCAAGGTGAGCAACGACCTGGGCCTGCCCGCGGTGGGGAACGCGGTGCCGGGCGCACAGGCGCTGAACATGGACTCGGCGCACATCTTCACCGACGGCGCGGGCAAGAGCCGGCTGGCCGTCACGCAGGGTGCGAGCCAGGAGACCGTGGTCCACGACGGCACCACCGTCTGGGACTACAGCTCCAAGACGAACACCGCGACCAAGGTGACCATTCCGGCCGACGTGGCCCAGCAGAAGGGCGCGGGCAGCGACCGGACGGCCGACCCGCTGGCGGCGTCGGCGGAACTGCTCGCGAAGGTCCGCGAGAGCAGCACGGTGTCGGTCGACGGCACCGCGACCGTCGCCGGCCGCCCGGCCTACGAGCTGGTCCTGACGCCGAAGCCGACCGAGCGGACGCTGCTGCGCGAGATCCGCGTCGCGGTCGACTCGCAGACGCGGATGCCGCTGCGGGTGTCGGTGCTGAGCAACGGCACGGCGACGCCGGCACTCGAGGTGGCGTTCACCGAGATCCAGTTCACCCAGCAGCCGGCCGACCTCTTCACCTTCACCCCGCCGAAGGGCGCCAAGGTGCAGGAGAAGACGCCGACGATCGACCAGAAGGACAAGGACCTGGCCGAGAAGGCGAAGCAGGACGTCAAGGTCGTCGGCGACGGCTGGGACACCGTCGTCACCGGCAAGGTCCCGGCCGACGCGCTGAACGCGGCGCCGAAGCAGCAGTCCGGTCGTGAAGGCCGCGGCGGCAACGCCGACCCGAAGGCGCTGCTCGAGCGGTTCGCCAAGAAGGTCAGCGGCGCGTGGGGCAGCGGCTACCTCGTCACCACGAAGGTCGGCAGCGCGGTGCTGACCGACGACGGCCGGTTCGCCGCCGGTGCGGTGCCGGAGCAGGTCCTGTACGAAGCGCTGGGCCAGAAGTGACCAGCACGGCTGTCCAGTCCGGGGCGGACGTCTCTTCGGAGGCGTCCGCCCCGGCGGTCCCGCTCGCCGCGCGGACCCGGGGACTGCGCAAGGTCTACGGCAGCACCGTCGCGGTCGACCACGTCGACCTCGACATCCCGCAGGGCGCGGTCGTCGGCATGCTCGGGCCGAACGGCTCGGGCAAGACGACCACCATCCGGATGCTGCTCGGCCTGGTCCGGCCGACCGAGGGCGAGGTCGAGCTGCTCGGCCGTCCGATGCCGGACGCCGCCGCGCACGCGCTGCCGGACGTCGGCGCGCTGGTCGAGGGGCCGGGCTTCCACCCCTTCCTCTCCGGGCGCGACAACCTGCTGCGCTTCGCCGCGGCGGAACCGCGGCTGTCCTCGGCCGGGATCCCCACCGCGGTGGACACGGCGCTGGAGCGCGTCGGCCTGACCGGCGCGGCGCGGCGGCGCTACAAGGGCTACTCGCTCGGCATGAAGCAACGGCTCGGGCTCGCTTCGGCGTTGCTGGTGCCGCGGAAGATGGTCGTGCTCGACGAGCCGACCAACGGCCTCGACCCTGCTGGTACCAGGGAGATCCGCAGGATCGTCGCCGAGCTGCACGCCGAGGGCGTCACCGTGCTGGTGTCGTCGCACCTGCTGGCCGAGGTCGAAGCGACGTGCACGCACGTGGCCGTCCTGCAGGCCGGGAACGTCGTCGCGCAGGGCGAGCTGGCGGAGCTGCTGGAGTCCGGGAACGCGGCCCTGCTGGTCCGCACGCCGGACGCGGAGCAGGCGGTGGAAGTGCTGCGGGAGAACCGGATCGGTGCCCGGCTCACGCCGGACGGCGTCCGGGCCGATCTCACCGCGGCCGAGGCGCCGCGGGTGCTGCAGGTCCTGGTGGGCGCGGGGGTCGCGGTCCACGAGGCGACGCGGGCCCGCACCGGCCTGGAAGACCTGTTCGCGCGGCTGACCGAGGGGGCGGAATGACTGCCGTCTTGGAGGCACCGGCGGCCCGCACGGGCCACGACACGGTCCCGCTGCCGCGACTGCTGGCCGCGGAGCTGCGCTGGATCTTCCGGCGGCCGCGCACGCTGGCCGTGCTCGGGCTCCTGGCGCTGATCCCGGTGGTGATCGGCATCGGCCTGACTCTGGTGGACGATGCGGGTTCGCAGGGTGGCGGCCCGAACGACGGCGGCGGAGCGCTGCTCTCGTCCGCGGTCAACAACGCGTTCGTGCTGCCCATCGCGGCGATCGTGATGTCATTGGCACTGCTGCTGCCGCTGGCCTCGGCCATGGCGGGCGCGGACGCGATCGCGGGCGAGACCTCGCACGGCACGCTGCGCGGCTGGCTGATCGCCCCGGTCGGCCGCGGCCGGCTGCTGGCGGTCAAGGCGTTCGGCGTCGCGACGGTGTCGGTCGTTTCGGTGCTGGCGATGTGCGTGACGGGCGTGGTGACCGGGCTGATCATCAACGGCACGGATTCGCTGTTCACGCTGTCGGGCACGACGTTGTCCCTCGGCGGCGCGCTGGCCCGCATCCTGCTGGTGGCGGGCTGGGTGGTGCTGCAGCTGTGGGCGGTCGGCGCGGTGGCGCTGGCGCTGTCCAGCTGGACCGAGCACCCGATGCTGGTGGTGGCTTCGGTCCTGGCGGGCGACATCGTGTTCACGATCCTCGGGTTCCTGACGTCGCTGGACTGGCTGCACCCGTTCCTGCTGACGCAGAACTGGTCGATGGCCCCGGCGGAGGTCCTCCAAGACCCGATGGGCACCCAGATGCTGGGCGAGGGCGCTCTGCGCGCGGTTTGCTACATCGTGATCGGACTTTCGCTGGCCTACGCCCGCATGTCCACTCGCGACGGCTGACGCGGTCGTGAGTGGTAATTCGGGTTAGAACCCTAATTACCACTCACGACGAGCCGACCACCGCCAGGCCGTCGGGGTCCAGTGCCAGCCGTACCTCGTCGCCGGCCCGTAGGTCCGAAGCCGCCGGGGCTACCGCGTCCACAGTGGACTCCGAGAGGCGCACCACCAGGCGCACGTGTTCCCGCCGGTGCACCGCCGCGATGACCTCGCCCGGCACGCCTTCGGCGGCGACGCGCAGCGCGTGCGGCCGCAAGCCCAGCCGCACCGGGCCGTCGTCGACGTCGGGCAAGGCCACGTCGCCGAGGGACGTGTGCACGACCCCGCCCGCGGCCGTGCCGTCCACGAACGTCGTCACGCCCAGGAAGCGGGCCACCTCGTCGTCCGCCGGGTTGCGCCACACCCGGCGGACCGCGCCCTCCTGCCGGACCTCGCCCGCGTCGAGCACCGCCACCCGGTCGGCGAGCGTGAACGCCTCCTCCTGGTCGTGGGTCACCAGCAGCGCCGTGATCTTGCTGCGCCGCAACAGGTCCGCCAGGTCGATCGCCAGCTGCTCGCGCAACCCCGCGTCCAAACCGGACAGTGGCTCGTCGAGCAGCAGCAACCGCGGCTTCGGCGCCAGCGCCCGGGCCAGCGCCACCCGCTGCGCCTGGCCGCCCGACAGCTCCGTCACCCGGCGCTTCTCGAAGCCGGTCAGGCCGACGAGCTCCAGCAGCTCGGCCACCCGTGGGGCCCACTGCGCGCGGGGCACGCCGTGCATCCGCAGGCCGAACGCGATGTTCGCGGCGACGTCGCGGTGGGTGAACAGCTGGCCGTCCTGGAACACCAGGCCGAAGCCGCGGCGGTGGACCGGGACCGGGCCGAGGTCCTCGCCGTCCCAGCTCACCGAGCCGCGAGCCGACGGCTCGAGCCCGGTGATCGCGCGCAGCAGCGTCGACTTTCCCGAGCCCGACGGGCCGAGCAGCGCCAGCACCTCGCCGTCGGCGATGTCCAGCCGGGCGTCGCGGACCGCCGCGAACGTTCCGTAGTGGACAGTCAGGTCCCGTACCGACAACGCCATCAGAACTCTCCCACCCCGCCGCGCCCGAGCCGGTCGATCAGCGCGACCGCCAGCACCGTCACGAGCATCAGCAACGCGCACGCCGCATAAGCCATCTGGTTGTTCAGCTCGCCCGGGCGCCCCATCAGCGTCGCGACCGCGACCGGCAGCGTCGGCGCCGTCGGCCGGGCGAGGAAGCTCGTCGCGCCGAACTCGCCGAGGGCCACGACGAAGCCGAAGCCCGCCGCCGCGACCAGCGGCCGCAGCGTCAGCGGCAGGTCGATCTCCCGCCACACCCGCAGCGGGCTCGCCCCGAGCGTCGACGCGGCCTGCCGCAGCCGGACGTCGACCGAGCGCAGCACCGGCAGCACCATCCGCACGACCAGCGGGATGATCACCAGCGCCTGGGCCAGCGGCACCAGGTAGGGCGACGTCCGCAGGTCGCCGGGCAGCGCGTCGAGCGTCACCAGGTAGCCGAACCCGACGGTCACCGCGGACACCCCGAGCGGCAGCATCAGGACGGCGTCCATCGTCTCGCCGAGGCCTCGCGCCGCCTTTGCGGGTGAGCGGCGCAGCGCCACCAGCACCACGGACGCGAGCACGCCGACGACCATCGCGAGCAGCGTCGCGTCGATGGCCACCTTGAGCGAGTTCAGCGCGGCGTCCCAGCCGGAGACCTGAAGGGCGCCTTTCTCGCCGGTGCCGGTCAGGGCCCGGTACCCGGCGAGGCTCCAGCCGTCCTCAGTGGACACCGATTCGGCGAGCAGCGCGACGATCGGCGTCACCAGCAACGCGAGCACGACGCCCGCCGCGCCGACGACCCACCACTCGCCGCCGCGAGGACGTCGCGCCTGACCCGAGCCGATCCGGGCCCCCTCCTTGCGCCGCCGCGCCAGCCCGCCGAGCACCAGCGCGGCGACCACGGCCGTGAACTGGATCAGCGAAAGCGCCGCGGCCCCCGAGAGGTCGAGGAGGTCGACCGTGCGCAGGTAGATCTCGGTTTCCAGGGTCCGGTAGCGGGCACCGCCGAGGATGAGCACGACCCCGAAACTGGTGGCGCAGAACAGGAACACGACGGCCGCGGCGGACGCGATCGCCGGCGCCAGCGCGGGCAGCGTCACCGACCGGAAGGCCCGCCACGGCGACGCGCCGAGCGCCCGGGCCGCGTCGGTCGTCCGCGAATCCAGCCGCGCCCACAGCCCGGCGACGGTCCGCGCGACGACGGCGACGTTGAAGAAGGCGTTGGCCAGCACGATCGGCAGCACGCCACCGTCCGGCCACAGCGCCCGGAACGCCAGCCCGACGACCACGGTCGGCAGCACGAACGGCACCAGCACCAGCGTCCGCGCCAGGCCGACACCGGGCAGCCGCACCCGGGCCAGCAGGAACGCCACCGGCAGCCCGGCCAGCACCGCGACCAGCGTCGACGCGGCCGCGCTCGCGACCGTGAACCCGGCCAGCTGCCAGGTCCGCGCGTCTTTCAGGACCACTTCGAGCCCGCCCGCGGCGAACCCGCGGCTGATGATCGCCAGCACCGGCCAGGCGAAGAACACCACCAGGAAGCCGATCGGGGCCAGGCCGAGCAGTGCCAGGCCGAGCCCGCGGGCCGTCCGCGGCGGGGCTGTCGCTTTTCGGGGCGGAGTCCCGGATGGCACTGGTGTCACTGCACGAGCGTGCGCCATTCGCCGATCCACTTCTCGCGTCCGGCCTGCACCTGGTCCGCGGGCAGCGTCTGCGGCTTCTGCGGCAGCGGCGCGACCTGCGCCCAGCCCGCGGGCAGGTCGACGCCCTGGCGCGCCGGGTAGACGTACATGTTGGCCGCGACCGTCGCCTGGAACTGCTGGGACAGCAGAAAGTCGACGACCTTGCGCGCGTTCTCGACCTGCTTGCCGTTCGCCAGCACGCCGGCGTACTCGACCTGCCGGTAGCAGGTGTCGAGCAGCGCTTTGGTGCGCGGCTTCCCGTCGTCGCCGATCTCGGCGGCCGGCGACGACGCGTACGAGACGACGATCGGCCGCGGCCCCTTGCCGGACGAGCCGGAGAACTGCTTGGTGTACGCCTCTTCCCAGCCGCTGACCACCTTGACGCCGTTGGCCTTCAGCTTCGTCCAGTAGTCCTTCCAGCCGGCCTCGCCGTACTTGGCGACGGTGCCGAGGAGGAACGCCAGCCCGGGGGACGCCGTCGCCGGGTCCTCGGCGACCAGCAGGTCCTGGTACTTCGGGTCGGCCAGGTCGTCGTAGGTCTCCGGCGCGGGGATCCCCTTGGTGGTGAAGTAGTTCGTGTCGACGTTGACGCAGACGTCACCGACGTCGACCGCGGACAGCCGGTGCTCGGGGTCGACGGCGTAGCGCTGCGGCCCGCGGTCGGCCTCGGGGCTGGTGTAGGGCTCGAAGACGCCCTCGCTGAGCGCGCGTGAGGCGAAGGTGGAGTCAACGCCGAAGGCGACGTCGCCGATCGGGTTGGCCTTCGTCAGCACGAGCTTGTTGGTCAGCGATCCGGCGTCGCCCTGCTTGAGCACGGAAACCTTGATGCCCGACTGCTTCTGGAAGGCGTCGAGCACCTCCTGCGGCGCGAGGAAGGAATCGTGCGTCACGAGGGTGACGGTGGGCGTCTGCTGCGTACCACCGTCACCGTCCGACAGCGAGCACCCAGCGGCGACGGCGCTGACGGCGGCGATGGCCGTCGCGGCGCGCACAGCCCTGCGTTTCATCTACCCTCCTGCACTTCGCCGGACGCGGAGGGAAGGCCCTCCCGTCGCCGGCATGATCCGGTCAGGTGCGAACGGTCGCGGAGTGACCCGCCTCTCAGCCCGGCTGACCGGACTCCCGTGGCAACCGTGCAGCGTAGTCCAGGACGGACGACCATGGAGACATGACGGAAATCTTGAGCGACTCCGAGGCCGATCGTCTTCTGCGCACCGGCTGGACCCGGTCCGGCGCGGTCATCTCCCGCGAGGCGGAGCTGGCGAGCTTCCCCCAGGCGATCGAGGTGGTGGACCGCGTCGCGGTGCTCGCCGAAGCCGCCGACCACCACCCGGACATCGACATCCGCTGGCGCACGCTGACGTTCCGGCTCTCCACCCATTCGGCGGGCGGGCTGACGGCGAAGGACTTCGACCTGGCCGCGCAGATCGACTCGGTGCTCGATTCCGTGTGATCCCGGTTACGCTGAGTGCACCTTTGACCGGGTTCGACGTCTCTCGGTTACCGGAACCTTCGGGAGGGAGACACAGATGACTCAGGCAATCGTGGTCGGCACGGCAGCGTTCGCGGCAATGGTGGCGGCGGCCGGTGGGGTGCTCTGGTTCACCGCCCGCAACCGCCGTCACCTGGACGGCTGAGAGTTCGATCACAGCTGTTAACACGGGGCATGATCAGCGCGCTGTTCCTGCGGAAGCATCGGTTTTAAGCCCTAGGAAGCGCCATGAACAGCACCGCCGCCCTCACGCCCGCCCAGCGCGTCTGGATCAACACCCTCGCCCCCGCGGTGGTGCTGATCGTGATCGCCCTGCTGGGCCTGCTCGGCTAACGAATCCGGTCGGGCGGCGGAAATTCGACCGGCTTCTCGTCGGCCGTGGACCAGTACTCCAGACACGACAACCGGCCGTCATCGACGAACACGATGAGCCCGCCGTCCGGCACATCGGCTTCGGCCGCCACCGAGTTCTTCAGCTCCGCGCGCGGTATCGCGTCGTCCACCGCGAGGTCGATCGTGGGGCACCCGCAGCCGCACCGGCCGATCACCCGGGCCGTGGCGGCCTGCGCCCGCAGTTCCGCGGCACTGGGGAAGTCGGCCGCGAGCAGCGTGTCCAGGGCCGTCCGCTCGTTCGGCGTGAGCGGGCGGGCCGCAGCGTCGTCCACGATCAGTACCGGGACATGCTCGGGATCGTCTTCTCGGCGACCCCGATCAGATCTTCGACCTTCGCGACGTCGGCCGCCACGTCCTCGGCGGTGACCGAAGGCGCTTCGGAAGAGCGGTAAGCGACTTCGTTGCGCCGCACCCGCATCCGGTTGAAGGGCCGCAGAAGCGGCCCGAGCGGCGGATCGAGCTGCGCGAGAACCGCTTCGTAGACGGCGATGTGGCCACCGCGGCTCGTCGCGCGCAGGCCTTGGTTCTGCAGGACGGCCGCCAACGAACGCCGTGCGGCGTCATACGCCAGCGTGTAGGCGCCCTCTGGATCCGAGTCCAGCAGCTGCAGTGCCGAAGCGACGTGCGTGCGGGCCCGGCCCAGCTCCGCCTCCGCAGCCTCCCGCGAAGCCGGGACGGGTTCGAGGGAGCCGCGCGCGATGAGCGCGTCGATCGTGGCGCGGCCCTGGTTCCACCGGGTCATTCTGTCTCCTGATCGAGCTGCAGCGGAGCCAGCGGACGCTCACGCACGCTGGTGAGGAACGGATCCGAGCTGCTCGACGCCCACGCCGACGGCGAGATTCGGTGGACGTTGACTTCGCGCCCCAGCCGCCGCGACACGCCCTCGGCCAGGTCGAAGAGCTCGTCCGGATCGGGCGAACCGACGACGAGGACATCGACGTCACCCGGCGGCGGCCCCGGTTCGCCGCTGTAGCGCGCGGCCCAGGACCCGTAGATGTAGGCCTCGCGCACGCCCGCCACCCCGGACAGGGCCTCGGCGAGCAGCGGCAGCGGCCCGAAGGTGACCGAGAGGACCTCGCTCAACGGCCGGTAGAGCGGGGTATCGGTGCGGGCTTTGACGAGCCGGCTCCGGCCGACCCGCCGGTCTTCGAGGATGCCGCCGACGACGAGCCGTTCGACCTCGCGCAGCACGGTCGTCGCCGAGACACCGAAAGCCTTGGCGAGCTCGGTGATGTTGTACTCGCGCTCGGGGTGCAGCAGGACCAGCGCGAGCAGCTCACCCTGCATGCGCGAACGCAGGAGGGGCAGCAGGCTCGGCGAAGCTTTCATTGGGCGCAGTATATCCTGCGCCCAATGAAAGCAACAGTCAGTAGTTGACGCTCACGGAACGTGCGTCAGACGTTGAAGCGGAACTCGACCAGATTACCACGCCGTGAAACACTTGAAGTGTGACAACACCCCGTCGTTGCGCCATCTACCTACGAGTCAGCTTAGACGCGACTGGCGAGCAGCTGGCTGTTCAACGACAGCGGGCGGACTGTCTACGCATCGCTGACCAGCGCGGATGGCATGTCGTCGGCGAGTTCGTCGACAACTCAGTCTCGGCATCCGACAGGCACAAGTCCCGCCCCGAGTACGACCAGTTGGTCGCCGCGTACGAAGCCGGCGAGTTCGACGCACTGGTCTGTTGGGACTTGGATCGGCTGACCCGCCAGCCTCGCCAGCTCGAAGACTGGATCGACGCAGCGCAAGAACGCGGCCTGTTGCTGGTCACCGCGAACGGCGAGGCCGATCTGTCGACCGACGGCGGCCGGATGTTCGCCCGGATCAAGGCGACCGTCGCCCGCGGCGAGATCGAGCGGAAGGCGGCACGACAGCGTGCCGCCGCCCTCCAGCGTGCGGAGCACGGCAAGCCTCCTCTCGGCGTTCGGTTGACGGGCTACACCCCGGCAGGCGAGGTCATCGAGAGCGAAGCTGTCATCGTGCGCGAACTCTTCGATCGGTTCGCCGCCGGGGATTCCCTCCGCGCGCTTGCCGCCTGGCTCACCGAAACCGGCTTCTCCACACGTCATGGCCGTCCATGGAACCCGTCGAGTGTCCGCACAATCCTGACCAACCCGCGCTACGCGGGACATGCGGTCTACCAGGGCCAGACCAACGGAAAGCGGGGAACCTGGAAGGCCCTCGTTGACGATGACGTGTTCAGACTGGTGGAGACCAAGCTGGCTGACCCGCGACGCAAGACCCAACAGGGGACGGACCGGAAGCATCTCGGGGCGGGTCTGTTCGAGTGTGGCAAGTGCGATGCGAAGGTCCGCTCATGGTCAGGCGACCGCTACCGCTGCCCCAACGGCTGCCTGACGCGTGCGCAGCACTACATCGACGACCTCGTGATCAAGACGATCCGGGAACGACTCGGTCGCGCTGACCTCGCTGACCTGATCACGCCGAAGGAGTCCAAGCGAGCAGAAGCAGCGAACGCTGAAGTCAAACGGCTTACCAAGCGACTGGAGCGCATCGAGGCGGACTACGACTCCGGGGACATCGACGGCCCGCGTTACAAGGTCTCGACGCAGAAGGTCAAGGCGGAACTTGCGGAGGCACAGCGCGTCCTGGCCCGGCTGAGCGCCCGGAACGCTGCAGCGTCGACGCTCTCCGCGTCCGACCCGGTGAAAGCGTTCGACGCCGCACCGCTGATGATCCGTCGCAACGTCGTGGACGCGGTGTCCATCGTGAAGATCGCGCCGACGCCGCGCGGGCGCAAGACGTTCGACCCGAATTCGGTGGCCATCAAGTGGCGCGAAGACCTGGACTAAACCGCAATTCGATTGCACACCGTAGTTGACCGAGTAGATCGACTTGTAGCAATGAACGATCTACGCTGGTCACCATGGGGGATGACAACGAAGACTTGGTGACCATAAGTCACTTCATTGACCGGATGACTCGTCCGGCCTCGCGCGCCGAGTCGTTCTCGGCCGGAGAGATCCTGGATCGCGCCGCGACACTCCGCGAGATGCGAGCAAGTCTCCCAGCCCACGAACAGGCCGCGGTCCTCGCTCAGCTTCCCCACGGTCACGCCGAGGGGTACGAGTCATTCGCTGCAAGCTTCCAGGCCGGACATGACCGGCTGGCCGGCAATCATCGCCGACGGCTTCAGCTCCTCAAAAGCGCAGAAGTCCTGCCGTACCTGGCGTATGCGGCACTGCTTCGCCAGACAACGAAGACAAACGTCAAGTCGGCCGAGAGCGACCTGATCGCCGACTTGAACCCAGGAGGAGCAGCGGACGCCGCCAAAGCTCGAACCTTGGTTCAGCTGATCAAGGTTCTGCTGCTCCTGTCGTCGGCCGGCCAGCGCACGTTCCTCATCACGGCGACTCCATTGTTGCTCTTCCTGCTGCTCGACTTGCTTCCGGCATTGCACGGCCCTGCCCCATCGGAGGGCGGCAGGCGAACCACCGAGCGTGTCTCACGACCTCCGGGCCGCGACCTTCGATCAAAGCCCCGCGTTGCCAGAGGACCGGGACATGTCGTGCCCCTTGCTGTCCCACGCAGTGAGGGTCGCGTCGGGCCGTGCGCGTTCGGGGGAGCGCTGTAGTCCCACGACCCGTCGTCGACCTTCCTGTTTCAGAAGGGCCACACCGTGGCAGACGACAACCTGATTTCCGCCGCGCACCCGGCTACACCGGACTTGGACGCCCACGCTCGCGAGCTCGTCGACGCAGCACCGCCGCTGACACCCAGGCAGCGGGACCGGCTGGCTGCCCTGTTGACCGCACATCGTCCGCCGTCGCGGCGCCCGCAACCACGAGGGAAGGCGGCATGAGCTAGACACCCGCCGCCGCGTTCGCTCGTTGAGCAGGCCGGTTACAGCAAGTATGGTACCGAGCGTGAAACGTGACGAAGGGGCAGCTGAAGCTCGGCTGGCGATCGTTGCGCAGCAGGTTTGGAGTGGCAACCGGGGTCCAGGTGACTTCGTCGACGCATTCGTGAGCGCGTTGGTCTACGCGCAGCGACCGGAGGAGCCGGCGCTGCTGGTGGCCGACCTTGGCGAACGCGGCAAATGGATGGCCGTCTTCACGACACTCGAACGGCTGGCAGCACACGTGGGCGAGTGCGACTACTTCACTACAACGGGTGCGGATCTGTTGGAACTGGTCCCGCCTGGCGTGGGTCTGATGGTCGACCCCGACGATGCGCATCGCTTCCCGGTCCTGTCTCGGATGGCGCCGCCGGAACTGATCGCGCGGGCATGGGCACACGCGGGAGAGCGGGGACGCAAGGCGGAGTAGTTGCCTGACGCAAGTGACAGAGGGGACGAAGAGGAGTGGATGGTCCAGGCTTTCACGTCGACATCGACGTGCTGGAGAACGCATCGAAAAACATGAGCGCCGTCGTACACGACCAGGACAGCTTCGAGCTTCGCGGACTGTGCGGTGAACCAGGTCTGTATGGCCACAGCGGCGTTCACGACGCACTCGCGGAGTTATGTGGCCGATGGAGTGTCGGGCTCGACGCGCTGTCTGATCGCGCCAGTAACCTCGGGGACCTACTCGGCAAGGCAGCATCCGCCTACCGGGCGATCGAGCACACCAACACAGCGGCTCTGAAGTCCGATCCCGGGTGGGACGCAGTCTCGCCCGACGAGCCGACGATTGGCGCTGTCTGATGGCGGAGCTCGGCCAGACGGCCGATCCGAAGGCCTTGATCCCCGGCGATCCGCCAGCCGTGTTCGAGAACGCCAGAGTACTGAGCGAGCGAGCCAAGACGGCCCACGCGGTCGGGGACGCGCTCCGGCGGATCGACACCGGCGCCTGGCAGGGACCAGCGGCGGACAAGTTTCACGAGGACCATCAGACCGAGGTGCCTCGTTGGGGGCAGGCCGGCGACTCGTTGGACAACGCCGCTCTCGCGCTGACGGACTTCGCGAACTGTCTCTCATGGGCGCAGGGGCAGGCAGCCGAAGCCATCGCCCAGTGGCAGCAAGGCGACAACGCCACCCAGCAAGCGAAGACCGAACATGATCGCGCTGTTGCCGATGCCGACGCGAAGACCAGGGCGAACGCACAACACGGTGACCCGACCGTGGTGCAGGCCCCGCCGTTCACCGACCCCGGCGAGGGCCAGCGCCAAGCCGCGCGGGACATTCTGAACCGCGCTCGGCAGCAGTTGGCGAGCGTAGGCAACCTGACGGCTGACGCACTCCGCTATGAGGGAGCAGTTGCGCCGCAAGACTCCCGAAAGCAGGCCGATGCGAACTTCTTCGGCGGCATCTGGGACAGCATCAAGGGGGCAGGTGAAGGCCTCTACCAGATCCTCGCGGATCCGGCTGAAGTCGTCGCATCGATGGCGCACAACATCGCCCATCCGGTCGACACGTTCAAAGAGATGGTCGCCTGGGACGACTGGGCCAATGGCCACGGCGACCGCGCGTTGGGCAAGATCACCGGCAACATGCTGCTTGGGTTCACCGCGTTCGGCGCGGGAAAGCTGCTCAAGGAGCGCGCACCCGGGCACGGCGAGCACGAGCCCGATTCGGAGCGCGGTATCCCGGGAGAGAGCGGCACCCCGGACGTACCCACCAGCTTCGCGCCTACCGACGTGTCCAAGGTCAAGGAGCATCTTTCCCGGCCCGGTCTTGACCATTTCGGACCGAACGACGTGATGCTGGACCGAATCGGGAAAGCTCTGGCTGAGGGAAAGCCGCTGTCAGAGGCACAGACCAACTTCATGCGTCACGAAACGCTCGAGGCGAAGCTGATGGATGGCGGGATGGGCTACGAAGAAGCGCACGCCGAGGCTTTGCAGACCCATCCTCCCGGCAAGAATTATGATCCTGACGTGATCGACCAGGAACCCCTGTTCGGTCCGTGGTGGCGGAAGATGAACGGGCTGGGACCGCGATGACGATCGTTGAAGTGGAACGGCACGGCCTCGTCGCGATCGGCGAAGGCGATCACCCAGCGGCATACCAAGCCGTAGAGTGGCTACGGTCGTCCCAGCCGGCCATCGGCGCCGTGGCCAACCCTGTCCGGATGCACGTCGAAGTCCTGCGACGGTTCGGTGGTCTCGCTCCACGCGCTCTTGTCGGCGGACAGTTCAAGCCCGGCCAGGGCGACCAGACGCAGTTCGCCGTGGCCGTGGCGACCTTCGACTTGTTCGACGCCGACGAGGAGCCGACCTGCACGAGCAAGCTGTGGAAGGAACCGTTCACTGTAGGGCTGCCCATCGAGTTCGCCCAAGCAGTGTCCAGTGCGCTCAGCGAGGGGCCCGGTCTCCCAGCGGGGACCCTCACAATCGACCGCGCAGGCTTCGACCTGGTCAATTCGTCCGAGATGATCTTCGGGCAGGCGACAGCCGTACTGAAGACCGCCATGGCCGCGCAGCTTTCGGGCCAGGATGCCGACGCCGCAGCCAGGTCGCTCGTCAGCACCTGGTGAGTCCGAGCAGTGCCGGAAGCCACGAAGTGTGCTAGTTCCGCTCCCCTCCCTAATCGCGCTGGCTAGCGACACCCAGTCTCGTCACTTACAGTGATCGCATGGCAGAGGCCGAGCCCGACCATCCCCAGATCACGCCGGAAGAAGTGCTGAATCGGGTGGCTGCGGCGGGCGGGCATCTCCTACTCCAAGACCTGAAGCCCGATGAGCTGAAGGCGTGGCGCCATGCGGCGCGAACCGCCCAGCTTCGGCTGTTGCGTGCCGGAACCGCTCGGCTCAGCAAATGGACATCTGGCAACTCCTTGCGGATCTCCGTGAGCGACCCGACCGCACCCCCGAAGCCACCTCGCCAGACGAGCTCGCCGAAGCCGACGCCCAAGAGCCAGGACCACGGCGACTTCATAGGACGTGACGTCCGGGTTCCGTCGAAGCTGCCCAAGGTTCCTCACGCGTTGGTAGTCGAGATGCAGGACGGGATGGCACGGCGCGATGCGGATCGGTGGCGTCCATATCACTCGCGCGCTTTCGTCCCCGACTGGATACCGGATGTACCGCGGCAGAAGACCGGCCGCATGCTCCGGATCTGGCAAGCGATCCTGGACGAGGCCGGTTTCCGGGGATACCGGGTCCGGATAGGAGGCCAGCGTCGCGGTGAACACGTCACGATCGAGGCAGGCCGAGACGAATTCAGGCTAACCGGCGGAGGCACTCAGAACGGATTGTGGCTCAAGCTCCACCCAGAGGAGGGCTACCGCCGCCAGAAGAACACATTCTGGTCCGATGCCCAGGACCGGCCACTCGAGCAGCAGCTTGGAGCAATGTTCGACCGTCTTGAGCTCATGATCAAGGCCGCCGTCGAGCGCCGGGAGGAAGAGGACCGCCAGGCTGCCGAGCGTCAGCGCCGTTGGGAAGCAGCGATGGCCAAGGCCCGGAAGCAGTTCGCCGAACAACACCGCAAGGACGCGCTGCGCGAACGGATCGACGAAGCAAGAGAGGCCGAGGACATCCGTGCCTATGCCGCAGCGCTTCGCTGCTCCGCAGAGACGGTCGATCCGTCGCGCCGAGACGACGTCATCGCCTGGGCGACGTGGGCGCAGACCTATGCGGACGAGATAGATCCAGTACGAAACCGTGCCGGAACGCCGGCCACGCCGGAACCGGGACGGGACGACCTCGCGCCGTACCTGCACGGCTTGAGCCCGTGGGGGCCGAGCTAACGTGACCACCACTTCTGATTCGGGTGCCAAGGTCTCGGCTCAGGCGGTGTCGCTCTGAACACGCTGGCCGGGGCTGGTTGTGGCGCCGTCGCCTTCTTGGTGGGCTCGGGCGGTAGAACTGGCGGCTCCGTCAAGGGGTCAATCTCGGTAGCACGTGCCCGCGCCCATGTCACCCACTCGTCGTGCTCATTCATGCCGGCCGAGATGAGCTGGTCGCAATGCTGCCGGATCCGCTCCGCCTCACACCAGGCGGCGACTTCAGCGCGCAACGCCTTCGCTCGGTGGTCACGGACGACTCTCGCGCGTTCCGTGGCCTTCCGGTCAGCTTCGCGCCGGTCCTTCTCTTCGATATCTCGTCGAGTGGCCTCCGCCCGTCGCTCGACGTCGTCGAGCACCTGCCCCAACGTTTCCTCGACCTGCCAGCCAGAGCGATCACACCACCGAGCATCAGCTGGTTCGCCCGGGCCGCGCACGTGGAGGACGAGCCGCAGGGTCCACCGAGCAGCACTTTCCTCGGTGACTCGTACGGCGTACTGGAGCCCCGACGCCTCTAGTTTGAGAAGCACGTCGCCGATTCCGGGCACCACCTTGAGTCCGCGACGGCCCGCTTCCTTCGCGAGCGCCTGAGCTATCAAGACCGCTCGACCGCGGTTCGTCGCCGAGGCCGGGAGACGTTCCGGCGCGTCGCGCAGTGACTGAACCGCGGGGTGCGGCTTCGCCAGCGTGGCGGGGATCGGCACCCGATCCCCGTCCGGCCGGCGGTACTTGTCAGCGGGATGCTCGCCGGGCCGCATCTCGATGACGAGGTCTCCACTGTCGCGGCCTCGGTGTAACAGGTGCCACCCTTCGGGGACGTGCTTGCCCTGCCGAACGCGGTGGATCACCCGCCGCCACGCAGCACGCACATCGTCGCTCGGCGACACGATCCGTAGTTCACCACCGGCATCGTCGAGCGCATCGAGGAACTCCTCGACCGTTGACGGCACCGGCGTTCGCGGCCCAGCTCGACGTGGTGAACGTGCCATTCACCCAGCCAACACCAACCAGCCGATCTGCGAAACAGAGCAAAGCCCGACCTGGACGAAAGAGTCCACAGCATCGCGACGTGACACCGACGGAACCAGCCAATCGCGGAGCCGGTGCCGGTCCCTCTCGCCTGCTGTCGCAAAATCTTCCATTACTGGCCTGGTTCGGCAGCAGTACCGTCCTCATCGATCTCGCCGAGATAGACCCCGAACGCGTGATTGGCCTCGTCGTAGATCCTGCGCATGCGATCGAGTTCCGCTGATGTCTGGTGAGGCTCCATCCGAAGGTAGCGTCCGAGCAGGGCGATGCCTTCCCGGCATACTCGCCATACGATCTCCTGGGCGCTCCCGATGACGTACCCATCGCCAAACTGGACCATCAGCCACGCGTCTCGGATGACGCCATGGACTAGTTCGGCGTCCGCTCTTACCTGGGCATTCGTCAAGTACGGAAGCGCCCGTTCGAGGCGCTGATGCTGCTCAAGGACGCCGGGATGCTCCACACTGGCCTGCTGGTTCGACACCTCAGCCGCTTCGCGCGAGTGCCCTTGCAGGAAGTACAGAGAAGAGATGGCCCCGTCGACCTTATCTCGTCCGTGCTCGGCAAGGGCCTGCTCCCGCTCGAATCTGTGCTGCGTATCCTGTTCCTTCTTTGATCGGCGACCGCCCAGCCAACCGCCGAACCCGGCCGTGATCATCGCGCCAACGATCGTTCCCGTTGGTGTCAGCCACTCTGCTGTCATGCCGGTCTTCCTTCTCCTGCTCACTCGAAATGCAGCCGCCTGATTCGGCTGACCGTATCCAACTCCGCATCAGTGGCTTCGACGGACGGCGGCGAACGTCGCCCAGCCCCGCCGACGTTGCGGACCCGCCGGTTGGTCGCGTTGCGGTGGAAGCTAAGAGCCGCCGCTGCGCCCGCTGCTGTGCACCCCAGCGCAAGCTCGCGGACGGGCTTTCTTGTCGCTCTTTGAGGATGTACGCCTGCACGGATTCGCATCCGATGCAACAGCGGGTCGGCAGAGCAAGATATTCCAAAGCGAAACGCTTTGCCCCAGACCGCTCCGCGGCCTGGCAGACTGTCCTTGCGGACATCCCGCACGGCAGTCTCAGGCCGACAGGCCGGAACCGGGACGCTGGGCGGCAAGAGCACCTGGGGATCGGCTCTCAACCCGCACCGAACAGATGACCACAGGACCGTCGGGTCGGCCCACCCGGACCCGACGCAGTCGACATCGCACAGCGGTGTCGCAGGACAGGTGTCGGGGGACACGATGACGGGTGGGAACGCGGGCTACCGCGAGCAGTCGACGACGGGCAAGCGCGAGCCGCGCGGGATGCTCCGCTACAGCGACATCGAGTGGGCGGTGATCGTCCAGGTCGCCGCCCTCGCTGGCATGAAGCCAGCAGCCTGGGCACAACAGGCGGCGTACGAGGCGGCTCTGCAAGCTCACCTCGGCAAGGGGACCGACCGCGGTGCCGTCACCGCGTTGATTCAGGAGTTGCGCGAGCACCGGCGAGTCGTCACCAACGTCGGAGGCAACCTGAACGACGTCGCCAAGGTGGCGAACTCGACCGGCGAGATCGAGAACGCGAACGCGGCTGCGACGGTCCTGCGCCTGGTCGCCAACGTGGTGCGAACCGCGGATACGATGATGAAGGACATCCGGCAACGGTTGCTGCCGTGATCGCCAAGGTCGTGCGCGGCTACCGGCCCGCCGGGTTGATCAGGTATCTGTTCGGTCCCGGCAAGTTCGAGGAGCACAAGACTCCCCACGTCGTCGCGTCATGGGACAGCGCGCCGTGGCTGCACAACCCGAACAAGCTGCCGTCCGTAGAACTCGATGACGAGGTGATCGAGCCCGGAGAGTTCGACTTCGATCTCGGTCCGCTGACCACCACGATGCAGGAGCTGGCCGCCGCTGGGCTGCCGGTGACCAACCCGCCCGCGATCTCATCGACGTGGTCGGACCGGCTGCGCACTGGCGGCGTCCCGGCGGACGCACCGAGTTGGCTGAAACACTACCGGTACGACCGCGAGAAGGAGGTCGTGGCGCGGCGTCCGGGCTACGTCTGGCATTGCCCGGTTCGTCTTCATGGCGAGGACCCGATTCTGCGTGACAAGCATTGGGAGTACGTCGCCGAGCGGTTGATGAAGGCCACCGGCATCCAACAGGCTGGCTGCCGGTGGATCGCGGTGCGCCATGCGGATGACCACATCCACCTCATGGCCACGCTCGTGTCGGAGACCACCGGCAAGCGGTTCTATCCGAAGAACGACTGGCCGAAGCTGCGCACAGAATGCCAGCGGCTCGAGCGGGAACTCGGGCTGGTGGCCACGGCGAGCGCAGACCAGACCGCTCTGAAGGAGCCGACCCGAGCTGAGAAGGGTAAGGCCGCCCAACGCGGCAAGCAGATAACAGCGCGAGAGGAGCTACGCCGGATCGTGGCTCAGTGCGCGGCAACATCGACCAGCGGGAGCGAGTTCCTCGCCGAACTCGCTCGTGAAGGTTTGGACCCGAAGACGACACACGACGCCGCAGGCCGCGTTCGCGGCTACACCGTCGCACGGCCAGGTGACCTGACCGCGAATGGCACGCCAGTCCGGTTCTCCGGGACCAAGCTTGCCGCGGACCTGACGTGGCCGAAGTTGCTGGTCCGCTGGGCAAGCGTGCCGACAATCGAGCCTGTCCATCGGACTGACGACGGACGAGTGTCGCCGGTAGATCGTCGTAACGTCCTTGAAGAGGTCGCGGAGGCCGCCGGCCGAGCCGCTGGTGCGATTCGCGACAGCCACGAGAACACCGAGGGGATTGCCCACGCTGCCGGAGAGGTCCTGACAGCTCTGGCTCGAGGCTACGAAGGATACGAGCCCGGCCCGATCAGCAGGATCGCTGAACGCTTTGACCGCGCCGCCCGCACTCCGCATCGCGTCCTACCGAGCCGACTGGGTGCTGCGGCATTCGACCTGCGGCAGGCCTCCAGTCGGATCGCGGTGGTCGGCGCGCTGTCCGGCCGCGGCCGCGAGAAGTTCGCCTTGCTCAGTCTCGTACTTGCCCTCGCGGGTCTGATCATGGAGATCGCAGCCTGGCAACGAGCCTGTGGCCGGATTCACCAAGCCACGGCCGCGCATGACGCGGCCACAGGCCTTTTCGCCCACGCGCAACCCGGCTGCAGCCGACGCACCGTGCAGCCACCAGCCCAGTCCGTGCAGGTACCCGTCCAGGCAACAGCGCCGGTTCGCGCCGCTACGACCAAGAGCAATTTCGCGCCTTCGCGAGTGGTCCCGCGGCTGACGCCGTCGCCCACTCAGCGAGGAAGGCGACAGTAGTCTTCGGCTGACGCGCTGCGGTGCCCCGCCAGCTGTGGATTCCGGACCCGATGAGCGAAGATGTCGTTTATGACGCGGCTACTGATCCTGGGTGGTTCCTGGTTCCTCGGACGCGCCGTTGCCGAGGCTGCGGTGGCTCGGCAGTGGGACGTGACGATCTTTCGACGCGGCCGCGTCGAGTCCGGCGCCGACCCAGCCGACGTGCGTACGATCCGCGGCGACTACGGCGATCCCCGCGATTTCGCCCGGCTCGCGGACAATGGTCCGTTCGATCTGGTGGTGGACAACCTCGCATTCACCCCGCGAGAGACGCTGGCAGTCACCGCAGCCCTGGAGCCGGTCGCGGCGCGGTACGTAGTCATCTCGTCCGTATCCGCGTATCAGGGATGGCCGACCGAGCCGCTCACCGAGGAGTCGGCCACTCTGGACTGCGCGCCGGACGCCGGCCCCGAACCCGGCTACGACGGTGACCCCGGGCCTAGCACATACGGCTTCGGTAAGGCCGGTTGCGAGCGCGCGGTGCTCCAGAATTTCGGAGCCAGCCGGTCGGTCGTTCTTCGTCCCGGTGTGATCCTCGGGCCTGGCGAGTACGTCGGCCGCACCGCCTGGTGGCTGAGCAGAATGAAGCGCGGAGGTGAAGTCGTCGCTCCCGATAGCCCTGGTCAGCCCATCCAGCCGGTGGACGTGCGCGACGTCGCTGCCTTCTCGCTGGACGCCCCGGCTGGCGTGTTCAACGTGACCGCGCCCGGCACGGACACCATGGCCGACTTCATCGCCGCCTGCGCAAAGTACGCACCGGCGCCGGACGGCACGACGGTGCACTGGGTGTCGCCGGAAGTCTTGATTGCGCACAAGGTGCGCCAGTGGACCGAGCTACCGCTATGGCGCACTTACGCGGGCGCTTGGGCGGTCGACGCCTCGGCGGCACGCGCCGCTGGCTTGGTGACCCGTCCGATCGCGGATACCGTCCGAGACACAGCCGACTGGCTTGCCTCAGGTGGCGAACTGATCGCGAGCGACCGTGCAGCTGAGCTGGGCCTATCCCCGGAGAAGGAGTCTGCGATCCTCGTCGACCACAACTCGCGTTCACACTTCGGGTAGTGGACGTCCTCGTGGCAGCTCCAGAGTCGCAGTTGCCCGAGGCAGAGCGTTGGCGGTGAAGTCGATGACGGCCTCGCCAATGCGTCCAGCTTCGGCAGCGCCTCGATACGGCCGCGTTCCGACCAGACGCCCGAGGTTGCCGAGCCGCTGCGTCAGCGCCTCGGTGCGATGCTCGGCCGGCAGCGCGAACACCTCGCTCAAGGCGTCCTCAGCGCCCGCCAGGTCTCCGGACAGCGCCCGCGCCGTGGACAAGTCGACTTGCGCCGACAACTCACCAGCCCGCCACCGCAGCGACTCGGGCTGCGCGGCGAACGACTCGAGGGCTGCCTCAGCTTCGACTTGGCCGCGGTCACCGTCGCGCAAAGCCACGTAGGCAGCGCCTGCGCACAGCGCCCGGCGCGTCCGGTCGAAGCCGAGTTCGCCGCCTACGCGATCCATCAGCTCGTCACTCCCAGCACGATCCAGCTCATCGGCGCTGGCAGCTAAGTCCGCTGTGACCTCGACGCCGGCGCCCAGGTAGGCGAGCGCCCGCGCCCGGACCGCGAACAGCCGGGCACGAGGTGTTCCGATCGGAGCCTGCTCAGCCGCCGCCGTGGCCACGGTGACGACTTCGCGATACCGGCCACCCCACAGCAGCACGGACATAGTTAGGGCACGCGCCCACGTACACAACGACGGATGGTCAATGACGTCGCCGTAGGTGTACGCCGCACGCGCCAGTTCTTCGGCGGTCTCCGGATGGCCGAGGTCGAAGGCCACCGACGACAGCAGTCCGCATACTTGGCCGGCGATCAGGTACAGCTCGGCTCGCTGGCGCGGCTTGTGGGTGCGGTCGAGCTGCGCATACACGGTGTCGCGAAGACGAACCAGCTCAGTAAGCAGCATCAGCGGCGCGACGGTGTAGTACGCGCGGGACAACCGTCCGGCTTCGGCGTGCAGTGCCTCCATCGCGGCCGGGGCGAGGGCGGCGGCCGAGTCCAGGGCGTGCTCGGCAGACTCGCGACCGGTGGTCATCAGCAATTCCTCCAACGTCGCGGTGACCAAGGTCGAGACCTGGTCGATGGGTCGGCCGAACAGGACATCAACGGACTCACCCCACCAGTGTTCGAGCACTCGGCACGCCTGCGGGCGCGGCTGCCCGCCATCCCCGGCAAGCCACCTCTTCGCCTGCCGAGGCGACACGTGCGCCTTCTCGCCGATCTCGGCGCCCGCACGAGTGAACCGGGCGCAGAAGTCGGACAGCGTCAGATGCTCGACGTGCGCGAGCTGTTCAAGACGGCAGCGCGGTCGTGGCATGGCGTCCTCCATGTCGGCTGCATCCACCGTACGAGTCCCGGCAGCGATCTCGCGCATTCCGCATCAGAAATGACCCGGTAACGGCCCGTAGTGGCCTGTGCTTGACCTCTCGGCGTCCAAGGCACAGTCCCGATGCTCAAATACATGACCGGACAGATACCGACCGTGAGCGCCCCGGCCCCTCTGCTGTGGGTGACGGCGGCTGACGCCGACCACTTGCTGAGTGACGAGGCCCTGGCTCACGGCATGTCCGGACACGCCTACATCGCACTCTGCGGATCTTCGATCTGGCCGAAACCGATGATTTGCCCGCCGATGCCAAGGTGCTCGGCTTGTACGTCGATGGCCAGGCCCGCGCCGCGAACCCCCGTCTGTCGCTTGAGCCTGGTCGATCGATTACGCCGACGGTTCATCATGACTCCGGCCGGTGCGGGTGCCCCCGACCCCGTACCGGCCGGACCCCATCCGCTGGTCACGCGGTGAAGGCCGCCGAGTTGCCCGCGCTTCACAAGCTGGCTCGGCTGCGCGACACCGGCTGGCACTTCCTGCCCGTCATCGATGCAGATGGCGACCTGGTCGAAGTCCACGGCGTCCGCACGTGTCCAGACTCTGCCAGCGCTGACGCCGTCCTAATCCGGTACATCACCGACGCCGCCGGCCTGCGCGTAGACCACGACGGCGGAGTGGTCTGGCATCTCGAAGGTGGCCTCGCTGAAGTCATCGACGGCTTGCTCGCGCTTCCTGCGCCGGGCTTTCCCGGCGCTCCACGACTGGTCCGAGGCACCTCACCAAGTGGGCTATGGCTGCCCTGATCCCCCACGGAGTTCCGCGCCAACCGGCGCGGCGCAGAAGCGACACCCGACCCGAAGGAGTCCCCGTGACCGCTGTGCTGACCGAGCGAACCACCGGCCGATCGCTGGTCTCCCATGAGCTGTTCCAGCGGCTCACACACCGGATAGTCACCGACGACAAGCTGGACCGAGACCTGGCCGAACGCATCGTCGACCAGGCCCTCGCGTTCCTGGCAACCTGCGCCACCAACATCGGCGCGCCTCTCGCTCCAAGTGAATTGGTGGACGTCGGCTGGCACACGTTCCTGCTGCATACCCGCGACTACGCCGCGTTCTGCGAACGGATCGCTGGCAGGTTCCTCCACCACGTGCCCACTGATCCGGGGGATCCGAACGCTCGCGGCGAAGCGGCCCGCGACACTCTCGCACGCACTGTCACATCCATCGAAGCGGCCGGGTTCACGATCGACGCCGACCTCTGGCCGCGGTCAGCCGTCAGTTCATGCACCGGCTGCCACAATGGCTGCCACAACGACCCGCCGCCCGCGCGCCGGTAGAAGGGAATCCGATGGCCCGGAGCACCTGGGACGAACTACCCGCTGGGGTGCGCGCTGCGATCGAGCGGAAAGCCGGTCCGGTGGCTGCCGCCGAGGTCCCCTCGGCCGGCCGCAACTCCGACTTCTCCGCCACGCTGCACACCGCCGACGGCCCGGTGTTCTGCAAGGGCATCGCTGACGCCGAGGGCAAGCGCGGACAGATGCATCGCCACGAGGCGGACATCAACCCGTGGCTGCCCTCGGCCGTGGCACCCCGTCTCCGCTGGCGGACAGAAGCCGATGGCTGGCTTCTGCTCGGCTTCGATCACGTCCACGGCCACCACGCCGGCCTCTCCCCCGGCTCGCCGGACCTGCCTGTGGTTGCCGCCACGGTGAACACGCTCGTCGACGCCCTATCCGAGTGCTCGGCCGAGGCACCCCGTCTGGCCGAACAGTGGAGTCGCCTCGCCGCCTGGCAACGGCTCGCCAAGGCCCCTGAAGCACCGCTAGACACGTGGACGCTCACTCACCTGGACCAGCTCGTCCAGTGGGAGGCCCGCGCCATCGACATGGCCGACGGCGACAGTCTCGTCCATACCGATCTGCACTCGCTCAACATGCTGGTCAACTCGGACCGAGCGCTGGCCATCGACTGGGCGTGGTCACGCAAGGGCAGAGCGGCCATCGACGTCGCGTTCCTGGTCGCACGCCTCGTCGCAGCCGGGCACACGGCGGCCAATGCTGAGCGCTGGGCCAACGCATTGCCAATCTGGCAGGACACTCTGCCAGAAACCCGAATCGCTTTCGCGATCGCGATCTGGGGCATCTGGACCTACCAGAGCAACCAGCAACCACGACCCCTCTGGGATCAGCTCGTACCCGCCGCGCGCGCCTGGTCTCACCACTGCCTTGCCCAGACTCCCCAAGGTCGCATATTTCAGTAACGAATATACTACACTGAGTAGCCGAACCTGCTAACATGCCTAGCGCAGCCAAGGGGGTCAGAAGCTCTTCAGCTCACCAAGACCGAACACGACGGCAACGTGGTCAATGAGTGATCTCGAGCTGGTCCGGATTGATGGCAGTGCGGCTCACGAACTCGCACGCATGTGCCAGCGACCACGGGACTGAGCCGGGCACCCGGAGCGCATCAACGAGCTTCACGTTGGCACGTTGTCAAGGACCTTCCGCCATCGGTAACGCAAGATGTCGGCGAGCTCTGGTAAGACTTCACCTTGTGACGACAGAGCCAGCCCGGACCATCACTGCAGAGGACCGCAAGAAGGAACAGGAGCGAGCCGAACTCCACCGGGTGATCTGGAAGATCGCCAACGACCTACGCGGAAGCGTCGACGGCTGGGACTTCAAGGCGTACGTGCTGGGGATGCTGTTCTACCGATTCATCTCCCAGAACCTGACGGCCTACCTCAACAAGGCCGAACGCAGTGCAGGCAACGAGGACTTCGACTACCGCTACCTGTCCAACGCCGACGCCGAGTTCGGGCGCAAGGAGACCGTCAAGGAGAAGGGCTTCTTCATCCTGCCCCAGGACCTCTTCGCGAACGTGCGCGAGCGGGCCAGCAAGGACGAGAACCTCAACGAGACCCTGACGCGCGTGTTCACCAATATCGAAGCCAGCGCGGTCGGCACCGCTTCCGAGGACGACATCAAAGGCCTTTTCGCCGACCTCGACGTCAACAGCGGCAAGCTTGGCCCCACCGTTGCGAAGCGCAACGAAAGGCTGGTCAAGCTCCTCGACGCAATCGGGTCGCTGAATTTCGGCAACGGCGAGTTCAACGAGAACACCATCGACCTGTTCGGTGACGCGTATGAGTACCTGATGCAGATGTACGCCTCCTCGGCCGGCAAGTCGGGCGGCGAGTACTACACGCCGCAGGAGGTCTCCGAGCTGCTCGCTAGGATCACCGTGGTCGGAAAGACCGAGGTGAACAAAGTCTACGACCCCGCCTGCGGCTCGGGTTCGCTGCTGCTGAAGTTCAAGAAGGTGCTGCCCAATGGGGTCAGGCAGGGCTATTTCGGCCAAGAGATCAACCTGACCACCTACAACCTGTGCCGGATCAACATGTTCCTGCACGACATCCCGTATGAGAAGTTCGACATCGCCCACGGCGACACGCTGATCGACCCGCACCACTGGGACGACGAGCCGTTCGAAGCGATCGTCTCGAACCCGCCCTACTCCACGCGCTGGGAAGGCGACGCGAACCCACTACTGATCAACGACGAGCGTTACGCCCCGGCCGGCGTGCTGGCACCGAAATCGAAGGCTGACCTGGCGTTCACGATGCACATGCTGTCGTGGCTGGCGGTCAACGGCACCGCCGCGATCGTCGAGTTCCCCGGTGTGCTCTACCGCGGCGGCGCGGAGCAGAAGATCCGCAAGTACCTCATCGACAACAACTACGTCGACACCGTCATCCAGCTCCCACCGGACCTCTTCTTCGGAGTAACGATCGCGACCTGCATCATCGTGCTGAAGAAGTCGAAGACCGACAACCAGGTACTCTTCATCGACGCCTCGGCCGAGTTCACGCGACAGGGCAACAAGAACAAGCTCGCCGCCGGCCACCAGGCCAAGATCCTGGAGGCGTTCACCCGCCGGGTGGTAGTCGACCACTTCACGGCCCTGGTCGACTACGAGACCATGCGCGACAATAACTATAACATCGCGGTCAGCTCCTACGTCGAGGCCGAGGACACCCGCGAAGCGGTCGATATCAAGGCGTTGAACGCCGAAATTGCCCGGATAGTCGCTCGCCAAGCCGAGCTGCGCACCCAAATCGACGCCATTGTAGGCGACCTGGAATCCGACGATGCGACTGTCTGAATTGTTGTCCAAAGCCCCTGCCAACGAGGAGGCGCAGGTCGAGCGTTTCCTCAATGCTCGCTTGCCCTGGGGCAAGCACAAGACGATCGAGGTCGGCAAAGTCGCTATCAACTTCAAGTGCAAGACCTGCGACAACGTTCGCACGTTCATGTCGGGCGACAAGCTGTCCTGCCTCGGCGTTGGTGAACGTGTGGTGAGCATCGACGCGTGCCTCAAATGCCCAGTTTGCAAAGCGACCATAGAAGCCTGGTTTCTTGTGGTGTCTAGGGATGAGCTGGACGTGCAGGCACCGACCGTGCGATTGGAGCGCTATGTGGACAACCGGCGCGACATAGCGAGTCGGATCGGAGTCGGTGCCGGTGATTTCGATGATCTGCTGGAGCGTGCACAGCTCGCCTACGAGGAACGACTCGGTGCGGGATCCATGGTCTACCTCCGGAAGATCTTCGAAGCGATCACCAAGCAAGTCGCCGATATCGCAAGCATACCCACCATCGGGAATAACGGCGGTCGCAAGCCGTTCCGCAACCTCCTGCAAGAGGTCGATGAGCAGTATCACATCATTCCGCTGGCATTCTCCAGCGATGGGTACAAGTTGTTCAGCGAATTGAGTGAGATCGTCCACGGAGATTCAAATGAGGAAGTAGCCCTGCAAAAGTACTATCCTTGCCGAAGCTTGGTCATCGGGATCATTCAGAATGTCGCCAGTGATCAGGAGATGAAGCGGGCGATCGATGCACTCGGATGGAATATTAACGGGTTGAACGTGCCTTCGAGTGGGGCGATAGTTCCATGAGCGAGATCGACAGGCTGCTTGCCGAGCACTGCCCAGATGGTGTTCCGGTCATGACGCTCGGCGAAATCGGAACCTTTGTCCGCGGCAAGCGGTTCACCAAGGCGGATTATGTCACCGAGGGAATCCCTGCAATCCACTACGGCGAGATCTACACCGCTTACGGGACAGCGACAGACACCGTGATCTCCCACCTTCGCCCAGACATGAAGACATCTCTCCGCTTCGCCGCCCCAGGAGACGTTGTGCTGGTCGACGTCGGAGAGACTGTCGAGGATGTAGGCAAGGCCGTGGCCTGGCTTGGTGACGAGCCCGTAGCGGTCCATGATCACTGCTACGTCTACCGCCATGAAATGAACCCATCGTTCGTTTCCTACTACATGCAAACTCGCCGCTTCCATGCAGAGAAGGCCAAGCATGTGGCGCGCACCAAGGTGAAGACGCTGCTGATGGACGGTCTCGCCAAGGTCTCGATACCCGTTCCTCCGCCTGAAGTGCAGAGCGAAATCGTGCGGATCCTCGACAAGATGACTGAGCTGCAAGCCGAGCTGCAAGCCGAACTGCAAGCCGAACTGCAAGCCCGCACGCGCCAGTATGAGCACTACCGGGACCAACTCCTCAGGTTTGCTGAAGGGGAGGAAGTCAGGTGGGCGACCTTGAGCGAGTTGGCGACGGTCCGAACAGGACAAGCCCCTCGAGACGTCCTTGCTTCCCCTGTCGAAGGCAGCAAATTCCCGTTTGTTAATGCCGGCACCACCGCATCGGGATGGGCCCTGGAGGCCAACACGCAAGCCGATACCGTTACGATTCCATCCCGGGGTCAAGGCGGGGTCGGGGTTGTTGGATACCAGACAAACAACTTCTGGTGCGGACCGCTCTGCTATCGGATCCGGAGTGTTGATGCGAGCATCGTGACGACGAAGTACCTCTACTACTTCCTGAAGTCAATCCAGCCGTCAATCCGTAGCCTCCAGCAGACCGGCGGGACACCTGCGTTGAATCGGAAGGAACTAATCACGGTCGACGTGGCATTGCCGAGCCGTGGAGAACAGGACCGGATCGTGGCAATCCTCGACCGGTTCGATGCTCTAGCGAACGATCTGACGTTGGGTCTGTCAGTGGAGATCGAGGCTCGGCGGAAGCAGTACGAGTACTACCGGGACAAGTTGTTGACGTTCAAGGGGCGGGTGGCGTGAGTCAGGGCGGTGGTGTGGAGGCACCGGATTCGGCGCTGCGGTACGAGCCGATCGTCGTGAGCGACGAATCGACCGTCGTGGCGGCGTACGAGCCGGATGACTGCGGCGATCAGGGCTACCAGTCCGAGGCTCAGCTTGAGGCCGCGTTTATCGAGCTGCTGGGGCAGCAGGCGTACGAGTGGCTCCACATCACGTCGGCGGCCGACGTGGAGGCGAACCTACGCCGTCAGTTGGAACTCCTGAACGATGTCACCTTCAGTGACGCCGAGTGGAGATGGTTCTTCACCAAGAAGACCGCTTCGAGGAACGAGGGCATCGTCGAGAAGACGGCGCGTATCCAGGAGGACCCGATCCAGGTTCTCGCGCGTGACGACGGCACCAGCAAGAACATCAAGCTGATCGACAAGTCGAACATCCATGCCAACCGGCTCCAGGTGATCAACCAGTACGAGACGGTCGGTGAGGGTGCCGGAACGGCTCGCAAGCATCGCTATGACGTGACGATCCTGGTCAACGGGCTGCCGCTGGTGCATCTGGAGCTGAAGCGGCGCGGGGTGCCGTTGAAGGAGGCGTTCAACCAGATCAACCGCTACCAGCGGGAGTCGTTCTGGGCCGACGCCGGACTGTTCGACTACGTCCAGCTCTTCGTGATCTCCAACGGTACGCACACCAAGTACTACGCGAACACGACGCGTGCCCGGAAGGTGGGTGAGTCCGAGAGCGGCAAGCGTGGTCGGAAGCAGACGTCGAACTCGTTCGAGTTCACTTCGTGGTGGACCGACGCAAAGAACCGGCGCATCAGCGACCTGACCGCGTTCACACGGACCTTCTTCGCGAAGCACACGCTGCTGAACGTGCTGACCAAGTACTGCGTCTTCGACGTCTCCCGCACCCTGTTGGTGATGCGGCCCTACCAGATCGTGGCGGCTGAGCGAATCCTGCGGCGGGTGGTGTCCTCGGCGAACGGGAACGGGAAGGCGACCGGGCCGGCGGCCGGCGGCTACATCTGGCACACCACCGGGTCGGGAAAGACGCTGACGTCGTTCAAGACCGCGCAGCTCGCGTCGAAAATGGAGGGTATCGACAAGGTTCTCTTCGTGGTGGACCGCAAGGATCTCGACTACCAGACGATGCTGGAGTACAACCGCTTTGAGAGGGGCTCGGTCAACGGGTCACGCTCGACTGCCGAGCTCAAGCGGCGACTCCAGGACGACAACGTCTCGATCATCGTCACTACGATCCAGAAGCTGTCGCGGTTCATCGAGCAGAACAAGGGCCACGAGATCACCAAGGCTCATTCGGTATTGATCTTTGATGAGTGCCACCGGAGCCAGTTCGGGGACATGGGGACTGCTGTGCGCAAGGCGTTTCGCCGCTCCCACCTCTTCGGGTTCACCGGCACCCCGATCTTCCCGGAGAACGCCGGCGGGGCGACAAAGGACACTACCGAGAAGATCTTCGGCGACCGACTGCACAGCTACACGATCGTGGACGCGATCAACGACGGAAACGTGCTGCCCTTCCGCGTCTCCTACCAGAACACCGTGCGGGTTGCAGACGACGTCGAAGACAAACAGGTTGCCGGGATCGACACCGAAGAAGTGTTGCGCCACCCTGAGCGAATTCGGAAGATCGTGGGGTATGTCCTCGACCACTTCGATACCAAGACCATGCGCACCCAGGGGTACAGCCTGGGAGAGAAGCGGGTGCGTGGCTTCAACTCGATGCTGGCGACCGCGTCAATCCCCGCGTTGAAGATCTACTACGACGAGTTCGCCCGGCAGCAGACGGAGCGCGCAGCCGCAGACCTGTCTTACCGGCCGCTGAAGATTGCTACGATCTTCAGCTACGCGGTCAACGAGGACGAGGAAGTCGGTGGCATCCTCGATGACGAGGCGATGGACGCGGACCAGCTCGACGCCTCCTCCCGCGACTTCCTCGAACGCGCGATCAGCGACTACAACGCTGCCTTCGGCACGACGTACGACACCTCGGCGGCGAAGTTCGAGAACTACTACAAGGACCTCGCGCGCCGAGTGAAGGATCGTGAGGTCGACCTGGTCATCGTGGTCAATATGTTCCTGACCGGGTTCGACGCAACCACACTGAACACGCTGTGGGTGGACAAGAACCTCAAGTCCCACGGGCTGATCCAAGCGTTCTCCCGTACCAACCGGATCCTCAACTCGGTCAAGGCCTACGGCAACATCGTCTGCTTCCGTAATCTGGAGAAGTCCGTCGACGATGCCCTGGTGCTCTTCGGCAACTCCGAGTCCCGCGGAGTGGTGCTGCTCAAGTCGTACGCCAAATACCACGACGCATACGTCGACCTGATCGGTCAACTCCTTGAGCGGTTCCCCGCCGGCTCTGAGCCGTTCGGCGAGGCCCAGGAGAAGACATTTGTCGTGCTCTTCGGCCAGATCCTCAAACTGCGCAACATCCTGACCTCCTTCGACGAGTTCGCTCACGACGAGTCGTTGACGCCGCGGCAACTGCAGAACTACACGAGCGTCTACAACGCGCTGTGGGAGAAGCATCGAAAGCGGGACACCGGCGAGAAGGAGTCGATCCTCGACGATGTCGTCTTCGAGATCGAGCTGATCAAGCAGGTCGAGGTCAACATCGACTACATCCTGATGCTGGTGCAGAGGTGGCGTGACGAGGGCCAGTCCAATATGGGCAAGGAAGCCACGTCGCCGCTGCGTGCCATCGAGGATGCCGTCGATGCCAGCCCATCGCTGCGGAACAAGAAGGACCTGATCATGGACTTCGTCGACTCCATGTCGGTCACCGGCGAGGTCAGCGATGACTGGCGCTCCTTCGTCACCCAACGACGAGACGCCGAACTCACCGAGATCATCGACGCCGAGCGCCTTCGGCCCGAGCAGACGAAGTCTTTTATTGAAGCGGCCTTCCACGACGGTGCGATCGCAACCAACGGAATGGCGATCACTCAGGTCCTGCCGCCGGTTTCGCGCTTCGCGAAGGACAACAACCTCGGCACTAAGAAGGAGCGCGTCATCGCGAAGCTGACCGAATACTTCGAGCGTTTCTCCGGGTTGGCCTGAAAGCACCACCATCATGGGGTCACCCAGCCTTTCCGGTCCGACGGCGGTTTCGAGCGTTCGGCGAGCACCAGACCGCATGTGACCGTGCGAGTTGCCGTAGCAGCTGTTCACGCAATCGGCTCGCGTGATCAGGGTCGTGCCAGCGGGCGGGTAGGCGTGACCTGGCGAATTCGGCGAGCCGCCGCGCCCTTCGGTACTGCTCGTCAGTGAGCAGTTCGCCATCGAGTACCAGCCCCGCCAGCTCGACTTCGCCGACCTGGTCGGCTGGCGAAGTAGTTGTCGCGGGGAACGGCACGAGCAGACCCAAGTCGTCCTCTTGAGCAGCCGTCATCGCTGATCACCGCCAGCGCTGGTGCGGCTCATCGCCAGGAGGGCGAAGCCGCACACCACCATCAACCCGTCGAGCACCAACGGACCGACATCCGCCGCCAGCGGCCCGTACTGCCACGCCAGCAGGACGCCACGCAGGTGGCCGTACGAGATGACCGCTGAGCCGACGGCGACAGCTCCGGCGCCGCCGAAGCGGGCAAGTCCCCACAGAATGCCCTTCGGCCAGGGGATACGGGACAGAGCCTCGATCGCCAGCATCAGGCCGACCGGCCACACAGCCGCCCCGACCTGTGGCGCCACCCCTGGCGACCAGCCAGGCAGTTCATGAGCTGCGGGCAGCCAGACATGCAGGACATTCGCCGCGATCGACATCACGGAGCCGAAGACGAAACCTGCCCAAGCGACCAGCCGACCGCCAGGATGGACCACGGACGACTCGTCGTCGTCGACAACGTCACGAGGATCACCAACGCGGACGCTGTCGGCCGCCACTTCCGCCAGTGCCTTACGGACGGCATGGTCGGTCGCGCCAGTCAGCTTCACCAGAGCCGGTCGCCCAGGAGTCGGTTGGCCAGCCTCGCGAGCCGCATCGAAGGCCTGGCGGACCAGCGCCACCAGCTCGCCGTTCGTCACGGTCATCGGGCAGCTCCCGCCGAACCGATCGCGGCCGGATGGCAACGCGGGCAGAGCGCCGAACGAACGCGGTCGGCATCTAGCCAGACGACGCGGGCCGAGACGGGATCGGCGGGCCGGGCATCGCACTGCCCACAGGGCGACACGGGCGCTCCAGGAGGACGGTTCGCTGGATGGTTAAGGACGTTTCGGGGGCAAGCTTTGCCGCCCGTCGGGTCGCTGTTTGCCCCTCGTGTCGGCACGGTTTGCCCCTCATGCGGATCAACGGGCGGCAAGCTCTGCCGACCGTCGTCCGAGTTGTCCACAAGGTGGATCGTGAGGTTGTAGCCATTCGGTCGCCGGTCAGCCCGCTTCACATATGCGGCCACGATTTCCGGATCCGACGGCTGGATCAGGTCGAGTTCTTCCAGCGCACGGAGGGCATAGCGAACCGACCGCTCGGACAGTCGCGTGTACCGCGACAGCCTCGCGAGCGATGGGAACGCGTTGCGCCCGTCGGGATCGGCGTGGTTGGCAAGTCCAACCAGGACCACCGCGAGGCTCGACGCATCGCGCCGATCCCGGGGAATCGGAGCCCGGGTGAGGGCCCAGTTGATCACTTCGATGCTCACCAGGCCACCGCCTCGGAGAGCGCATACAGCTCCGCTGCCTCAGCGTCGGCAAGACCGATCGTGCCTGTCCGGCGCCGAAGGTCGACTTGGCCAACAATCCACGCGTGAAACCCATCCCGGGCCTCGGTTTCAGTCAACCCCATCGCGTCGGCGGCTTGGTACCAGGAATCGATCACGCCCGAACGGAGCAGGTCAGCGACTACGCACCACCGGCTTGCGGTGGCTTCTTCCGCGATCCCGACGCCGTAAGCAAGCTCGGCGAATAGATCGCGCGGATCGGCCTCTCGGCTCTGGTGCCTAGCCAGGAAAGTCCGGCTGCGAGCAGCTGACCAGCGCTCGACCAGCGCATTGAGGGACAGCGGTGGAATGTCGTGCGGAGTGAGAGACTGATGGCTCACGGCGGGGCTCCATCCCGTCGGAGGCCCCGGTTGGCGGGTTCAGCGCTGGCCGGGGCCGACCTGAAGTCGGACCCGCTCGGCCAAGCGCACTACGTGCTGGAAGCCTCGCGGGCTTCCGACACGGTTACGCCTTTTTGGTGAGACTTGACGTTGCACCGTGTCGGAACTCCACCACGTCGCCGTCGGCCATGACGTAGTCCTTGCCCTCCATGCGGACCTTGCCCGCCGCGCGGGCCGCCGCCATCGAGCCCGCCGCCATCAGGTCTTC
Organism: Amycolatopsis sp. lyj-109; assembly: GCF_046548995.1. NCBI lineage: Bacteria > Bacillati > Actinomycetota > Actinomycetes > Pseudonocardiales > Pseudonocardiaceae > Amycolatopsis > Amycolatopsis sp. lyj-109. Next base: position 98,900 of record NZ_JAJPWR010000003.1, read on the forward strand.
GTAGGAGACGATCTCCGCCTTGATGAAGCCGCGCTCGAAGTCCGTGTGGATCACGCCCGCCGCCTGGGGAGCCGTCGCACCCTGGGGGATCGTCCAGGCGCGGGACTCCTTCGGCCCCGCCGTCAGGTACGTCTGCAAGCCCAGGGTGTGGAAACCCGCGCGGGCCAGCGAATAGAGCCCCGGCTCCGGCTGGCCGACCGACTCGAGCAGCTCGCGCACCGACTCCTCGTCGTCCAGCTCCAGCAGCTCCGCCTCGACCTTGGCGTCGAGGAACACCGCGTCCGCCGGCGCGACCAGCTTGGTCAGCTCCTCGCGGCGGGCTTCGTCGGTGAGGACCGATTCGTCGGCGTTGAAGACGTACAGGAACGGCTTCGTCGTCAGCAGGCTGTGCTCGCGAAGCAGTTCGAGGTCGACGTCCTTCTGCGCGGAGAAGAGCGTGCGTCCGCTGTCGAGGATCTCCTTCGCCTTCTGCGCAGACTCGAGCGCGGGCTTCGCTTCCTTCTTGGTCCGCGCCTCCTTCTCCAGGCGCCAGACGGCCTTCTCGAGGGTCTGCAGATCGGCGAGGATCAGCTCGGTGTTGATCGTCTCGATGTCGCTCAGCGGGTCGATCCGGCCGTCGACGTGGATCACGTCGGGGTCGTCGAACACGCGGATGACCTGACAGATCGCGTTGGCCTCACGGATGTTCGCCAGGAACTTGTTGCCCAGCCCGGCACCCTCGGACGCGCCCTTCACGATGCCCGCGATGTCCACAAAGGACACGACGGCCGGGACGATCTTCTCCGACTTGTGCAGCTCGGCCAGCTTGTCCAGCCGGGGGTCCGGCAGCGGCACGACACCGACGTTCGGCTCGATCGTCGCGAACGGGTAGTTCGCCGCGAGCACGTTGTTGCGGGTCAGCGCGTTGAACAGGGTGGACTTGCCGACGTTGGGCAGGCCGACGATACCGAGGGTGAGGCTCACGACCCCGCAGTCTACGTGGCTACCCCGGTCCGGCCCCACGCACCCGACGCCGTGGCGGATTCCCGCCAGCGACGGCGCTGACCTGCTGGCATGCTCGGATCAATGGTCACCCCAACGCTCTCACTCTGGCGGGACGCCGAGCGCTGCTACCGCGTGGTCACCGCCCGTGACTCGCGCTTCGACGGCCAGTTCATCATGGCGGTCCGCACGACCGGGATCTACTGCCGCCCGTCGTGCCCGGCGTCGACGCCGAAGGTGCAGAACGTCCGCTTCTTCCCGACGTCGGCGGCCGCGCAGGCCAACGGCTTCCGCGCCTGCCGCCGCTGCCTGCCGGACGCCGTACCGGGCTCGCCGGACTGGAACGTGCGCGCCGACCTGGCCGCGCGAGCGATGCGCCTGATATCCGACGGGACCGTCGAGCGCGAAGGCGTCCCAGGCCTCGCCCGGCGGCTCGGTTACTCGGAACGCCAGCTCGGCCGGGTGCTCACCGCCGAGCTGGGCGCAGGCCCGCTGGCCCTGGCCCGGGCCCACCGCGCCCACTCGGCGCGGCTGCTCATCGAGATGTCCGAGCTGCCGCTGACGGACGTCGCCTTCGCGGCGGGCTTCTCCAGCGTGCGGCAGTTCAACGAGACGATCCGCGAAGTGTTCGCGACGACGCCTTCGCAGCTTCGCGCCTTCGCGGCTTCCCGACGGGGCCGGCAGAGCGACGTCACCGGGACCCGGCTCAGCCTGCGGTTGCCGTTCCGTCCGCCCTTCGACGCTTCGGGCTTGCTTCGTTTCTTCGCGGACCACGCCGTGCCGGGCGTCGAGGAAGTGACGCCGGAGGCCTACGCGCGCACCCTGCGGCTGGCCCACGGCACCGGCGTCGTGCGGCTGACGCCTTCGGCCAACCACGTGCGCTGCGAACTGATGCTCACCGACCTGCGCGACCTCGGCAGCGCGGTCAGCCGGGTGCGCCGGCTGCTCGACCTCGACGCCGACCCGGCGGCGGTCACCCGCGTGCTCGGCGCGGACCCGGTGCTGGCCCCGGTGGTCGCGGCCGTGCCGGGGATCCGGGTGCCGGGCGCCGTCGACGGCGAGGAACTGCTGCTCCGCGCCGTCGCGCCGGACGTGCCGCCCGGTGCGGAGGTCCCGGGCGAATGGGGCGTGACGCGGCTGTTCCCGACCGCGGCCCAGGTCGCGAGCACGGGCCACCCCGTCGCCGCCGCGCTGGCCGAGGGACAGCTGGACGTGCACGTCGGCCGGGACGCGGCCGAGCTGCGGGCGGAGCTGCTGACGTGCGTCGACCCGGCGACCGCGGACTACGTCGTGATGCGGGTCCTCGGCGCACCGGACGTCCTGCTCGCCGACGATCCCGCCGTCCGCCGCGGCGCCGAGGAGCTGGGGATCTCACCGGATTCGCTCGCCGGGCGAGCGCGCGCGTGGACGCCGTGGTGTTCCTACGCCGGGATGTACCTCCGGCGCGCCGGCGCCTAGCTCTGTTCGCCCTGCCACAGCACGGCCTGGGCGACGACGACCTGCTCACCGTCGTGGGTCGCGGCCGGCGAGCCGTACAGGCGGTAGCCGAGTTCCAGCGCCTCGCTGACCCGGTGGCAGAACTTGGCGTCGTCCGGGCCGGTGAGCAGGCGGTAGCGGGGCAGGCCGTTCGGCGGCTGGTCGGTCATGGCTTCATCTTGGCCGGGTGATCAGCCCGCGCGCACCTGCAACGTCGAGCCCGTGCGGGACTTGCGGACACGCAGCCGGGTGGGGATGCGCTGCCGCAGCTCCTCGACGTGCGACACGAGCCCGACCACTCGCCCGCCGGCCCGCAGCTCGTCGAGGATGTTCATCACGACGTCGAGGGTTTCGGCGTCCAGCGTGCCGAACCCCTCGTCGACGAACAGCGTGTCCAGGAGCGCGCCGCCGGTCTCCCCCGCGACGACGTCGGCCAGCCCCAGCGCGAGGGCCAGCGACGCGAGGAACGACTCGCCGCCGGACAGGGTCTTCGCCGGGCGGATGGTGCCCGAGTAGTCGTCGAGCACGTCGATGCCGAGCCCGCCGCGGGTGCCGCGCGCCCCGGCCGCGTCCGAGTGCACGAACGAGTACCGGCCCTGGCTCATCGTGCGCAGCCGGTGCGTGGCGGCGACGGCGACCTCTTCGAGCCGGGCCGCCAGGACGTACGACCGCAGCGACATCTTGCGGCTGTTCTGCCCGCGCCCGTTGACGACCTCCGCGAGGGCCCGCAGCTCGGTGTACTCCGCTTCGGCGGGGGCGAGTCCGGCGAGCGCCTTGCGCAGGAGCCCCGCCAGCCGGGTCAGCTCCTCGTGCTGTGCGGTGGCCGCCCGCAGCGCCGCGTACGCGGAATCGGCGCGCGCCCGGGCCAGCTGGGCCGCGTCGGTCGCCCGGCCGACGTCCGCCACGTCGTCCGGCGCGATCCCGAACAGGTCCGGCTCGGCCAGCAGCGCCCGCGCGCCCGCGGCGGCCGCCTCGGCCTCGGCGATGCCCTGTTCCAGCTTCTCGATCTGCTCGTCCGGCAACATCGCGGCCCGCGCCTTCTTCAGCGACGTGAACCCCTTCGCCTGCACCGCCGCCTCGACCAGCGCCCGTTGCTGGGTGACCCGTTCCCGGGCGCCGGCGACCGCCGTGCGCGCCTCCGCGACCGCCTCCAGGGCCTCGGCCAGGCCGAGGAGGTGCCGGCGCCGCGCGCCGACGTCCGCGAACTCGCCCCGCCCGGCGACCAGGCGGCGCTCCCGCTCGGCCAGCCGTTCCTCCAGGGCGCGGACGTCGGTCGTGGCTTCGGTCGCCGCCTGTTCGGCCCGGCGCAGGCGGTCGGCGCGCGCTTCCAGGTCGCGCTCCAGCAGCACGACCTGCCGGCCCAGCTTGGCCTTGGCGGCGGCCTGCTCGGTCAGCGCGGCGACGGTCGTGCGGCTTTCCGCCAGCTCGGCGGTGATCGACTCGGCCGTGCGCCCGGCCAGCCGCTCGATCAGCCCGGCCAGCCGCGCCTTCGCCTCTTCCAGCGCGACGACGACCCGCTGCCGCACCGCGTCCGCCGCCTGCTCGGCTTCCTCGGCCGCACGTTCCTCGGCCGGGTCGACCAGTTCGACGTCCCGGCTCGCCTTCGCCGGGTGCTCGGCCGACCCGCACACCGGGCACGGCGCGCCGTCGGCCAACGCGGCGGCCAGCTCGGCCGCCATCCCGTCGAGCCGCCGCTCGCGCAGGTCGAGCCGGCGCTGCCGGGCCGCCTGGTGCGCGTCGACGACTTCGCGCAGCTTCGCCTCGCCCCGCCGGACCTTCGCCTGTGCCTCGGGCAGCTCGGCCGCGTCGCGGGCGAAGGCCCGCAGCTCGTCCACCTTTGCCTTGGCACCGTCGAGTTTCGCCTCGGCTTCGGCCGCGGCCAGGGCGTCCGCGCGCAGTTTCGCCAGCTGGCCGGGGATCGCGGCGAGCTCGGCGGTCAGCTCCTCGACCTGCCGGCGGGCCGTGACGGCGGCCAGCTTCCGGTCGTCGCGCCGCATGACGTCCAGCTCTTGCTGCTCGGCCTCGGCGACCAGCTCCGCGACCGCGCCGGCCTCTTCGCGCGCGGTGGCCGCGCGCGCCTTCAGATCGCCGGTCGCCCGCGTGCCCGACTCCCGCAGCCGGGCCCCGCGGACCTTTTCCGCCTGCTCGGCTTCGGCCAGTTCGGCGGCCCGCCGATCCAGCAAGTCGGCCTCCACGGCGACGCCCGCCGCCCGCCGCGCGGCCGCGACCTCCTGCGCCCACTCGGCCCGCTGCGGCGCCTGCTCGGTGATTTCGAGGAGCCGCAGGTGCGCGTTGCGGACCCGGCGGATCTTCTCCGCGCCCGCGCGTTCTTCCTGCAGGTGGACATCCGCCCGGCGGGCGGCCGACCGGGACTGTTCCTCCTCGGCCGTGACCTGAGCGACGCGTGCTCCCGACTCGGCGAGCACCGCGCCGACCCACTCGGCCACGTCCGTCTCGGGCGGGTCCTGCTGGGCCTCCTGCGCGTACCGGGCCAGCAGCTCCCGCACATCCCGCTGCCGCACTTCCAGCTCGCGGCCACGCTCGGCGCGCAGGTCGGCGAACCAGCGTTCGACGTCGGCGAAGCGCTCGGTGCCGAACAGCCGCTCGAGGAGCTTCTCGCGCTCGGCGGTGTCCGAACGCAGGAAGCGGGCGAACTCGCCCTGGGGCAGCAGCACCACCTGGAAGAACTGGGCCGCGGTCATCCCGAGCAGCCGCTCGACGGTGCGCGCGACCTCTTCGATCCGGATCAGGCCCTCCGGCGCGAGCCCGCCGGGTGCGGTGCCGATCCAGCTCAGCGACACCCGCGCCTGCTGGGTGGTCGTGCCCTCGCCGCGCCGCTTCGGGCGCTGGTACTCGGGGTTGCGCACGATCTTCAGCCGGTGCCCCTGCACGGTGAGCTCCAGCGCGACCTCGGTGACCTGGTCGCGTTCGGCGAGGTCGCACCGCAGCCGCTTGGCCTCGTTGCGGGCGCCGGGGACCACGCCGAACAACGCGAACGCGATCGCGTCGAGCAGCGTCGTCTTGCCCGCGCCGGTTTCGCCGTGCAGGAGGAAGAGACCGTCGGCGCCGAGCACGTCGAAGTCGACCACTTCGCGTGCGCAGTACGGCCCGAAGGCTTCGACCTCCAGCCTGTGCAGCCTCATTTCGCGAGGGCCCCCCGGTCGGCCGCTTCCAAGGCTTGGAACAGGAGCTGCTCTTCGCGCTCGGTCGGCGGGGCGCCGCGGCAGTCGTCGAGGAAGCTGCGCGAGACCTCGATGTCGGACCGGCCGCGGACGGCGTCGGAGTAGCGCAGCGGGGCGCCGGCGTGCCCGCCCGCAGGTTCCCATTCCAGGTGCACCGCGTACGGGAACCGCTCGCGCAGCCGCCGCATCGCGTCGACCGGGCGGACCCGGTCGGTGACCGTGACCGACAGGAAGTGGTCGAGGTAGCTGTCGTGCGCCGGGTCCAGCAGAAGGTCTTCGATTTCGCCGGTGAGCGTGGCAAGCGCTCTCGGCACCGGCAGTTCGTGGCGCCGGACCTCGGCGAGGCCGCGCCGGTCGACGTCGACCAGCCAGACGGATTTGCGTTGGCGCGCTTCGGAAAACGAATACGCCAGCGGACTGCCGGAGTACCGCAGGTGCTCGGCGAGCGTCTGCGGGCCGTGGAGGTGGCCGAGCGCCACGTAGTCGACGCCGTCGAAGACCGAGCCGGGCACCTGCTCGACGCCGCCGACCGCGATCGTCCGCTCGGAGTCGGTGGGTTCGCCGCCGGTGACGAACGCGTGCGCGAGCACGACCGAGCGGACGCCGGGCCGGGCCTCGAGGTCCGCGCGGATGCGGCGCATGGCCTCGGTGAGCACGCCCGTGTGGCCGCGCGCGTCGGGTACGCCGAGGGCGTGGCGTGCCGGTTCCGGTTCCAGGTAAGGGATGCCGTAGACGGCGACCGGGCCGTCGGTGTCTTCGAGCAGCACCGGTTCGGCCAGCCCGGCGACGGTGGTGCGCAGGTGAAGGCCGCCGGCCGCGGCGAACTCCGCGAAGGCGCCGAGGCGGGGCGCCGAGTCGTGGTTTCCGGGCGTGACGACGAGTTGCGCACCGGCCGCGCGGATCCGGGCGACGGCCGCGGTGGCCACCCGCACGGCCTCGGCGGAGGGGACCGCACGGTCGTAGATGTCGCCTGCCACCAGGACGGCGTCGATCGCCTCGCCGGCCACGAGGTCGGCGAGGTGCCCGAGCACCGCTTCCTGTTCCGCGAGCAGATCGGCACCGTGGAACGTGCGGCCGATGTGCCAGTCGGAGGTGTGCAGGAATCTCACGGGGGCCAACGGTACGACCCGGCTCCGACGAAATCGCGCAGGCACGCCGCCCGCTCACTCGAACGTGTGTACTAACACGAGCGGGCAAGATCGGACACGCCCTGCGCGGAATCGATGTGTTCGCAGGTCAGCTACCCAGAGCGACGGGTCGGGTGCGTTTTTTGTCGGTGGGGTCCGCCATGATGTCTGCGAGCTCGCAAGCCCGGAGGTTCGGAGCTCGGGACGGAGGAGGCGAAGTGGCGACAGTGCTGACCACCGCGGCGATCGTGCTCGCGGTCCTGCTGCTGTTCGCCGTCGTGCTGCTGTGGCGGCTGTACCAGGACGGGATGCGCCGGGCGGACGCGGCGGCCCGGCTGGTGGCGGCCGAGCGGGCCAAGGCGGACCAGCAGCAGCTGGCACTGCGGCGCTACGAGGTGGCGTTCGCCTCGATCAGCGGCCGCGGCGAGCTGGGCGAGCAGGTCCTGGTCGAGACGGCCCGGGCGCTGGGCCTGCGCGAGGACCTGCACTTCACCCTGCAGACGGATCTGGCCGGCGGCGGCGCGGCCAAGCCGGACATGGTGCTGCGCGTGGGCGGCGACCGGACGGTCCCGGTGGACGCGAAGGCAAGCATGGCGACGTGGTCCGAGGCGGTGGAGACGGACGACCCGGACGAGCGGCTGGACGCATTGCGCGCACACGTGCGCCAGATCCGGTCCCGGGCGGCCGAGCTGGCGGGCAAGGGTTATCAACGCTGGGCGGACGCGATCTACGGAACGATCATGTTCGTCCCGTCCGACGCGGCGGTGGTCGCGGCACTGGACACCGACCCGGAGCTGCTGCGCTGGCTGATCGATCGCCGGGTGTTCATGTGCGGCCCGACGGGGTTCGGCGTGCTGGCTTCGGCGGCCCTGTTCGCGGCGAGTGACCGGACGCTGGAGGCGGACGTGGAGCAGGTCCGAGCCGGAGCGGCGGCGGCCCACCGGGCGGCGGGTGGCGCGGTGGAGGCGTTGAACCTGTCGAGCACGCACTTGCAGCGGTTCCTGTCGGCGCGACGGCGGGAGCTGGAGGCGTTGGAGACGTTCCGGTCGACGGTGGCGCCGCTGACCGAGGCATCGGGCAGCCCGGCGGCCGTCCCGGCGGTGCGGAAGGGAGACGAGCTGGCAGCAAGCTGAGCGGGCCGGGTTCCCCGGGGTCGACGGGTTCCGGAGGCGTCGCCTGAGCAGTCGCGCCGCCCTTGTCAGCCGGATGCGGCAGCGCTGTGGAAGGTCGCGAATGAGTCATTCGGGACCTCTGACGTCGCGAATGAGTCATTCGGGACACCCCTCCAGGCACACGGGCACTGGCGGTGAGCCGCCGTGACCGTGGCGACCCGGTCACGACCGGACGAGCCGAACGCGTCCGCGAGCCAGCGAGCCCTCGAAGGCCACCGGTCGCCGAGCCGAGCCGCCTGACCAGCTAAAACAACCGGTCGAAGCCGCGCACCCAGCCGCACCGCGCCCCCGTGGCAGGTGCACTCGCCGCGGTCCGGCGCAAGCACCCGACCAACCGCGGGTTGGCCTTGACGCCCCACCCAAGGCACTCTTGCCTCAGCGGGCCGCCGGCTCGCTCACCAGCGCTACCCGGCGCCACCGGAACACCCTCGTGGGTGGCTGTCGGCCCACGTCGGCGGCAGTGCTGGCAAGATCTTCACAACCACGAGATACGGTGTTGCCCTGTGACCGCGATTCGCGATCGCCAGAGCGATCCAGATGCCGACGACGTCCCCGTTGCGTGGGATGAGCGTCCTGTCGTCGGTTCGAGGCGCGGACTGCCCTGGTGGGCGGCGGTCCTGGTCGGCCTCGGCTTGGCGATCGTTGGCGCCCTCCTGGGCAAGCCCAGTCAGGGCAGCATCCCGCTGGTCTTCACCGTCTGCTACATCGCCGGGGCCGTGATCGCGGTCTGCGCGGTGCGGCGCCGCGGCCTGTTCGGGCCCATGGTGATGCCGCCGCTGGTGCTGGCCGTGACCGTGCCCGGCGTGATCCTGCTGACGTCCGGCTCGCAGGGCGACGACATGCTGTCGAAGGCGCTGAACATCGGCACCCCGCTGATCAACGGCTTCCCCATCATGGCCATCACCACCGGTATCACGCTGCTGATCGGCATCGTCCGCATCGTCCGCGAACGCGACCCGGACGCCCCGAAAAAGGGCCAAAAGGCCAAGGCGGACGAAGACGACGACAAGCGGGCCGGTGCGCGGCCGCGGCCGGCCGGTGCGAACCGGACCGGGCAGAACCCGCTCCCGCCCGGCGCGCGACGCGGCCGGGAAGGCGAACCGCCGCGACGTCCGCGTCCTCCGGCGGACGTCGAACGCCGTGCTCCCCGCGCCGGCGCTCCCGCCGAACGCGACCCGGGCACCCGTGGCACGCGCAAGCCGCCGCCGGCCGCCCGGCGCACGCCGCGTCCGGAAGAGGGCGACCCACGCCGGCGCGAGCCGCGCGGGGACGCTCCGCGGCGACGTCCGCGTCCGCCCGAGGACGGCCGTGACACTCCGCCACCCCGTCGCCCGTCCGGTGAACGGAACGCTCCACCGCGGCGGAGCCGTCCCTGGGACGAAGAAGAGCGCTGACGAAACGGCGGTCACCTCTCGTGAGGTGACCGCCGTTTCTCTTGATAGACCGTGCTTGCCGGACCGTGCGCCAACAGGCATCACGCGTGATCAGAGAGGCATCACGCGTGATTGGAGGGGCATCAGACCTTTCGCAGTTCCTTCGGCGGTGCGAAGGTGATCTTCTCGTTCGCCGTCGTGACCTCGTCGACGTCGCCGTAGCCGCGCTCGGCCAACCAGGCCAGCAGGTCCATGACCAGCTCGTCCGGGACCGACGCGCCCGACGTGACGCCCACCGTCGTCACCCCGGAGAGCCACGCTTCGTCGACCTCGTGGGCGAAGTCGACCAGGTAGGACGCGCGGGCGCCCGCCTTCAGGGCCACCTCGACCAGGCGCTTCGAGTTGGACGAGTTCGTCGACCCGACCACCAGCACCAGGTCGCACTCGGCCGCCATCGCCTTGACCGCGACCTGGCGGTTCGTCGTCGCGTAGCAAATGTCGTCGCTCGGCGGGTCCAGCAGGTTCGGGAAGCGCTCGCGGAGCTGGTCGACGCGCTCCATCGTCTCGTCGACCGACAGCGTCGTCTGGGACAGCCAGATCACCTTCGACGGGTCGCGCACCTCGACCTTGTCGACGTCCTCGGCCTGGTCGACCAGCTGGACCTTGTCCGGCGCCTCACCGGCGGTGCCCTCGACCTCTTCGTGACCCTCGTGGCCGATCAGCAGGATGTCGTAGTCCTCGTTCGCGAACCGGTTGACCTCCTTGTGCACCTTCGTCACCAGGGGGCAGGTCGCGTCGATCGTGCGCAGGTTCCGCTCGGCCGCCTCCGCGTGCACCATCGGCGAGACGCCGTGGGCGGAGAACACCACCAGCGCGCCCTCGGGCACCTCGGACGTCTCGTCGACGAAGATCGCGCCGCGCTCGCGCAGCGTGTCGACCACGTGCCGGTTGTGGACGATCTCCTTGCGGACGTACACCGGGGCGCCGTAGACCTCGAGGGCCTTCTCGACGGCGATCACCGCGCGGTCGACGCCGGCGCAGTAACCACGCGGTTTGGCGAGCAGCACCCGCTTGCCGGAGGCGGTTCCGGTGATCGTGGGGGTACCCGCGGGCTCGATTCCGGGACTCGCTGCACTCATGCCCCCAGGGTACGGGCAGCCCCGAGACGACCTCGAAGTCCCGTTCGGGTGAGCTTCGTCCCTCGACCGGGCTGTGCCGGACGTCACGCGCTGCACCCTTCCGGTTGGGCAGGAGGGGCAGTCATGCGGCAGGCTGGACCCATGAAGCCTTTCCCGCTCCCCCTCCGGGTCGCCGCGGGCCTCGCCGTCTCCACCGCCGAGCGGGTTCGCGAACTTCCCCGGCAGCTGGCCGGGCTCCCGGTGACCGTGGTCAGCCAGGTGCTGCAAGCCTCCATGCGGGTGCAGCAGCACGTCACCGAGCTGGCGATCAAGGGCGACAACGCCCTGTCGAGCCTGCGTCCGGTCGAGGACACGCCGAGCTGGGCGACCTTCGACGAGGACGCCGAGCTGGGCGACGTCCCGCCCGCGCGGCCGAACCTCACCCCGGTCGCCGAAGTGCCCGAGCCGCGCACGGAGATCAACGGCCGCGTGCCGTCGGCGGCCGAGCTCGAAGCCGAGCTCGGCGATCCGTGGGCCGACGAGGAACGCGCGCTCGCCGAGGACCACGCCGACGGCGAGCACGACAGCGAAGCCACCGAACCCGAGCCGCCGAAGAAGCCCAAGCCCGGCACGCCCAAGGTCGACAAGAAGACCAAGAGCGAGACGCCCCGGACCAGCGCCGCCGGGTACGAGGGACCGGCCGGGCTGACCGGCTACGACCAGCTCACCCTCCCCCAGCTGCGGGCCCGGCTGCGCCAATTCTCGATCGACCAGCTCGAGACCATCCTCGAGTACGAACGCGCCCACGCCGACCGCTCGTCGTTCACCGGCATGCTGTCCCGCCGGATCGCCAACGCCCGCAAGGCGGAACGGGCGAACGAGGACGAGGACGAAGACGGCGGCGCGGCAGGCCGGTGAGCACCGAGTCCGCCCAAGCCCCCACGAGCACCGCGGAATCGCCGTGGCCGGTCCGGACCGTCGCGCGCAAGATCGGCGACTGGATCCACCGGCTCGGCGCCGTCTGGGTCGAGGGCCAGGTCACCCAGGTCAGCTCGCGCCCGAACACGCAGACGGCGTTCCTGACCCTGCGTGACCCTTCGGCGGACGTCTCGATGTCCGTCACCTGCCCGAACTGGCTGATCCGCGAGATGGAGCCGCCGCTGCGGGAGGGTGCGAGCGTCGTCGTGCACGCGAAGCCGTCGTACTTCTTCGGCCGCGGCACGATCAGCCTGCGCGCCGACCAGATCCGCGCCGTCGGCGTCGGTGAGCTGCTGGCCCGGATCGAACGCCTCAAGAAGCTCCTGACCGCCGAAGGGCTCTTCTCGGCCCAGCGCAAGCGGCCCATCCCGTTCCTGCCGAAGGGCGTCGGGCTGATCACCGGCCGGGCGTCGGCGGCCGAGCGGGACGTCCTGGCCAATGCGCAGGGGCGGTGGCCGCACGTCCGGATCAAGGTGCTCAACACGGCCGTGCAGGGCTCGCAAGCGGTGCCGCAGGTCATGCGCGCGCTGCGGATCTTCGACGCCGACCCCGAGATCGACGTCATCGTCGTCGCCCGCGGCGGCGGCAGCGTCGAGGACCTGCTGCCGTTCTCCGACGAGGCGCTCTGCCGCGCCGTGTCGGCCGCGGGTACACCGGTGGTCAGCGCCATCGGGCACGAACCGGACACCCCGCTGCTCGACTACGTCGCCGACCTGCGCTGTTCCACCCCCACCGACGCCGGCAAGCGCATCGTCCCGGACCTGCGTGAGGAGACCGAGCGGGTCCGGCAGATGCGCGATCGTGGACGCCGGGCGCTGCACGGCTGGGTCGACACCCAGGCGCGGCTGCTCAACCAGATCCGGAGCCGCCCGGCGCTGGCCGACCCGCTGGGCCCGGTCCAGCGGCGGCAGGACGACGTCGACGTCCACCGCGAACGCGCCCGCCGCGCCATGCTGAGCCTGCTCGCCAAGGACCAGGCCGAGGTCGCGAACGCGCGGGCCCGGCTCACCGCGCTCGGCCCGGCGGCGACGCTGGCCCGCGGGTACGCGGTGGTGCAGTTCGTCGATGCCGAAGGCAACCTCCAGGTACTCCGCTCCGTCTCCGAAGTCGAGGCCGGTGCCCAGCTGCGTGTGCGCGTGGGTGACGGCGCTCTCAAGGCGGTGGCGGAAGGAGAGCAGGAGTGAAGGTGACGTTCCTCCCGCTCACCGTGGACGCGGCCAGGAAGCTCGGCGCACATCCGCTGCTGGACCAGGCGATGCGCACCGACCTGGCTGCCGCCGAGTGCTGGACGGCCCTGCTCGCCGGCTGCGGCACCGCCGCCCGCCGCGACCTGGGGCCACAGCTGCGCCGGCTGTCCGAGGCGACGTCCATGCAGGTCGGCTCGCGCTGGTGGTTCGCCGAAGGCGCGGGGCACCGGCGGCGGGTGGCCGGGGCACAGGAAAACCTCGAAGAGGCGATCGCGGAGGGTGACGGACAGGAGTTCGCACTGGCGTTCGTCGGGTACGACCACGCGATGGCCAGCGCGGTAGTGTGCGCGAACAGCGCCAGCCCGTCAGCCCGGAAGGTCGGAGAACACCGAGCGTGAGTGAAACAGCCAGCGAGGAACTCGGCTACGAGCAGGCTCGCGACCGCCTCGTCGAGGTCGTCCGCGAGCTCGAGGCCGGTGGCCTGTCCCTCGAGCAGTCGCTCGCGTTGTGGGAGAAGGGCGAGAAGCTCGCGAAGGTCTGTGAGCGGCACCTCGAAGGCGCGCGCGAGCGGATCGAAGCCGCGCTGGCCTCGGTGGAAGACGGAGAAGCCGACTCCGCGCAGTGAGCTAGGCCATGCCGACGGTATCTGGAATCACGGCGGGTATCTGACAGACTGAACGCCCGCCAGTTCCACGATCCGGGAGGCCCAGATGCCCGCCGCAGACAGTCGTCGTGAAGCGCCCGACCGCAACCTCGCGATGGAGCTGGTCCGGGTCACCGAAGCCGCCGCGATGGCCGCCGGCCGCTGGGTCGGCCGCGGGGACAAGATCGGCGGGGACGGCGCGGCCGTCGACGCGATGCGCCAGCTCGTCTCGACGGTGTCGATGCGCGGGGTCGTGGTGATCGGCGAGGGCGAGAAGGACGAAGCCCCGATGCTGTTCAACGGCGAAGAGGTGGGCAACGGCGACGGGCCGGACTGCGACGTCGCGGTCGACCCGGTCGACGGCACCACGCTGATGGCCAAGGGCATGCCGAACGCCCTCGCCGTGCTCGCGGTCGCCGAGCGCGGCGCGATGTTCGACCCGTCCGCGGTGTTCTACATGGAGAAGCTGGCCGTCGGCCCGGAGGCGGCGGGCAAGGTCGAGCTGGGCGCGCCGATCGCGGAGAACATCCGCCGGGTCGCCAAGGCCAAGCACAGCAGCGTCGGCGACGTCACCGTGTGCATCCTCGACCGCCCGCGGCACGAGCAGATCATCAAGGAGGTCCGCGAGGCCGGCGCGCGGATCCGGTTCATCTCCGACGGCGACGTCGCGGGCGCGATCGCCGCGGCCCGCCCGACCACCGGCGTCGACATGCTGATCGGCATCGGCGGCACCCCCGAGGGCATCATCGCGGCCTGCGCGATGAAGTGCCTCGGCGGCGAGCTGCAGGGCCGGCTGTGGCCGAAGGACGACGCCGAGCGCGAGAAGGCCCTCGCCGCCGGGCACGACCTCGACCGCGTGCTGCTCAACGACGACCTCGTGCGCGGCGACAACGTCTTCTTCTGCGCCACCGGCGTCACCGACGGCGACCTGCTGCGCGGCGTCCACTACCGCGAGGGCGGCGCGACGACGCAGTCCATCGTGATGCGGTCCAAGTCCGGGACCGTCAGAATGATCGACGGCTACCACCGGCTGAACAAGCTGCGGGCGTACTCCTCGGTCAACTTCGACGGCCACCTGGACGCGCCCGACGACGACGTCGTGCCCCCGCTGCCGTAAGGAGATCCGTGACCCGGCGACTGCTGGTTCTGCTGGCCTTGCTGTCCGTCCTGGTCCCGGGCACCGCCGCGGCCGCCCCCGCGATCGTCGGGGGCGCGAACGCCGATCAGCCGTACCCGTTCGCGGTGTCGCTGCACTCCGCGTCGGGCAAGCTGTTCTGCGCCGGCGCGCTGATCGCGCCCACCTGGGTGGTCACGGCCGCGCACTGCGCGTTCGACAAGGCCCCGGCCGCGATCTCGGTGCGCGCGGGCACGAACGACGTCGGCTCGGGCGGCGAGACCGCCCAGGTCGCCCAGGTCGTGGTGAACCCGGCGTTCAACACCCAGAGCCCGGCGGGCGACATCGCGCTGCTGCGGCTGGCCGCGCCGGCCGCGGCGACCCCGATCGAGCTCGCGACGGCCGCGTCGCCGGGCACCGCGACCCGGATCCTCGGCTGGGGCCAGACTTGCCCGAAGGTCAACTGCGGCGAGCTCCCGGCGACGCTGCAGCAACTCGACACGCAGATCGTCGAAGGCACCAAATGCACGTCGGTGTTCGACGGCACGGCCGAGCTGTGCACCGACAACCCCGGCGGCAAGTCCGGGGCGTGCTTCGGCGACTCCGGTGGCCCGGAGATCGTGCGAGACGGCGACCGCTGGCAGCTCGTCGGCGTCACCAGCCGCCCGGGCAACAACGAGCCGGAATGCGCGTCGGCGCCGTCGATCTACACCTCCGTCGTCGCCTACGCGCCGTGGATCGCGGAGAAGACGAAGGCCTGACCTACTCGGCGTTGCTCGAGTGGCCCGGAAACAGGTGCGCGTCCGGGTCGAGCGCGACGGCGATGTTGTTGACGGCCGTGGCCGCTTCGCCGAAGCCGGTCGCGATCAGCTTCACCTTCCCCGGGTACGCGGCGACGTCGCCCGCGGCGTAGACGCGTTCGCGCGCGGTCGCCATCGTCGAGTCGACCGCGATCGCGCGGTGGTGGATCTCCAGGCCCCAGCTTTCGATCGGGCCGAGGTCGGCGGTGAACCCGAGCGCCGCGACGACGGCGTTGGCCGGGAGCCGCTCGTCACCGCTGCCCTTGATCGAGACGTCGACGGCTTCGAGCGTGCCGTCCGGTGCCTCGACGAACCGCGTGACCTCCGCGTCGGTGATGATCCGGGTGCCGAGCTCGCGCGCCTGCCGGACGATCGACTCGGCGGCGCGGAACTTCGCGCGCCGGTGCACCAGCGTCACGCTCGCCGCGACCGGGTGCAGGGCGAGGATCCAGTCGAACGCCGAGTCGCCGCCGCCGACGACCACGACGTGCTGCCCCGCGTGCACCTGCAGCGAGGGGACGAAGTGGACCATGCCGCGGCCGAGCCAGCCGTCACCGGCGGGCAGCGGGCGCGGGGTGAACTCGCCGATGCCCGCGGTGACCAGCACGGCACGGGCCCGCAGCGTCTCGCCGCCGTCGAGGGTCAGCTCGACGGCGTCGCCGGCGCTTTCCAGCTTCTCGGCCTTGCGCCCCAGCAGGTACCTGGGCTTGAACGGCGCGGCCTGCTTCACCAGGCCGTCGACGAGATCGCGGCCGCGGACCTCGGCGAACCCGCCGACGTCGTAGATCATCTTCTCCGGGTACATCGCGGTCACCTGGCCGCCGGGCTCGGGCAGCGAGTCGACCACCGCCATCGAGAGGCCGCGGAACCCGGCGTAGTAGGCGGCGAACAGGCCCGTCGGGCCCGCGCCGATGATCACGAGGTCGTAGGAGTCCCCAGGGACTTCAGTCATGCTCGCTCCAGCCAGTGGTGGATGGCGGTGATCGAGAACACAGCCGATCCTAGCCGGATTGCGCGGGGATGTTCCGGTGTCCGTACAGCCCGAGCAGCCAGGTGTGCCGGATGGCTTCGCGGGCGCGGGCGTAGGCGTCATCGGTAGCAAGCCAGATGGCCTGGGTGAGCAGCTCGATCGTCGCGGCGACGACGGTGCGTGCCGTGAACGGCGGCGGGAGCGGCAATCCCGGCTCGGTCGTGCGCAGCCAGACCGCAGTCCGGTCGAACACCGCTTCGCTCGCGCGCAGCATCTCTTCGCGCGCTTCGAGGCCCGCGTCGCCGAGGGCGTAGATCTCCAGGAGCACCGCACGGGCCACCACGGGACGGCGGCGCACGTAGCCGACGACGAAGTCGCCGCACGCGGTGACGGCGTCGAGCGGGGCCGGCGCCTCGGCCGCCACGGCGACGCCCTGGTCGAGGAACTCGCCGGTCACCGACCGGTAGGCGGCCAGGAACGCGGCCTGCTTGCCGGTGAACTGCTCGTAGAACGACGTGCGGGAGACCCCCGCGGACGCCGTGACGTGGCCGACCGTCGTGGCCGCGTAACCGCGTTCGCCGACGTTGGCCAGCACCGCCTCGACCAGCCGGGCGCGCTGGGCCTGCGCCACCTCTTCCCGGCTGAGGCTGTGCGGCCCTTTGGGGAGACGGGTCTGCATCGCGGCACCGTACCCGGCGGGCGGGCCCGCCGGGTACGGCCGCGGTCCGCCGACGCTCCCCCGCCTCAAGCGCCCCAATGTGGCATTGGGTGCGTCACATGATGCTGTCGGCGAAGTCGGGCCAGGGGCCGGCTTACAGTCCTGCCGCGGCTGGTCGTGAGTGAAAAATAGGGTTAGAACCCGAATTACCACTCACGACCAGCCGCGGCAGACCGCTCACCTGCAATCTTCGCCGCGTTTGGGGGGGCCACGTCCGTGCGTGAGCGGGCGCCCAGCCTGTCCGCGATCTCGCGGTTCGCCCGGCCCTCCGCGAGCATCCGCGGTCAGGCCGGCTGTTCCGGGTCGAGCGCGTTGCCCGCCGGGATGTGCCCGCAGCTCGACGGCGCCGCCTTCCCGGCGAACCGGTCGGCCAGCCAGGCGATCGCCGAGGGTGCCCACGCCGCCGCGCCGCCGACGTGGCTGAGCGCGTCGTACTGCGTGTACTCGATCGAGCCGTTGCCGGTCGCGCAGTACTGGCGGGCGAGCGCCCGCACGTCGCCGGCCACCATCACGCCGTCGCCGGTGCCGATGCCCGGGAGGGTGCGCGTGGTCCCTTCGAGGAACCCGGCGTTGCCCTGTGCGATGAACCCGGGGACCGACGGGGTCGGCGCGGACCCGATGTTGACCTTGTTCACCGCCGCGACGAACGGCGGCACCGAGTTCGGGTTCGCGTACTCGGGTTTCGCGATCTTCTGCCACGTCAGGCCCGGGTACCGGCCCAGGGCGGTGATGATCGACGCGTGCTCCAGCTCGTCGAGCACCTTCAGCCCGTACTCGCTCGCGTACGGCCGCAAGTCGATGCCGTAGCCGCGCGCGACGCCGATCAGCGCCATCGGGATGACGCCGGACCAGACCGGGCTGCCGCCGACGTACTTCAGGTTGTGCGCGGGGTCGACGAGCACGCCGCCTTAAGTGAAGCCGACGAGGTTTTCGTTGACGTCCGGGGCGTAGCCCGGCGCCAGTGCGGCCGCCCAGCCGGTCGCGATGGCGCCGCCCGAATAGCCGAGGAGCCCGAACTTCGTGCTCCTGCTCATCCCCGTCGCGGCCGAGCCGGTCACGGCGCGGATCGAATCGAGGGTGTTGGTGCCGTACTCGGGCCCGGCGGCGAAGTTCGCGGTCTGGCCTTCGGTGTCGGGCACGACGACGTTGTAGCCCAGCAGGAGCGACGGCAGGAGCAGCAGGGACTCGCCGTTGGGCAGGAGACCGCCGAGGGTGACGTCCCCGGCGATCGCCCGCGACGGCGCGTCCGCGGGGTCGAGCGAGTCGTAGGCCGACTGGTACGACACGGCTTTCGTGGGGTCGCCGGTAATGCTGCGGACGACCGAGGTGACGTTCGCGGCCGGACGGCCCTGCGCGTCGGTGGTCCGGTAGAGCAACTGGACAGCCTGCACCGGCGTCGCGAGCCCGACGACGTGGTAGTCCAGGGTCCGGGTCTTGAGGACGGTCCCGGGCGCGTACGACGACAGCGGTGCACTGCCGTCGTAGGAGTAGAAGGAATCGGCCGAGGCGGCGGCCGGACTGGCCGGTGCGGCGGCGAGGGACAGTGCGAGCGCGGCGGCGAACGCGGCGGTGCGAACGGTCATGACTCCCCTTTGAATCATGAAGCTGATCACGCGGATCGCCGTAACCTACCAACGAGTAGGGGTGATGTACAGCCGCGTACACCATCCGGTGAACGGGGTGCGCAACGCCACCACGCGCCGGCCGCCGATCAGGGCCAGAATCGGTGTCATGGCTGATCAGGAATACCGGATCGAACACGACACCATGGGCGAGGTCCGCGTGCCGGCCGACGCGCTCTACCGCGCGCAGACCCAGCGGGCCGTGGAGAACTTCCCCATCTCCGGCCGGGGCCTGGAGCGCGCCCAGATCCGCGCGCTCGGCCTGCTCAAGGCGGCCGCCGCGCGGGTCAACCTCAAGCTGGGGGTGCTCGACGCCGACGTCGCCGACGCCATCGCGGCCGCCGCCGACGAGGTCGCCACCGGAGCCCACGACGCGCACTTCCCGATCGACGTCTTCCAGACCGGCTCGGGCACGTCGTCGAACATGAACGCGAACGAGGTCATCGCGACGCTCGCCTCCCGCGCGCTCGGCAAGGACGTGCACCCGAACGACCACGTCAACGCGTCGCAGTCGTCGAACGACACCTTCCCGACGACCATCCACGTCGCCGCGACCGAGGCCGTCCTCAAGGACGTCATCCCGGCGCTGGAGTACCTGGCCGGCGCGATCGAGGTCCGCGCCGCCGAGTGGGCCGACGTGGTCAAGTCCGGCCGGACGCACCTGATGGACGCCGTGCCGATCACGCTCGGCCAGGAGGCGGGCGCGTGGGCGTCGCAGGTCCGCTTCGGCGTCGAACGGCTGAAGTCGGGCCTGCCGCGGCTGGGCGAGCTGCCGATCGGCGGCACGGCCGTCGGGTCGGGCCTGAACGCCCCGGACGGCTTCGGCTCCAGCGTGGCGGCGGAACTCGCCACGGTGACCGGCCTGCCGCTGACCGAGGCCCGCGACCACTTCGAGGCGCAGGCGACGCAGGACAGCGTGGTCGAGACGTCCGGGCACCTGCGCACGGTCGCCGTGTCGCTCAACAAGATCGCCAACGACCTGCGCTGGCTGGGATCCGGCCCGCGCACCGGCCTGGCCGAGCTGGCGCTGCCGGACCTGCAGCCGGGCTCGTCGATCATGCCCGGCAAGGTGAACCCGGTGATCCCGGAGGCGACGCTGCAGGTGGTCGCGCAGGTGATCGGCAACGACGCGGCGGTCGCGTTCGCCGGCGCGGCGGGCAACTTCCAGCTGAACGTCAACCTGCCGGTGATCGCCCGGAACGTCCTCGAATCGGCGCGGTTGCTCGCGGCCGTTTCCCGATTGCTGGCGGACAAGGTGTTCGCTGGCATCACGGTGAACACCGAACGCACGCGGACCTACGCCGAGGGTTCGCCGTCGATCGTGACGCCGCTGAACAAGTACATCGGCTACGAAGAGGCGGCAGCGGTCGCGAAGCAGGCGTTGAAGGAGCTGAAGACGATCCGCGAAGTCGTCATCGAACGCGGGTACGTGCAGGACGGAAAGCTCACCGAGGAGCAGCTCGACGAGGCTCTCGACGTGCTGCGCATGGCCCGCGGCGGGAAGTGACGCGCGAAGCATGAGTGACGCAGCCGAGCTCGGCGCCTTCCTCAAGGCACGCCGCGCCGCCCTCGACCCCGCCGACCTGGGCCTGCCGCCCGGGGTCACCCACCGGCGGGTCAAGGGCCTGCGCCGCGAGGAACTGGCGCAGCTGGCCGGGATCAGCGTCGACTACTACACACGGCTGGAACAGGGCCGCGCGAAGAACGTCTCGGACGCGATCCTCGACGCACTGGCCCGTGCCCTGCGCCTCGACCCCGGTGAAGCGTCCTACCTGCACAACCTCGCCGGGCCGAAGAGCCGCGAGAAGCCCGCGCCGCAGCGGGTCCGGCCCGAGCTGCAGCAGCTGCTGGACGCCATCCAGGCACCCGCGTTCGTCTTCGGCCGCTACCTGGAGGTGCTGGCCTGGAACGCCCTCGGCGGCGCGGTCGCCTTCGACTTCGGCCGGCTCGACGAGCGCAACATCGCCAAGCTGTCCTTCGCCGGCGACCGGGCGAAGAAGTTCTACCCGGAGTGGGACACCGTCGCCCGCGAGGTCGTCGCGAACCTGCGGGCGGAGGGCGGCCGGCACCCGGGCGACCCGGAGTTCGCCCGGCTCGTCGAGGAGCTTTCGGCGGCCAGTGCCGAATTCCGCGCGCTGTGGGCCGAGCACGCGGTGCGGGAGAAGGCGCAGGGGTGGAAGGTGCTGCGCAACCCCGTCGTCGGCGAGCTGCGGCTGCGGTACGAGACGCTGCGGCTGCCCGACGACCCGGACCAGGGCCTGGTGATCTACCACGCCGAGCCGGGATCGGACAGCGAGCACGCACTCCGCCTGCTGGCCAGCTGGATCGCCGAAGCCCCGCTGACCAGGGCAAACGTGCCGCCGTCCTGAAATTGTCGGTGGTCCGGGTCATGATGTCCGGGTGTTGCTGAGCGAGTTGGTCCACGCGTCCGCCGAGCTGGCGGCGACCAGGTCCAGGAAGGCGAAGATCGCCGTCCTGGCCGCTGTGCTGCGCGCGGCGGAGATCGCCGAGCTGCCCGCGGTGGTCGCCTACCTGACGGGGCAGACGGCGCAGGACAGGCTGGGTGCGGGCTGGCGCACCCTGGCCGCTCTTGGTGCCGATCCCGCTCCGGAGCC
Source organism: Amycolatopsis sp. lyj-109 (assembly GCF_046548995.1). Classification (NCBI taxonomy): domain Bacteria; kingdom Bacillati; phylum Actinomycetota; class Actinomycetes; order Pseudonocardiales; family Pseudonocardiaceae; genus Amycolatopsis; species Amycolatopsis sp. lyj-109. The sequence goes on from NZ_JAJPWR010000003.1 coordinate 119,976, forward strand.
GGTGATCCCGGTGCTCGAGGTGGACGCGGCGCTGACGGCGGCCGCGGGCGTGGCGGCGGGCACGGGGTCGAACACCCGGCGGCAGGAGGTCCTGCGCGCGCTGTTCACCCGGCTGACGGACGACGAGCAGCAGTTCCTGTTCCGGCTGGTCACCGGCGAGCTGCGGCAGGGCGCGCTGGAAGGCGTGATGGTCGACGCCATCGCGGCCGCGGCCGAGGTGCCGGCCGAGGACGTGCGGCGGGCGTTCATGTTGTCCGGGAAGCTGGGCGTCACCGCCGTCGCCGCGCTGACCGGTGGGCAGGCCGCCCTGGCGGAGTTCCGGCTCACCCTCGGCACGCCGGTCAAGCCGATGCTGGCGTCGCCGGCGGAGTCGCTGGACGAAGCCATCGCCGAGCACGCCGAGGCGATCGTCGAGTACAAAATGGACGGTGCCCGGATCCAGGTGCACCGGCAGGGTGACGAAGTGCACGTCTGGACGCGGACGCTGCGCGAAATCACCGGGAGCGTGCAGGAACTGGTCGAGCTCGTGCGGGCGCTGCCGTGCGAGTCGGTGGTGCTCGACGGCGAGACACTGGCCCTGACCGACGCCGGGCGGCCGCGGCCGTTCCAGGACACCATGAGCCGGTTCGGCAGCACCCGCGACGAACAGGTCAAGGCGCTGCTGCTGCGGCCGTACTTCTTCGACTGCCTGCACCTCGACGGCGTCGACCTGCTGGACGCGCCGTTGTCGGAGCGGAACGCGGCGCTGCGCAAGGTCGCCGGGGCACACGTGATCCCCGGCGAGGTGGGCACTTCGCGCGCCGCCGCCGTGCTGGAGGCGGCGATGGAAGCGGGCCACGAAGGGGTGATGGTCAAGGACCTGGCCTCGCCGTACGCGGCCGGGCGGCGCGGGCGGGCGTGGCTGAAGGTCAAGCCGGTGCACACGATCGACCTGGTGGTGCTGGCGGCGGAGTGGGGCCACGGCCGGCGCACCGGCACGTTGTCGAACCTGCACCTGGGCGCCCGGGACCCGGACGGCGGTCCGCCGATCATGGTGGGCAAGACGTTCAAGGGCATGACCGACGAGCTGCTGGCGTGGCAGACGAGGACGTTCCAGGAGATCGAGACCCACCGCGACGACTGGACGGTGTACGTCCGGCCGGAGGTCGTGGTGGAGATCGAGCTGGACAGCGCGCAGGTTTCGACGCGCTACCCGGGTGGGCTCGCGCTGCGGTTCGCCCGCGTGGTCCGGTACCGCCCGGACAAGGAAGCGGGAGACGCCGACACGATCGACACGGTCCGCGGCCTGCTGCACGGCGACCGGTCGGAAGGGAGCTGAACGAGGGCGCGCCGATCACGACATTCCGCGCTTCGGCGGTGTTTTCCTCCTAAAAGGAAAGACGAAAGTCGATGTTGCCTTCTCGTCGTTCTCGCCAGAGTGGCTGAGGGAGTTTCCACCAGTCACGGGAGAACAGCATGAGATTGCGCGCTGCAGCGGGGTTGCTCGCCGGCACGACATTGCTCGCGACAGCCTTCGCCGCGCCGGCCGGAGCCACGCCCGTGCCGAGCACGCCGGCTGCCGGGCACCAGCCGTCGAAGCACCACTTCTCGGCGGCCGCGCAGTCGTTCGCCGGCGCGGACACCGTGCCGAAGCGGGTCGCCAAGCTGGAAGCGGCGATGGCGTCACTGCCGAAGGAAAGCACCGCGTACAGCGCGACGAAGCTGTGGAACGCCGGCATCACCGGCGCGGGCAGCACGGTCGCGACGCTGGTGTCCTTCGGCGACGACAAGGTCAAGCAGGTGCTCGACACCTACTCGAAGAACCACGGCCTGCCGCCGGCGAACGTCGAGATCCTCCAGCCGTCCGGGCCGGTGCCCGCCTGCACCGACCCCGGCGTTGACACCGCCACCTGCCAGGGCTGGGGCGGCGAGACCGACCTCGACGTCACGATGATGCACGCCATGGCGCCGAACGCGAAGATCATCGTCGCGGCGACGCCGGTCGCCGAGACGCAGGGCTTCACCGGCCTGCCCGAGATGATGCACGCGGTCGACTACCTGACCGAGCACAAGCTGGTCGACGTCATCTCGATGAGCTTCGGGACGACCGAAGAGAACTTCCCGTCGTTCGACTCGATCAAGACGCTCGACCCGGCGCTGGACCGCGCGAGCAAGGCCGGGATCACGATGGTCGCCTCCTCCGGCGACGACGGCCCGACCGGCGGGTACCTCTACGGCCCGGGCAACTACCCGTACCGGGTCGCGAGCTGGCCGGCGTCCGACCCGCGGGTCACCACCCTCGGCGGCACCCAGCTGCACCTCGACGCGACGGGCGCCCGCACCAAGCCGGACGACGTCGTGAACGTCGCCGACAACGGCTTCTCCGAAGGCGCGGGCCTCTCGAAGACGTATGCGCGGCCGAACTGGCAGGACGGCGTCAAGAAGATCACCGGCAGCAGGATGCGCTCGTTCCCGGACATCAGCATGGAAGGCGTCCACGGCACGTCGCAGTCCGCGCCGCTGTTCGCCGGCGTCCTCGCGCTCGCGGTGCAGGCCAAGCACGGCAAGCTCGGCCAGATCAACCCGGCGCTGTACGAAAAGCTGGGCCCGGCGGGTGCGAAGGCGGGCATCGTCGACGTCACCGAAGGCGACAACAGCCAGGACGGCGTCGTCGGCTTCACCGCGGCGAAGGGCTTCGACATCGCCAGCGGCTGGGGCACGGTCGACGCGTCGGTCTTCGTGCCGGCCTTGGTGAAGGCGCTTCGCTGACGAACTCGCCCACGGAGGCGACGTCCGGCCCGCCGGACGCCGCCTCCCGGCTCGAACTGACGAGAATTTTGCCGACACGCCCCGGTGGCGGCGATCCCTAGAGTGCGCTCCTTCACACCGATCCCGCTCGCTTCCCGAGCGGTCATGGAGGAGCAACCCAAGTGGTCAGCAAGGAACAGATGAAGGCAGCCATCCACGCCGCCTTCGACGGAGCCGTCGCCGACGGGTCGAGCTACACCAAGGTGTACGCCGCGGAAATCAGGCAGAAGAACTACCTGGTCTTCCGGACCACCTCGGTCGCCAACTTCGCGCTGGGCTTCAAGCCGGGGCAGACCGATCTCGTCCTCGTCCCGCTCGAGGAGAAGAACGGCGCCGTCACGGCGGGCACGCCGCTGACGATCAACGACGCCAACCGGGCTTCGGTCAAGAAGCGCGACCTGCAGGGCCGGTTCGTCATCAAGACGACCGACGGCCGGACGTTCCGGCTGAGCATCATCCCGTCCGTGACGAAGCTCCTGGCTGTCGCCTACCAGCTGCCGGTCGAGCAGAAGGCGGAGTACGAGGCGTTCGTCGCGCTCCGGGACTCGCTCCTCGCGACGTAACCGCACCCCCGGGGCTGTCCACGCGCTGGGCAGCCCCCTGGCCGCCGGAACTCGACACCTTCGAGGGGTCCACTGTGGAGTTACCCACGGGTACGCTCCGGCGATGCGCAGCGAGAAGTTCACCCGAGCCTGGTTCGGGGTCACCGCGGCGGTCGCCCTGACCGGCCTCGTCACCCAGGTGGCCCTCACCGCGAGCGACCCCGGCGGACAGGTCGCGAATCTGTTCTGCTTCTTCACGATCGATTCGAACCTGCTGGTCACGCTCGTCTCGACGCTGGTCGCGCTGGGCCTGGTCCGCGGCCGGCTGTTCGCCGTTCTCTGGCTCGACGCGCTGGCCGGCATCATCGTGACCGGCATCGTCTACCAGGTCGCCCTCGCCGGCTTGCACGATCTGCACGGCCTCGCGTTCTTCGCGGACACGATGCTGCACAAGGTGACGCCGATCCTGTTCGTGCTCGGCTGGCTCCTGGCCGGCCCGCGCGGAGCCCTCTCGTGGCGCACAGTCTGGTGGTCGCTGCTCTACCCGCTGACGTGGCTCGCCTTCACGCTCCCGCGCGGCGCGCTGACCGGCTTCTACCCGTACCCGTTCGTCGACGCGGGCGCGCTCGGCTACGGCCTGGTGACGCTCAACTGCCTCTTCATCGGGCTCTTCTTCACCGCGCTCACCGCGGGCGCGTTCCTGTACGACCGCCGGTTCGCGCGGCTCGAACCGGCCTAACCGCGGACGCGGCGGAACGCGTTGAGCCCGTCGGTGAGCCCGGCCTGCACCAGGGTCGGGAGCGCGCCGCGCCGGTCGACCGGCTTACCGGCGGCGATCCGGTGCATCTGCCGGGTGTGCCACTGGATCTCCAGGAGGCTGTCGGCCGGCCGGATGCCGGTCTTCGGGCACAGCCGCGCCGCGCGGACGTCCTCGCCGTCGATCAGCCGGGCGGGCAGATCGGGGTTGACGATCAGCGGTCGGCCTAGGCCGATCACGTCGACCTCGCCCGAGCGCAGCGCTGCTTCCATCCCGCCCGGGGTGGCGAAGCCGCCGGTGACCATCAGGGCGACGTCGGAGACTTCACGCGCTTTCGCCGCGTAGTCCAGGAAGTACGCCTCGCGCGCCTCGGTGCTCGCGCGCCCGGAGCCCATCATCGCGGCCTTCTCGTACGTCCCGCCGGAGACTTCCAGCAGGTCCAGCCCGGCCTCGCCGAGCTCGCGCACGACCTCCAGGGACTCGTCCTCGGTGAAGCCGCCGCGCTGGAAGTCCGCGCTGTTGAGCTTGACCGACACCGGCACGTCGCCCCCCACCGCCGCGCGCACCCGCCGGACCACCTCGAGCAGGAACCGGCGGCGGCGGACGGCGGCGCCGCCCCAGGCGTCGGTCCGCAGGTTCGTCAGCGGGGACAGGAACTGCGAGACCAGGTAGCCGTGCGCGCCGTGGATCTGGACGCCCGTGAAGCCCGCTTCGACGAACGTGCGCGCCGCGACGCCGAAGCGTTCGATGATCGCTTCGATCTCTTCGCCGGTCAACGCGCGCGGCGCCGCGAAGGCGGTCCGGATGCCCCGGTTGCCGAACGGTACGGCGGAGGGCGCCACCGGCTCCCGCGACAGGTACCGCGGGCTCTGCCGGCCGGGGTGGTTCAGCTGCACCCACAGCCGCGTGTCCGTGCCCTCGACCGCGGCGGCCCACGGCCGGTAGCCGGCCGGATCCGGCGTCGCGGCCACGTTGCGCGGCTCGCCGAGCGCGGCCGGGTCGACCATGACGTTCCCGGTGATCAGCGCGCCCGCGCCGCCGCGGGCCCAGGTCCGGTACAGCTCGGCGAGCTCGCGGGTGGGCGCGTTGCGGCGGTCGCCGAGCTGCTCGCTCAGCGCCGACTTGACCAGGCGGTTCGGCAGCACCGCGCCGCACCGCAGCTTCAGCGGCTCGGCCAGGAGGTCCCGGGTCATCGCGTCACCTCTCGAACTTACTCACAGTAAGATGACTCGACAGTAGCATACCGTTGGTATGTCAACTACCTGTCGAATGACCACTAGGGTCGGGCGCATGACGGCGATCGTGCAGAACCTGGTGACCTCCGGCGTTTTCCGGCTCGACGGAGGCAGCTGGGACGTCGACAACAACGTGTGGATCGTGGGCGACGACGCGGAAGTGATCGTGATCGACGCGGCGCACGACGCGAAGGCGATCGAAAACGTCGTGGGCGAGCGGAAGCTGGCCGCGATCGTCTGCACCCACGCGCACAACGACCACGTCAACGCCGCCCCGGAGCTCGCCGCCGCGACCGGCGCGCCGATCCTGCTGCACCCGGACGACCGGGTCGTCTGGGACCTCACGCACCCGGACCGCGCCCCGGACGGCGAGCTGGCCGACGGCCAGGCGATCACCATCGCGGGCACCGAGCTCCGCGTCATCCACACGCCGGGCCACGCACCCGGCGCGGTCTGCCTGTACGCGGCGGAACTGGGCATCCTGTTCACCGGCGACACCCTGTTCCACGGCGGCCCCGGCGCCACCGGCCGGTCCTATTCGGACTACCCGACGATCGTGCACTCGATCCGCGAGAAGCTGTTCGCCCTCCCGGACGCGACCAAAGTCCACACCGGACACGGCGAGGGCACCACGATCGGCGCCGAAAAGGCCGCATCGGACGGCTGGGACCAGCCTTGAGAAGGGGGCACTTTCACGTGAAAGTGCCCCCTTCTCAAGAGGTGTGCTTCCGGGCGACGAGGGCGAACTCCTCGATCGAACGGTCCAGGGCGACCACGGCCTCCCGGACGACCGTCGGCAGCACGGCCCGGGTGAACTCGCCCCCGTCGTCCGGCGCGTGCCGGACGTGGTGCAGGTCCATGTCCTTCTTCCGCACGTTCTTGGCCGCGTCGACCAGTTCGTCCGGCCCGCTCATGACCAGGAGCCCGAGCAAGGACCGCATCTCCGCCCGCACGGTGTAGTACTCGTCCTCGTAGGCCGCGACCCGCTCGGCGCCGGCTTCGCCTTGGCGGTGGTTGACGTTGAGGCTGACGAGGTGCTGCCGGGCCCGGGCGGCGGCCTCGATCAACCTGCCGCAGCGGTCTGCGCGTTCCTGTCGCTGCTTCGCCCGCCGCGCGGCGTTGAGCTTCAGCGGCTCGACCAGCGCGCCCAGCGTCACGCCGACCAGCGACGCGATCGCCGCGATGGCCGCGGCGCTCACCGCCGTCAGCACGTCAGCCGCGGCACGCTCGGCGACACCCGCACCCGCTCCTTGGCCTCTTCGGCCAGGCTTCGCGCCCACTCCTGCAGCCCGGCGACGTCGATCCCGTGCGGTGGCTCGCCCCGGAACGGCTCGATGTTCGCCGCCCCGCGCTCCAGCAGGGACACCGCGCCGACGTTGTTGCCGCGCGCCGCGTGCGTCAGCCCGACCGCCAGCTGCGCGAGGCCGCGCCAGATCTCGCGGTCGGGGCCGTCGGTGGTCTTCCAGGCGTCCTCGAAGACCTCGTGCGCGTGGAACGGCTTGCCGTCGTCGAGCAGCTGCTGGGCTTCCGCAAGCGTTTGCGCGGGCGTCCTGGCGATGCCTTCCGGCTGGCGCTCGACGCCGTCCGAGCCGTACGGCAGCGGGCGGCCGAGGCCGTCACGCGGCCGTGCGTTGCGTGCCCGTCCCTCGGCGTCCCGGTCGCGGCGGCTCATACCCTGAGATCCTGCCACGCGCTCGGCAGGTAGTCTGGGGACTCGTGCGTTTCCTCGACGGCCATCGGCCCGCCCACGACCTGACCTACGACGACGTGTTCCTGCTCCCGAACCGTTCGGACGTGGAGTCCCGCTTCGACGTCGACCTCTCCACCGCGGACGGCACCGGCGCGACCATCCCGATCGTCGTCGCGAACATGACCGCGGTCGCCGGCCGCCGGATGGCCGAGACCGTCGCCCGTCGCGGTGGCCTGGTGGTGCTGCCCCAAGATGTGGACAGCTCCGCCGTCGGCGAGATCGTCGGCTGGGTGAAGAGCCGTCACCCGGTCTGGGACACGCCGCTGGTGCTCACCGGCGGCGACGCGGTCGCCGACGCCCTCAACCTGGTCCACAAACGCGCACACGGCGCCGTCGTCGTCGTGGACGGCGAAGGCCGTCCGGTCGGCATCGTCGACGAAGCGGCCTGCGCGGGCGTGGACCGCTTCGCGCGGCTCGCCGACGTCGCGCAGCCGCCGGCCGTCGCGGTCCCGCTGACCACGCCGGCGCGTGAGGTGTTCGAGCTGCTGAACGGCCACGGCGCCCACCTGGCGCTCGGCCTGGACGCCGACGGCCGGCTCGCGGGCGTCCTGACCGCCGTCGGGGCGCTGCGCGCGGAGGTCTACACCCCGGCCGTCGACGACGCGGGCAAGCTGCGCGTCGCCGCCGCGGTCGGCGTCAACGGCGACGTCGCGGCGAAGGCCGAGGCCGTGCTCGCCGCGGGCGTCGACGTGCTGGTCGTCGACACCGCGCACGGGCACCAGGAGAAGATGATCGCCGCGCTGAAGGCCGTCCGGTCGGTGTCGCCACAGGTCCCGGTGGTCGCCGGGAACGTGGTCACCGCCGAGGGAACGCGCGACCTGATCCAGGCCGGCGCCGACGTCGTCAAGGTCGGCGTCGGGCCGGGTGCGATGTGCACGACCCGGATGATGACCGGCGTGGGCCGCCCGCAGTTCTCCGCGGTCGCCGACTGCGCGGCCGCCGCGCGCGAGCTGGGCAAGCACGTCTGGGCCGACGGCGGGGTCCGCCACCCCCGCGACGTCGCGCTGGCGCTGGCCGCGGGCGCGTCCGCGGCGATGGTCGGCTCGTGGTTCGCCGGCACCTACGAATCTCCCGGTGACCTGCGCTTCGACGAGCAGGGGCGGCCCTACAAGGAGTCGTTCGGCATGGCGTCGAAGCGCGCGGTCGGCGCGCGGACGCGGACGGACAACACGTTCGACCGCGCGCGCAAGGCGCTGTTCGAGGAGGGCATCTCGACTTCGCGGATGTCCCTCGACCCGCAGCGCCCGGGCGTCGAGGACCTGCTGGACTCGATCGGCTCCGGCGTGCGCTCTTCCTGCACTTACGCGGGCGCTCGCACCCTGGAGGAGTTCCACGAGCGCGCGCTGCTGGGCGTCCAGTCGGCGGCCGGCTTCGCCGAAGGCCGCCCCCTCCCCTCCGGCTGGTGACCGCGGTCGTGAGTGGTAATTAGGGTTCTAACCCGAATTACCACTCACGACAAGCCGCGGCAGACTCCTCAGCCCGCGCAGCAGACGTGTTCCGACCACTCCGGAACGTGCCACCAGTGCTGCTTCTCGGCCGATCGGGCAGCGGGCGCCACCTCGGTGGCCGCCCGCGCGCCTGGCTGGCCCCGGTAGGGCGCCAGCAACTCGCCGACCGTCCGCAGCACCCCGCCGACCACCACGGTGCGGACGTTGGCGGCCGCCTTGATGTCCTGCAGCGGATTGCCACACACGAGTGACAGATCGGCGTAGGCACCTCGCTTGAGCACCCCGACCCGGTCCTCCAGCCCCAGCCACCGCGCCGGGTTGCGGGTGGCGGTGGTGAGCGCCTCGTACGGCGTGAACCCGAACGCGACCATGGCGCGCAGGTTCTGGTGGGTGGAGACGGCCACGTTGTCCAGCGGGGAGTCCGTGCCGGTGACCACGAACCCGCCTGCCCGGTGGATCCGCAGCACCATGTCGACGTTCCCGGCGAGGACCCGGCGAACGTACGCGTTCTCCGGGGTGCCCGCGGCTTCCGCCGCGGTCTTGAGCTGCGCGTATTCCCACGGCGGGAAAAGGACCTCCGTGCGCTCGTCGGTCACGAGCGACTTGTCGTCCGCGTACAACGCCTTGGAGTTGAACAACGTCGGCGTGACCGACATCCCCGAGCGGGCGAACAGGGCGATCGCGTCCTGGTACGACCGGCCGATGCGGCTGACCGTGTGCGAGTATCCGAGCCGGTTGGTGGCCCCGGTGTGCTCCATCGCGTCCATGCCGATGTTCGCCGCCGGGTACAGGTAGTGCGACGACAGCGGGATACCCGCCCGGTGCGCGGCGCGGACCACCGCCTGCTGGGAGGCCACCGGAAGCCGGACGTACGTCTTGATCATGTCGTATTCCAGCTCGACCGCGCGGGACAGCTCCAGGTTCAGCTGCTCGGGCGAAAGCGTCGGCCGCATGAAGTTGTAGTAGATCCGGGAGCCGTCGATGGCTTCCCCGGTGCCGAAGTACCTTGGCCCGACCCGGTTTCCGGATTCCAGGGCCTCGCGCGTCTCCAGCATCTGGTACACCGGGTCGCCGGGCGAGCGGGTCGTGGTGATGCCGTAGGACAGCCACAGCCTGCCCTGCCGGTCACCCCACTGCCTGCCGCGCAGGTGCCAGTGGTTGTGGATGTCGACGAGCCCGGGCATGGCGGTCAGGTCGTGCGCGTCGACGGTGCCGGGTGCGTCCCGATGCGGCCGGACGTCGGCGATCCGGCCGCCTTCGACGACGATGTCGACGTCCCGCCGCAGTGTCCGGGCGACGCCGTCCCACGCCGCGCCGACGTGGATGACGGTCCGCCGCGGCGGGCGCGGGCGGGCCCACGTGAAGTCGAGCCGGATCGTGCGCGGCTCGCCGCCGGTGATCTTCTGGGCCTTGAGCTGCCCCTTCGACAGGTACACGAGCGCGTCGTTTCCCTGCCAGGCCAAGGAATCGGTGACCTCGTGGGTGACCTGCCGCGGCGCACCGATCAGCCGTCCGGCGCCGTCGACCGGGGCGATCCAGGCGACGCTTTCGACGGTGAACGCGAGGTACCGGCCGTCGGGTGACCACAGTGGACCGTCGTCGCCGCGGGTGGCGAGCGACCGGAACGGCATCGGTTCGGCGTAGCGGAGTTCCTGGGTCTTCAGGTCGACCGTGAGGATCTGGCTCGTGCCTTCGCGGTACCGCCGCGAGTACGGCTTGACCGCGGCGAGCGCGAGGACCGACCCGTCGGGCGACCAGGTGGGACGGCCCGGCATGAACAGCGGCGGCGTCACCTGCTGGGCACTGTCCAAGGCCACGTCGTAGATCCACGTGGCGCCGTCCTGGTCGGCGTAGGCCACCCGGCCGCCGTCCGGCGACCACCGCGGCGCGACCTGGGCGCCAGCCAGCCGGGTGAGGACGGTGTCCTCGCCGGTGCCGAGGTCGCGCAGCCACAGGTCGGCGGTGCCGAGCCGGTCGCTCGTGTAGAGCAGCTTCGTCCCGTCCGGGTGGAAGTCCGGGTCGGAGGTGAAGTAGCCGTCGTCGATCAGCCGCTGCGGCCTGCCACCGCCGGCCGCGACGACGTAGATCGCGTTGAGGGCCCGGAACGCGATCCGCTTGCCGTCCCTGGACACCACCGGACCGGCGATGCCCCGGACCGGCTTCGGCGCGGCCGAGTCCAGGTCACGGACCCGCCGCCGGTAGTCGCGCGGTGCCGTGGACACGCCCGCTTCGAACGGGACGTCCTTGACGGCGCCGGACTGCTCGCGCCACCGGAGGTGCCCGTCGGCGGTGTAGAGCACGGCGGCCCCGGACCAGTTCGCGGCGAAGCCGAAGACGTCCTCGCCCTTGGTCAGCTGCCGGTCGCCGAGCATGAGGTCCGCTTCGGCGCCGCGCAGCCGCAGGTAGCTGGGCTGCCCGCCGGGACCCGACGCGGGGCCGTAGAGCTTGTCGGCGCCGGTCGCGGTGACCAGGCGCGTGCGGGCGCCGGTGGCCAGGGTGAGGACGTCGATGGCGGTGTCGTTCACCGTGAAGACGATCTTCGTGCCGTCGGCCGACCACCGCGGCGACGCCTCTTCGTCGACCGTGGAGGCCACCGCGGTGATCGCTCCCGAGGCGACGTCCAGCAGGTGGATGCCATAGCTGCCGTCCCGGTCGCCGCTGAAGACGATCTTGGTGCCGTCCGGGGAGAACACGGGCTCCCGGTGGTCGAACCGCCCGCTGGTGAGCTTGCGGGGCGTACCACCGGCGACATCGATGACATAGAGGTGGAAGTTGCCGTCGCGGTACGACTGGAACGCGATCCGGCGGCCGTCCGGCGACCAGCTGGGGAGCGTGGCGTCCTGGAGGTCGTCGGTGAGCCGCCGGGCGCGGCCGCCGGCGGCGGGCAGCACCCAGATCCCGGTGACCAGGTCGACCGCGATCCACCGGCTGTCCGGGGACAGCGCGGCGGACATGTTCGTGCCCTCCCGCAGCACCACGCCGTCTCGCCCGGCGTCCGGCGGCACGTCCGGTTCGGCCTCGGCGACCCCCGCCCCGGCCACGGTCAGTGCGGCGGCGGCTGCGCCACTTCGGACGAGAAGCTCACGACGTGAAAGATTTTCCGGCCCCATCCGGCCAACTATGCCCAGCCCGGGATCGACGGCATAGCGGCCGAGCGGGTTTTTCACCGGATGTCCGGCAAAGGCGGAAAGAACTGCCCAGCTGGTGGCCGCAGTCGTGAGTGGTAATTAGGGTTCTAACCCGAATTACCACTCACGACAAGTGCGGCAGGCTGATCAGCCGTGGTCCTCCAGCATCTCGGTGACCAGGGCGGCGATCGGTGAGCGTTCGGAGCGGGTGAGGGTCACGTGCGCGAACAGCGGGTGGCCCTTGAGCTTCTCGATCACCGCCGAGACGCCGTCGTGCCGTCCGACGCGCAGGTTGTCACGCTGGGCGACGTCGTGCGTGAGCACCACCCGCGACGCCGTGCCGAGCCGCGAAAGCACCGTGAGCAGGACGTTCCGTTCCAATGACTGCGCCTCGTCGACGATCACGAACGTGTCGTGCAGCGACCGGCCGCGGATGTGCGTCAGCGGAAGCACCTCGAGCATGCCGCGGTCGAAGACCTCGTCGAGGACCTCCTGGCTGACCAGCGCGCCGAGGGTGTCGAACACCGCCTGCGCCCACGGCTGCATCTTCTCGCTCTCGGACCCGGGCAGGTAGCCGAGGTCCTGACCGCCGACCGCGTAGACCGGCCGGAACACCACGACCTTGCGGTGCTGACGGCGTTCCATCACCGCCTCGAGGCCGGCGCAGAGCGCGAGCGCCGACTTGCCGGTGCCTGCCCGGCCGCCCAGCGACACGATCCCGACGTCGGAGTCGAGCAGCAGGTCGAGCGCGACGCGCTGCTCGGCGCTGCGGCCGTGCAGGCCGAACGCCTCGCGGTCGCCCCGGACCAGCCGGATGCGCTTGTCCGCCGTGATCCGTCCCAGCGCACTGGAGCTGCCCGCGAGCAGCCGCAGCCCGGTGTGGCAGGGCAGTTCGGCGAGCTCGTCCATGCCGTACTCGACCGGGTCGACGGTGCCGCCGCCGAACAGCGTGTCGAGCACGTCCTGTTCGACGTCGACGTCCGCCATGCCGGTCCAGCCCGACGGCGTCACTTCCTGCGCGCGGTACTCGTCGGCCTCCAACCCGACCGCACCCGCTTTGACCCGCAGCGGGATGTCCTTCGTCACCAGCGTGACCGCCGGGAACTCCGCCGCCAGGTTGAGCGCGCAGGCGAGGATGCGGTGGTCGTTGGAGTCCGTCCGGAACCCGGACGGGAGCACCGACGGGTCCGAGTGGTTCAGCTCCACCTGCAGCGTGCCGCCGTGGTCCCCGATGGGGAGCGGCGCGTCGAGCCTGCCGTACTGCCGGCGCAGGTCGTCGAGCATGCGCAGGGATTCCCGGGCGAACCAGCCCAGCTCCGGGTGGTGGCGCTTGGCCTCCAGTTCACTGATGACGACCAGCGGAAGCACGACAGCGTGCTCGGCGAACCGAGTGACCGCCCACGGGTCCGAAAGGAGGACCGACGTGTCGAGCACGTACATGTGCTGCTGGGATTCGGGCGCTTTCTCCGGGCCAGGAACGGCACCGGTCGAAGAGTGGCCAGAGGCCTTACGGGGCAAACGCTGCGCAGTCACGACGGCATCTCCCTCGAGGGCGTGTGCACCTCACGCCCGCACTCGCTGGGCCGGGCACCTCCCTGGCTGGACCACTCCTCCTGACCGGTTGGTCAGGCGGTGCGGCCACGAGGGCCGGGTGCCGGCCCCCTCGAGCGTCTCGTGGGCGGCTGAGCCGCCCCCTCGATCACCGCCACGACCAGGGCCTCCCGCGAGGACCCGCACGGAACGCGCGCCCTCACCTCGGAAGGTACCCACGAATCCGGCGTCGCGCAGGGAGCCAACACGGTGATTCGCCAGATCGTCACCTCACCGTCGGTCGTCCGAAATCAACTCGGAGTGTCTCCGAGGCGGCATGACCAGCGGCTTTGCGGGTTGTCTAGGAGCCGAACCGGCGGTGCCGCCAGGCGTAGTCGCGGATGGCACGCAGGAAGTCGACCCGCCGGAAGGCGGGCCAGTACGCCTCGGTGAACCAGAACTCGGAGTGCGCGGACTGCCACAGCAGGAAGCCGGAAAGCCGTTGCTCGCCGGAGGTGCGGATGATGAGGTCGGGGTCCGGCTGGCCCGACGTGTAGAGGTGCTCGGAGATGTGGTCGACGTCGAGGATCTTCGCCAGCTCGTGAATGGAAGTTCCCTCGTCGGCGTGCTGCAGCAGCAGCTTGCGTACGGCGTCGGCGATTTCCTGCCGCCCGCCGTAGCCGACCGCGATGTTGACCTCCATCCCGCTCCGCCCCTCGCTCCGGACGGCGGCTTCGCTCAGCCGCTTCGCGACGTCGGCGGGGAGCAGGTCGAGCGCGCCGACGATCCGCAGCCGCCACGGCGTCCCGGGCGCGGCGAGCTCGTCGGTGACGTCGGTGATGATCTTCAGCAGCGGCGTGAGCTCGTCCGGGTCGCGGTTGAGGTTGTCGGTGGACAGCAGCCACATGGTGACGACCTCGACGTCGGCCTCCTGGCACCAGCTCAGGAAGTCCGCGATCTTCTTCGCCCCGGCGCGGTGCCCGTCCGAAACGTCCGTGAAGCCCGCTTCACGGGCCCACCGGCGGTTGCCGTCGAGCATGATGGCGATGTGCCGGGGATGCCGCCCGGCGGCCTGCTGGATCAGGCGCCTGCCGTAGGCGCTGTACACGACGTCGGACAAGAACGAGCGAACACTCACGTCGAGTCAGCCTACGCACCCCGATGTGAGGCGTGTGACTTGAGCACTGCTGGAGAACCTACGCTGCCGTAACCTGGATGTGTGAGCCTGAAGACGGAACCACCCGAGCCCGTAGTGGACCTCCGCCCCCGGCTGCGCGGGCACATCCACTTCTGGACGTTCTTCGGTGCCCTGGCCGCGGCGGCGACCCTGATCAGCGTGGCGGCGTCCACAGTGTCCCCGGTCGCCGCACTGGCGACGTCGGTGTACGGCCTGACGGTGCTCGGCCTGTTCGGCGTGAGCGCGCTGTACCACCGCAAGTTCTGGAGCCCCCGCGCGTACAAGTGGATGAAGCGCGCGGACCACTCGATGATCTTCCTGTTCATCGCCGGGACGTACACGCCGTTCACGCTCCTGGCGATGTCGAAGCCGACGGGCTACGTGATCCTGTCGATCGTCTGGGGCGGGGCGATCGCCGGCGTGGCGCTGAAGATGCTGTGGCCGAACGCGCCGCGCTGGCTCGGGGTGCCGATCTACATCGCGCTCGGCTGGGTCGCGGTGTTCGTGTTCCCGGAGCTGGCTTCGCACGCCGGGGCCGGCGCGCTGGTGCTGCTGTGCGTGGGCGGGCTGTTCTACACGCTGGGCGCGGTGTTCTACGCGGTGAAGTGGCCGAATCACTGGCCTGAGACGTTCGGGTACCACGAGTTCTTCCACGCGTGCACGGTGCTGGCCGCGGTTTCGCACTACATCGCGATCTGGCTGGCCATGTACGCCTGATTCCCGCCCGTAGTAAAACGCGAAAAGCGCGGCCATTCACTCGACATCGAGTGAATGGCCGCGCTTTTCGCGAAGATGGACCGCGGGTGGCTGATGCACACTCAACCACCCACCCACGGACTCCTTCTTTCGTCAGCCCGCCGAGTTGCCGTTGCAGGCGACGTACGACGGGTTGTGGTCGACCGTCAGCAGCTCCAGCGGACCGTTCCACTGCCAGGGCAGCAGGCACGCGTTGTTGAGGATGCTGATGCCACCGTGACCGCCGCCGGTGGAGTTGTTGTTACACGCCGCGTACGAGGGCGCGTGGCCCGCGTGCAGCGCCTCGATGGGACCGTTCCACTGCCACGGAGCCGCGCACAGGTTGTCGCCGATGCTGATGCCACCGCCACCCGGGTGGTGACCCTCGCCGGCGGAAGCCGGGGCGGCAACAGCGAGCATGGCGCCACCGATGACTGCGGCTGCGAAGAGCGTCTTTTTCATCATGAAAAAGTCATCGGGCGATCCGCGTCAGTCCTTTATCGACATCACTCGATGGCTTGGACAACATCACCCGTCCCGGCACTCAAACAGCTTACGCCGGGCGGTGGCCCCAGACCTGTGCAACGGTCAGGGGTTCCACCGCCGTGCGGTTGTCACCATCCAAGCTGGACAGACGCCGCACGGCAGGTGAAGGGCCTCCTCAGCCGAACATCCCCGGCTGGTACTCGCCCGCCGGGTTGCGGACGATCACGTTCAGCCGGTTCCACGCGTTGATCGTGGCCACCAGCGCGATCAGCGCGCCGATCTGCTCGTCGTCGTAGTGCTTGCGCACCGCGGCCCACGTCTCGTCGGTGACGCCGGTGTGCGCGTCCGCCAGGCGGGTGCCCTCCTCCGTCAGCGCCAGGGCCGCGCGCTCCGGCTCGGTGAACACCACCGCTTCGCGCCACGCCGCCACCATTGCCAGGCGGACCGCCGTCTCGCCTTCGGCCGCCGCGTCCTTCGTGTGCATGTCGAGGCACATGCCGCAGCCGTTGATCTGGCTCGCGCGGATCTTCACCAGCTCCTGCGTCGCCCTCGGGAGCGACGACTCCTCGACCGGGCGGGATGCCGCGATCAGGCGCTTGACGAACTTGCCGGTGATCTCGTTCTCGAACATGTTGAGCCGGGCTTCCATGTCGTTCCCCTTCCATCGTCTGCTTCACCCCCTTGACGACCCGGGCGACAGCGTTGTGACAGCGCCGGAAGTGACGCCGGTCACGCCGAATTCAGACCACACCTTCGCGTCCCCGCGGCCGTGGCCGGTCACGCCGGCGGCACCGCGCCCCACCTGCGGACGCCGCCGGACCTGGCCCGCCGGAGACGGTTCAAACGATCACGTTCAGGGGTCACCCACGGGTACACCACGACGGTTGCCGTGGTCGCCGGCGGGGCCGACGGTGGGCTTCATCAAGGAATCGACGTGTGGAAGGAGCACGACCGCGATGGCCAGGACCCTGCAGCCCGAAGAACTCATCGACAGCGCCGTGGTCGACCCGAACGGCAACAAGCTCGGGAAGGTCGGCAACGTCTACCTCGCCGACGCGACGCACCAGCCCGAGTGGATCACCGTCAAGACCGGACTGTTCGGCACGAAGGAAAGCTTCGTCCCGCTCTCCGGCGCACGCACGGACGAGGACGGCGTCCACGTCCAGGTCGACAAGGACAGCGTCTCCGACGCGCCCCGCATCGACGCCGACGGGCACCTCTCGCCCGAAGAGAGCACGCAGCTCTACCAGCACTACGGCCTGCCGGTGCCGCGTACGTCGCCGGACGGGCGGATGGACCGGGGCACGGACCGCGGCAGGGACAGCGGCAAGGCCGCCATGGACGGGAAGCGCGAAGACCGGGCCATGACGCGCTCCGAGGAACGGCTGAACGTCGGCACCGAGCAGGTCAAGACCGGGCACGTGCGGCTGCGCAAGTACGTCGTCACCGAAGAACAGCAGGTCACCGTGCCGGTGCGGCACGAGGAGGTGCGCGTCGAACGCGAGCCGATCACCCGCGGCGACGGCACGGCGGAGATCGGCGAGGCCGAACAGGAGGTCGTCCTGCACGCCGAGAAACCCGTGGTGCGCAAGGAAACCGTGCCGGTCGAGCGGGCACGGCTGCGGACCGAGACGGTCACCGACGAGCAGACCGTGTCCGGCAAGGTCCGCAAGGAGCAGTTCGAGGTCACCGACGACGACCGCAAGCACCGCCGGTCGTGACGGCGCCCGGGCGGGTGGCCGGTACCGGCCACCCGTCCGGGTTACCACCCTGGGGTGCGCCGTCAGGACGTGAGCATCGGCGCCGCGAGGAACTGCTCCGGGATCGCGAACGCGTCCACCAGCGTCCGCGCGTGCGGGCGCAGCTCCGAGCACAGCCGGTTCACCGCCGAGGTGACGGCCTTCGCGCGCGACGCCGTCAGGCGGCCGTGGCCCAGGAACCAGGCCAGATCGTCTTCGATCGCCGACAACGCGTAGAGGTCGCAGACGCGCTCCAGCAGCGAACGGGCGTCGGGATCCGAACAACGCTCGATCGCCGCCGTGAACGCCGCCAGCACCAGGCGCTCGACGTGGACGCGGCCCGCGCGCAGCACGTGGTCCTGCGCCGCGTTGAACACGCCGAACGGGTCGGACGCGGCCTTGCGCAGGCGCTTCGCCACGCCTTCCACGACGTGGTCCTCGCGGTCCTCGAACAGCCGCAGCTGCCACTCGCGACGGAAGAAGACCTCCGAGTCGGACCCTTCGGTGAGCGACTCGAGCGCCTTGCGCACGGACGTCCGCTCCAGGAACGCGTTGACCACCTGGTCGGTGAAGAACCGGGCCGTCGCCAGCGGCGAGAGGTCCTCGAAATCCTGCTTGTAGCTGGTCAGCAGGCCCTTCGCGACCAGCTGCAGCAGCACCGTGTTGTCGCCTTCGAACGTCGTGAAGACGTCGGTGTCGGCCTTCAGCCCGGGCAGCACGTTCTCCGCCAGGTAGCCCGCGCCGCCGCACGCCTCGCGCGCGGTCTGGATGGCCGCCGTCGCGTGCCACGTCGTGAGCGCCTTCAACCCGGCCGCGCGCGACTCCAGCTCGCGCTGCTCCTCCTCCGGCGCCGACGCGTCGATGTCGTGCAGCTTCGAGACCAGCTCTTCCTGGGCGAAGTGCAGCGCGTACGTCTTCGCCAGCGCCGGCAGGAGTTTCCGCTGGTGGGCCAGGTAGTCCAGGACGACGACCTCGTCGCCGTCCGGCTTCGCGAACTGGCGGCGGAACTCGCCGTAGCGGATCGCCAGGGCCAGCGCGCGCTTCGTGGCGCTGCCCGCGCTGCCCGCGACGCTCACCCGGCCGCGGATCAGCGTGCCCAGCATCGTGAAGAACCGGCGGCTGTCGCTCTCGATCGGGCTCGAGTACGTCCCGTCTTCGGCGACGTCGCCGAAGCGGTTCAGCAGGGCTTCGCGCGGGACCCGGACGTCGTCGAAGCCCAGCCGTCCGTTGTCGACGCCGTTGAGGCCCGCCTTCGGGCCGCAGTCCTCAATGGACACCCCGGGCATCGGCGCGCCGTCGTCGTCGCGGATCGGCACGAGGAACGCGTGCACACCCCGCGACTCCGAGCCCGTGATCAGCTGCGCGAAGACCACCGCCAGCCGGCCGTCGCGGGCCGCGTTGCCGATGTACTCCTTGCGTGCCATGGCGTCCGGCGTGTCGATGACGAACCCGCCGTCCACGAAGGTCGCCGTGGTGCGCAGGTGCTGGACGTCGGAACCGTGGCCGTGCTCGGTCATCGCGAAGCAGCCCAGCACGTCGAGGTCCATGATCCCGCGCAGGTACCGCTCGTGGTGGCGCTCGGTGCCGAGCAGCTGGACGGCCCCGCCGAACAGGCCCCACTGGACGCCGGCCTTCACCATCAGCGACAGGTCGCCGTAGCCGAGCATCTCGAACGACGTCACCGAGCCGCCGACGTCGCCACCACCGCCGTACGCCGGGTCGAAGCCCAGGCCGGGGCGGTCGGTCTCGGCGAGCGCGCGCAGCTGGTCGAGCACCTGGGCGCGGTGCGCCTCGATGCCGAGGTCGACCGGGTCCCGGAACCGCGTCTCGGCCATCTGCGCCCGCACCCCGCGGCGCAACTCGGCCCAGCGACCGTCGAGGACGGCGGTCACTGCGTCCGGATCCACCTTCGAGGGCACTTCGGGGACGTCCACGGCTACCTCCGGAAAGGACGAACGGCAGGCTTCCTACTCGTTGGTAGTCAGCCTGCCGCAGCCTGGCCGATCCCGCAGGCTCAGATCGGCTTGCCGTTGACCGTCACGTTCGTGAACTGCGCGTTGTCCACGTACTTCAGCGTGTTCGACGTGTCGGACACGCCTTTGAACGTGGAGTTCGCCACGGCGAACCCGTGCACGTGGGCGTTCGAAAGCCCGCTCACGTCGAACGTCTTGCCGGCGATCTTCGTGCTCGCACAGTTGCTGATCGTGAACGGCCCGAATGACGGGACGTAGCTGCCGGTCTGGCTGTTGTAGGTGGACGTCACGAACACGAAGTTCCGCGCGAAGGTGCCGGAAACGCTGTCGAGGTTGATGTTTTCGGAGAATCCGCCACGCTGCGTGTTGGACTTCACGTACAGGGCGAACTTCGTGTCCCCCTTCACGGTGAGCTTGTACGCGTAGACGTTGCGGATCCCGCCGGTCTGCTCGCTGCCGCAGGTGATCGCGCCCCAGTTGCCGTTCATCACGCAGTTCACCACGACGAGGTTCTGGCACGGGACGTTCACCCTGCGCCCGTCCGCGTCACGCCCGGCCTTGATGGCGATGTTGTCGTCGTGCGCGCCGAGGGTGCAGTTGGCGATGACGACGTGGTCGCACGACTCCGGGTCACAGCCGTCGGTGTTGCTGTGCGCGGTGCTGGGGTCGGTGCTGACGCCGTCGACCGTGACGTTGCGGCACAGCGTCGGGTGCAGCTGCCAGAACATCGAGTTCTTCAGGGTGATGTCCTGGATGAGCACGTTTTCGCAGGCGTACGGCTCGACGAACGCCGAGCGCATGGTGTGGCCCGAGCCCGGCACCACCCGCTTCTCCGGCGCGGTTCCCTTGGCCACCAGCGATTCCAGGTAGGCCCGGTCGCTGCCCTTGTTCCACGACGACGTCGCCGCCGCGTCGAGCGTGCCACTGCCGGTGAGGCCGATGTTCTTCTCCCGGTAGGCGTAGATCATCGGGGACCGGTTGACGCATTCGATGCCTTCGTAGCGCGTCAGGACATTCGGGAACTTCGCCGCGTCACCGCTGAACTTCAGCACCGAACCGGATTCGAGGTGCAGATCGACGTTGCTCTTGAGGTAGATGGCACCGGTGAGGAAGCTGCCGCCGCCGGGCACGATCACGTGGCCGCCGCCGGCCGCGGCGCAGGCGTCGATCGCCTTCGCGATGGCCGCGGTGTTGTCGGTTTTGCCGTCGTTCTTCGCGCCGTACCCGGTGATCGGGAAACTGCGGTCCGGGAACACCGGAATCGTCGTGTTCGCGACGATGTCGTTCGCCGCCGGCCACGGGAGCACGGGAACGTCGATGCGGGGCGCCGCCGAGGCCGGTGAGATGGGCAAGGCCGGGAGCAGCGGCACCGCCGCCACCGCGAGCCCGCCCTTGATCAGCTGCCGCCGGGTGAACCTGCCGTCCATGGACACTTCCTTCACGGAAAGACCTGTGCGACGGCGGAACCGCGGTACGGACCGCGGGCACGACGAACTCTAGGCGCGGAAGCGGGTTCAGGTCCAGGCTTGCGCGATCGGCGAAAAAGCTGTCATGATCGGGGCATGTCGATTCGAAAGGGCGTGCGCGCCCTCGCGCTTTGAGCGCCTCCCGGCGGCCGGACCGCCGAGTTCCCGATATTTCCGCGTGGCTGAACCACGCCTTCAGCACGGCCCCCGCTGATCGCCCGGCGGCCGAAGACGCCATCAGCCGGCTCTACGCCCTGCTCGGCGAGCCACCGCCGCGGTTCACCTGGGTGCCCTCACCGAACGCCGGGCTACCGCAGTTGCCGCCGTCGCAAGCGCTTTCCACGATGCCGCTGGAAGCCCGCCTGGCGAACCGGACGGCCGCGTTGCGGCGTCAGCGCGACACCCAGCCCGAAGCGCAGCAGACGATCCGGGACGGCGTCGCCGGGTTGATCCGGGCGGCCATCCCGCAGTCGCTCGGCCTGCACTGGTACGGCCAGCAGGACGCCTACTGGGTGACGCCGGGCTCGGGAGACCCGGAGCTGGAGCTGTGGGCGACCCTCGTGCGCTCGTGCGGCTGGTGGTGGCCGCGTGACGGCGTTTGCGTCGTCGCCGAACGGCCGTTGGCCCTCCGTCTCGACGACGAGCGCCGGCTCCACGGCACGACCGGGCCCGCGGTGGTCTACCCCGACGGCTGGGCCGTGCACGTCTGGCACGGCACGCGGGTGCCGTCTTGGGTGATCGAAGACCCCACCGCGGACCGGATCAACCGCGAGTTCAACGTCGAGGTACGCCGCTGCGCCGTCGAGCACCTCGGTTGGTCGGCCTACCTCGAGCAGGCCGGGTTGCGGATCCTGAGCCGGGCACCCGATCCCGGCAACCCGGGTTGTGAGCTGCAGCTTTACGACCTGCCGGCGCAGAAGTGGCACGCGCCTTCGCGGCTGCTGCTGGCGGTGAACGGCTCGGTGGAACGCGATGGCACCCGCCGTCGCTACGGGCTGCGGGTGCCCGCCGGATTCGACCATCCCCTCGACGCGGCCGGCTGGTCGTACGGGCTCACCGGGGCCCAGTACGCAGGCCTGCAGCGCCGGACCTGACTTTCCCGAGGTGATCACATGTTTCTTGCCGAACTGCTCGATCGGACCGGACTCGACGTCCTCGACCACCTGGACCGCCAGGTCACCGTGCCGGTGATCGACGGGCTCCAGGCCCAGGGTGACCTGATCGTCCTGCCGTTGGGGTTGCTGGACCCGGCGCCCTCCCGCCGCGACTGGTGGGTGCTGCCCGAGGAAGGACGCGAACTGGTCCGCGGCGAAGCGGGCAACAACCCGCACACGCTGGTCGCGGAGCGCGGGACGTGCCGGCTGACGACGTGGCTGAACGATCCCGAGCGGCTGGCGATCGCGGCGTTCCAGAACACGGCGCCGGCGTGGCTGATTCACCCGGAGCACGGGGCAACCGGAATCGCTCCCGGGGCGTGGTTCGTGCGACGGCAGCGAGAGATGGGAGCCGGGTTCCGGAAGCCCGTGCTGGTCGCGGACTGAGGAGCCGTGGGGTGCCACCGAGGGGGCGGCACCCCACGCCCTCGGTCCTCGAGTTCGTGAAGGCCACCTTGAGGAACTTGTACTTCCTGAAGGTGGCCTTCACGAACTTTGACGGGGGGGGGCGTCAGGCCAGGTCGGGGCCCTTTGCGCGCAGGTCGTCGACCTTGGTCATCGCCTCCCGCAGCTCACCCAGCCAACTGTCCGCGTGCTGGCCGACCAACCGCACCGCCCAGGCCAGTGCGTCCGAGCGCGACCGCGCCACGCCCGCGTCCACCAGCGTGTCCAGCACCAGGCGTTCCGGCTGGCGCAGGCGCGTCATCACCGGGGCCGAGTGCGTCGTGAACAGCGCCGTCGTGCTACCCAAGCGCGCACCCCAAGCCACCTTGCGCTGGTAGCGGTGCTCCGCTTGACGGGCGATCTCGATGCGCTCGTCGCGCGTCTCCTCGCGGTACCGGCTGATCCGGCCCTCTTCGGCCGCCGCGCGGGCCGCGTCGTCCGGGTACTCCTCCGTCAACGCCGGGAGCTCGCCGACCACGATGATCTCTTCGCGGTCGACCGTGACCTCCGGTGCGCCCGTGAACCAGCCGTCGGGCAGGCGGCCGCCGAACCAGGCCGCCGCGTCGTCCGCCGGCGGTACCTCGGCCTGCTGCCAGCCCCGGCTTCCGCGCCATCCGCGTCCCATGTCGTACCTCCGGATTACATGATTACAACGCTACCGAAGTTACGCCGAAAACAAGGCAACGGACACCGCGTTCACCCAGGGCGATCAGAGCTGGGCGGCGAGCTCCTCCGCGGACGTGACCGGGCGGTCGCAGACGTACCCGCGGCAGACGTACGCCGCCGGGGCGCCGTCGACCAGCGGACGGTCGGCCAGCAGCGGGACACCCGGCGCGTCCGGCTCGCCGGCCAGCACGATGCCGCCGCCGTGGATGCCCCGCGCGGCCGCGCGCAGCAGATCCGGACTGGAACCCACCACCGCGACCTGCACCGGGCCGGCCTGCAGCGCTTCGGCCACCGACAGCCAGTGCCCGGCGAACCGCGGTACCCGCCCGGCCAGCACCCCGACCCGCCGCAGCGCCTGCTCGGCCGCCTCCCGGTACCGCGCCGCGTTGTCGTACCCCGCGAGCGCGGACGCCGTCAGCAGCGCCCCGGCCAGCGCGGACGCCCCCGCCGGGCTCGCGTTGTCGCCCGGGTCGGCCGGGCGCTGGACCAGCGTCTCGGCGTCGTCCGCCGTGTCGAAGTACGCGCCGGGGACGTCCGGGGACGCGAAGTGCGCCAGCGCCAGGTCGAGCAGCCGGGTCGCTTCGGTGAGCCACTTCGCGTCGCCGGTCGCCTGGTGCAGCGCCAGGAACCCGTCGGCGGCGCAGGCGTAGTCCTCCAGCACCCCGGCGGATTCGCCGACGACGCCGTCGCGCGAGCTGCGCCGCAGCCGTCCGTCGACGACGTGCACCCGCAGCAGCAACTCGGCCGCGCCCACCGCCCACTCGATCCACTGTGGACGATCCAGGGCGGCACCCGCCTCGGCCAGCGCCGTGATCGCCAGGCCGTTCCACGACGCGATCACCTTGTCGTCGCGGCCTGGCTGCGGCCGCTTCGCGCGCGCCTCCAGGAGCCGGCCGCGCATCGGCTCCGGCAGGTCGCCGAACAGGCGCAACGTCGACGCGCCTTCCTCGAACGTCCCCTCGTCGGTGACGCCGAACAGCTCAGCGGCGGAATCGTCACCGACCACCTCACGCAACTGCGAAGGCGTCCAGACGTACGTCGAGCCTTCGACGCCTTCGGTGTCCGCGTCCAGCGAAGACGCGAAGCCGCCCTCGGGCGTCCGCAAGCTCTCGAAGAGGAACTCCGCCGTTCCGGTGGTGACCCGCAACGCCGTCGCCGAGCCGGTGCGCCGCCAGAGGTGCGCGTAGAAGCGCAGGAGCAACGCGTTGTCGTACAACATCTTCTCGAAGTGGGGCACGATCCACTCGGCGTCGACGGAGTAGCGCGCGAAGCCGCCGGCCAGCTGGTCGTACAGGCCGCCGCGGGCCATCGCCTCGGCCGTTTTGTCCACAAGAGACAGTGCCACCGCGGAACCGGTGCGCTCGTGGTGGCGCAGCAGGAACTCCAGGACCATCGACGGCGGGAACTTCGGCGCGCGGCCGAACCCGCCGTTCACCGGATCCGCTTCCTGCTGGAGTTTCCCGACGGCGCCGGCGAGCACCGCTTCGTCCACGACGGACTCCTGGAGCGGCCCGGTCTGTTCGGCGAGGTGCGCGACGATCTGCTTGGCGCCGTCAAGCAGCTCGTCCGGCCGCTCCTGCCACGCCTCGGTGACGGCGGCGAGGAGCTGCCGGAACGACGGCATGCCCGGCCGCGGCGACGGCGGGTAGTAGGTGCCGCAGTGGAACGGCTCGCCGTCGGGCGTCAGGAAGCAGGTCATCGGCCAGCCACCCTGGCCGGTCATCGCCTGGGTGGCGGCCATGTACACCGCGTCGATGTCCGGCCGCTCCTCGCGGTCGACCTTGATGGTGACGAAGTTTTCGTTCATCAGGGCCGCGGTCCCGGCGTCCTCGAACGACTCGTGCGCCATGACGTGGCACCAGTGGCAGGCGGCGTACCCGACGGAAAGCAGGATCGGCACGTTCCGCCGCTTCGCCTCGGCGAGGGCGTCGGGTCCCCAGGGCCACCAGTCGACCGGGTTGTCCGCGTGCTGGAGCAGGTACGGGCTGGTCGCGCTGGCGAGGCGGTTCATGGTCCCAGGGTCGCACCCGGGAAAACCGGGCGCGCGGTCACCGGCTCCTCGGCCACACTGTGCCAGTGTTGCTCACCATCACGACCACCCGGAACCCGGCCACCGACCTGGGCTTTCTCCTCCACAAGCATCCGGAGAAGGCGCAGTCGGTCGCGCTGTCGGCCGGCACCGCGCACGTCTTCTACCCGGAGGCGGCGCCGGACCGCTGCACCGCCGCGTTGTTCGTCGAGATCGATCCGGTCGGGCTCGTCCGCGGGGGCGGGACGTCGCTGACCCAGTACGTCAACGACCGGCCCTACGCCGGCGGTTCGTACCTCGCGGTGGCGCTGCGGGCCGCGTTCACGACGGCACTGGCGGGCCGGTGCGCCGCCCGGCCCGAACTCGTCGACGAGCCTTTCGACCTGGAGATCCACCTGCCGTCGCTGTCCGCTCGCGGTGGCGCCGAGGTCGTGCACAAGCTGTTCGAGCCGCTCGGCTGGCGCGTTTCGTCGACGCCGATCCCGCTCGACCCGCAGTTCCCGCAGTGGGGCGAAAGCCGCTATGTCGACTTGCGGCTCACCGGCACCCAGCGCGTCGCCGACGCGCTGCGGCACCTCTACGTGCTGCTGCCGGCGCTCGACGGCGACAAGCACTACTGGGTCGGCCAGGACGAGGCGGACAAGCTGCTGCGCGCCGGCGACGGCTGGCTCGCCGGGCACCCCGAGCGGACGCTCATCACGAACCGCTACCTGGAGCGGCGCCGCGCGGTCGTCACGTACGCGCTTTCGCGGCTGGCCGAGGCGGACGACGTCCCGGCGGAGGCCGAAGCGCTGGTCACGGAAGTCACAGATAGGCCGGAGAGCCTCGCGTCGCAGCGCCACGGCAGCGTGCTCGCCGCGCTGCGGGCCGCGGGCGCCCGGCGCGTGCTGGACCTCGGCTGCGGCTCCGGCGCGCTGTTGCGCGTCCTCGAGAAGGAGCGGTCGTTCACCGAGATCGTCGGTGTCGACGTGTCGAGCAGTGCGCTGAACATCGCGGAGAAGCGGCTGAAGGGCAGCACCCGCGTGACGCTGCGGCAGTCCGCGCTGACCTACGCCGACGCGGCGCTGGCCGGCTTCGACGCCGCCGTGCTGATGGAGGTCGTCGAGCACGTCGACTCCGACCGGCTGCCGGCCCTGGAACACGCGGTGTTCGGGGTCGCGGCGCCGCGCACGGTGCTCGTCACGACGCCCAACGCGGAGTACAACCGGCTGTTCGAATTCCTGCCGATGGGGCATTTCCGGCACGCCGACCACCGGTTCGAATGGACGCGAGCCGAGTTCCGCGCCTGGGCGGACGGCGTCGCGACCCGGCGCGGCTACGACGTCCGGTACCTGCCGATCGGACCGGAGGACCAGGAATCGGGACCGCCGACCCAACTGGCGGTCTTCACCACCCAAAAGGAGGTGGCCGCGTGAAGCTGACCGTCCCCGACATGGCGCTCGTCGTGCTCGTCGGCGCTTCCGGCTCCGGCAAGTCGACGTTCGCGCGCACGCACTTCGCGCCGACGCAGGTGCTCTCCAGCGACTTCTTCCGCGGGCTCGTCGCCGACGACGAGAACGACCAGTCGGCCTCGGCCGACGCCTTCGACGCGCTGCACTACGTCGCGGCGAAGCGGCTCGCGGCCGGCCGGACGACCGTCATCGACGCGACGAACGTCCAGCGCGCTTCGCGGGCGAGCCTGGTGAAGCTCGCGAAGGAGCACGACGTGCTGCCGACGGCGATCGTGCTGGACCTGCCGGTCGCCGTCTGCGCCGCGCGCAACGCCTCGCGGGCCGACCGCGACTTCGGCGACCACGTGATCCGGCGGCAGCGCGGCGAGCTGCAACGATCGCTGAAGTCGTTGGAGCGCGAGGGTTTCCGGCGTGTGCACGTGCTGCGGTCCGAAGCCGAAATCGCCGAAGCCGAGATCGCCGTCGAGCCGCTGCGCAACGACAAGCGCGCGCTGACCGGGCCGTTCGACGTGATCGGCGACGTCCACGGCTGCGCGGCCGAGCTCGAGGAGCTGCTCGCCGAGCTGGGGTACGCCGACGGCGTGCACCCGGACGGCCGGACCGCCGTGTTCGTCGGCGACCTCGTCGACCGCGGCCCGGACACCCCGGGCGTGCTGCGGCGCGTGATGGGCATGGCGTCGTCCGGGAACGCGCTGGTCGTGTGCGGGAACCACGAGCAGAAGCTGGTGCGCGCGCTGCACGGGCGCAAGGTCAACGTCGCGCACGGGCTCGCCGAGTCCCTGGAGCAGCTCGGCGCGGAGACCGAGGAGTTCCGCCGTCAGGTCCACGAGTTCTGCGACGGGCTGATCGCGCACTACGTCCTCGACGGCGGGAAGCTCGTCGTCGCGCACGCCGGGCTGCCGGAGCGGTACCACGGGCGTGCGTCCGGGCGGGTGCGCAGCATGGCGCTCTACGGCGACACGACCGGCGAGACCGACGAGTACGGCCTGCCGGTGCGGCTGCCGTGGGCCCACGACTACCGCGGAACGGCGATGGTGCTGTACGGGCACACGCCGACGCTGGAGCCGGAGTGGGTCAACAACACCATGTGCCTCGACACCGGCGTGGTGTTCGGCGGGAAGCTGACCGCGCTGCGCTACCCGGAGCGCGAGGTCGTCTCGGTGAAGGCGCACCGCGTCTGGTACGAGCCGTCACGCCCGCTGGATTCCTCGCGGCCGCTGGGCGGCCGCGAGCCGGCCGTGCTGGAGCTGACCGACGTCACCGGGAAGCGGATCGTGCAGACGGTGCACCACGGCCGGGTCGGCGTCTCGGCGGAGCAGTCGGCGGCCGCGCTGGAGGTGATGAGCCGGTTCGCGATCGACCCGCGGTGGCTGGCGTACCTGCCGCCGACGATGGCGCCGTGCTCGACGTCGTCGCGGGAGGACTACCTGGAGTACCCGGAGGAGGCGTTCGCCGAATACCGGGCCGCCGGCGTGCAGTCGGTGCTGTGCGAAGAGAAGCACATGGGCTCACGGGCCGTCGTGCTCGTCTGCCGGGACGAGGAGGTGGCGTACCGCCGCTTCGGGATCCGCGGCGGCGGCGCGGTGTACACGCGGACCGGGCGTCCGTTCTTCTCGGCCGCGCAGAACGCCGCGCTACTGGCCGACGTGCGCGCGGCGGCGGCCGGGCTGTTCGAGGAGCTGGACTCGGGCTGGTTGCTGCTCGACGCCGAGTTGCTGCCGTGGAGCGCGAAGGCGGGCTCGCTGATCTCTTCTCAGTACGCGTCCGTGGGCGCGGCCGCCCAGGCGGTGTTGCCGGCCGCGGTCTCGGCTTTGACGACGGCGGCCGCGCGCGGCATCGACGTCGGCGAGCTGCTGGCACGGACGGCTTCGCGTTCCTCCACAGTGGACTCCTACCGGACGGCGTACCGGCGCTACTGCTGGCCGACGTCCGGGCTGGACGGCGTCCGGCTGGCGCCGTTCCAGCTGCTGGCGTCCGAGGGGAAGGCGTACCACGACCGGCCGCACGCGTGGCACCTCGCGCAGCTGGACGTGCTCACCGGGCCGCGGTTCCAGCGCACCCGGACGCTCGAGGTGGACCTGCTGGACGACGCGTCGGTCGCCCGGGGCGTCTCGTGGTGGGAGGAGCTCACGGCCGACGGCGGCGAAGGCATGGTCGTCAAGCCGGCGGCGAACCTGACCCGCGGGACGCGCGGGCTGGTCCAGCCCGGGGTGAAGGTGCGCGGGCGCGAGTACCTGCGGATCATCTACGGGCCGGACTACACGCTGCCGGAGAACCTGGAGCGGTTGCGCAAGCGCGGGCTGAACCGCAAGCGCATGCTGGCGCTGCGCGAGTACGCGCTGGGCCTGGAGGCCCTGGAGCGCGTCGCACGGGGTGAGCCGCTGTGGCGCGTGCACGAGTGCGTGTTCGCGGTGCTCGCGCTGGAGTCGGACCCGGTTGACCCGCGGCTGTGAGCCGGTTGTGGCAGGTCAGGCCGTCGAGGACAGGGCACCCTGGTTCTCGGCGGCCCACTCGGCGAGGTGCGCCAGGGGACCCCTGGCGAAGGACGCCCCCAGCGGCGTGAGTTCGTAGACGGCGGCGTCGCGCCCCGCTTCCTGGGGCGTCCGCGCGACCAGGCCACGCGAGGCCAGGCGCCGGAGTGACTCGGTCAGCACCTTGTCGCTCACCCCGGCGATGCGGTCCAGTAGGACGCTGCGCCGGGTCGGTCCCATCCGCAGAGCGGAGACGACGACCGGGTCCCACGTGTGCCTGACGAGTTCGACCGCGGCTCGGACGTGGCAGTCCGAGACGAAGGTCTCGCAGCCCTGTTCGTTCACTTGCCCAGCCTCCCACCCGCGCTCCTACCGATTGGTAGGAGCAGGTTTCTTAGCGTCGTCGTGACACCTCACGAGACGAAGGAGACCATGGTGAAGATCGGACTGCTGGGGACCGGGAACCTTGCGGTGGCACTGGGAAGCGCGTGGGCGAGCGCCGGGCACTCGATCGCGGTCACCGGCCGTAGCCCCGATCGGGCGAAGGCCGCCGTGGAGCGGATCGGTGCCGCCGCGACGCCGGTCGACCCGGGCCGGCTCGCGGGCCAGGCCGAAGCCATCGTGGTGGCGATCGCCTGGGACGGGTTGGCGGAAGCACTGAGGCTCGTCGGCGGGCCGGAGGGGAAGCTGTCGGGAAAGACCGTCATCGACTGCACCAACGCCGTGGACTACGCGACCGGACGCTTGCTCCCGGAGACCGGGTCGGCCGCCGAACTGGTCGCCGACGTCGCGGCCGGCGCCCACGTGGTCAAGGCACTGCACCTGTTCGCCGGCGCATCCTGGCCGTTCACCGGCGAGAGGGAGTCGGCACCGGTGGTCGCGATCTGCGGCGACGACACCGCCGCCCTGAATCGGACCGCCGCGCTGATCGGTGACCTCGGCGCGCGGACCGCGGTGTCGGGCGGGCTCACCGCCGCCCGGCAGGCCGAGGAAGCCGCCGGCTTCGTGATGCGGGTGGTCGCGGCCGGCGCGAACCCGCGCTTCGCGGTTCCGGACGTGGACCCCGGCCTCCTCCGCGCGGAGACCTCGGACAGCTAGTCGGCCTTGGTGGCCGGGGAGTCCTTCACGGGCTTCTCGGCCGCCTCCGGCTGGGCCTTCTCCGCGGCCTCGGGCTGCTCCGGCGCCTCTTCGGCCGGCGGGTCGTCGAAGCTGGCCGGGACGCGCTTGAGGTGCTTCGTCATCGAGCGGACCAGGAAGGCCACCGCGATGAGGAACAGGATCAGCACCAGGAAGCCGACCGGAGAGGACTTGCCGAAGTCCTCCCCCTGCCCGCCGTTGTCGCCGTTGCCCGGCTGCTGCGTCAGGACCAGGGCCGACGCGGTCACCGGAAGCGCCACGCCGGCCGGCAGCG
This sequence comes from Amycolatopsis sp. lyj-109, assembly GCF_046548995.1. NCBI lineage: Bacteria > Bacillati > Actinomycetota > Actinomycetes > Pseudonocardiales > Pseudonocardiaceae > Amycolatopsis > Amycolatopsis sp. lyj-109. Next base: position 150,355 of record NZ_JAJPWR010000003.1, read on the forward strand.
TCAGACTCATGTGTTCACCTTCTCCTCGGCGCCGGCGATGCCGGCGAACAGATCGTCCTCCGGCAACGTGCTGTCGACCAGCGACTTCACCAGCTCGTACTCCTCGGTCGGCCAGACCTCGCGCTGCATCTCGCGCGGCACGGCGAACCAGCGGCTGGTCGGGTCGATCTGCGTGGCGTGCGCCTTGAGCGCCTCGTCCCGCACCTCGAAGTATTCACTGCACTCGACGCGGGTCGTCACCCGCTCCATCACATCGCCCCGGTTCGGGTCCCAGTTCGCCAGCCACTCGGTGTACGGCGACTCGAGCCCGGCCTTCTTCAGCGCCTCGTCGAACAGCACCATCCGGGCGCGCGAGAAGCCGTGCCCGTAGTACAGCTTCAGCGGCTGCCACGGCTCGCCGGCGTCGGGGAAGCGGCTCGGGTCCGGCGCCGCGTCCCACGCCGCCATCGACACCTCGTGGGTGCGGATGTGGTCGGGGTGCGGGTAGCCGCCGTTCTCGTCGTACGTCGTGATGACGTGCGGGCGGAACTCGCGGATCACGCGCACCAGCGCCTCGGTGGACTCCTCCAGCGGCACGACGGCGAACGACCCCTCGGGCACCGGCGGCAGCGGGTCGCCCTCCGGCAGACCGGAGTCGACGAAGCCGAGCCAGCGCTGGCTCACGCCGAGGATCTTGGCCGCGCGGGCCATCTCCTCACGGCGGATCTCGGTCATGTTGGCCAGTACCTCGGGCCGGTCCATGGCCGGGTTCAGGATGCTGCCGGCTTCACCCCCGGTGCACGTGACGACCAGCACCTCGTGACCCTCGGCGGCGTAGCGCGCCATCGTGGCGGCACCCTTGCTCGACTCGTCGTCCGGGTGCGCGTGCACGGCCATCAGGCGCAGGCGCGGGTTGACGGTGTTCCTCAGCTCGTCGGCGTCCACCATGCTCCGAACGACTCCCCTTCTACCCTTATTCCGCGACCCACCTGCGGGCCGCCCACCCAGCGGGCGGATACTCGAGGCGTACCCGCGTCACCATTGTCCTCACGGGTACGACAAGAACGAGCAGGAGGCCCGGGTTGGCAGGCGGACCGGCGGAAACAGCCGTCGGCGGCAGCGCGCCCGCGCTGCCCGAGGGCCGGTACGGCACCGGACGCGCGAAGACGTCCCGGCGCTGGCGACGCTGGCTCTTCCTGGCCATCGCCCTGCTGGTCAGCGGCCTGATCGCCTGGGTCGCGTACCTCAACCTCGGTGCCGCGCCGATCGACGCCGAGCGCATCGCGTTCAGCGAAAAACCGGGCAACGCGATGGAAATCACCATCAACGTGACCCGGGACGACGACAGCAGGCCGGGCGTGTGCGTCGTCCGGGCCCGCGACAAGACCGGCGCCGAGAGCGGCCGCAAAGAGCTCCTGATCCCCGCCGGCGCGAAGTACAACAGGATGAGCACGACGATCAAGAGCATCGGGGAACCGGTGACCGCCGACGTTTTCGGCTGCTCGTACGACATACCACGCTACCTGTCAACCCCATAGCGGCCAACGGGGTGAACCACGCGCTCAACGCCCAGAGCGCGGGGAAATTACGGGCGTCGACCTCTCGCGCCGTGATACTCTGACCGTTCAGCACGGCCCGCGACGGGCCGTGTTTTTCCTTTATCTCAGCCGCGTGGGCACCTAGGCCCGCGCGGGCCGGCTTGAACACGCAAGCCTGGCAGGCCCGACGAGGAGATGGTGACCGTGAGCGACACCAAGGTGACCTGGCTCACCCAGGATGCCTACGACCGGCTCAAGCACGAGCTCGACGAAATGATCGAGAATCGGCCGGTCATCGCCGCGCGCATCAACGACAGCCGCGAAGAAGGTGACCTCAAGGAAAACGGGGGTTACCACGCGGCTCGCGAAGAGCAGGGCCAGGCCGAAGCGCGCATCCGGCACCTGCAGGAGCTGCTGCGCTCGGCCAAGGTCGGCGAGAAACCCGCGAACGACGGCACCGCGGGCCCCGGCAAGGTGCTCACCGTCCGGTACGAGGGTGACGACGAGGACGAGAAGTTCCTGCTCGCCACCCGCGAGGAGGGCGCCGAGGGCGAGCTCGACGTGTACTCCCCGGAGTCACCGCTGGGCAAGGCCCTGCTCGGTGCCAAGGAGGGCGAGGCGCGCGAGTACGAGCTGCCCAACGGCAAGCTCCAGAAGGTGACGCTCGTCAAGGCGGTTCCGTACACCGACGCCAAGTAGGTCGCGGCTAGCGTGTCCTCCCAGGATTCACATTCTGGGAGGAATCAGCCGTGAGCACCGAACCGATCTGCCAGGCGTGCGGCATGCAGTACGCCGTGGCCCGCGACGACTGCCCGGTCTGCGAGGACGAACGCCAGTACGTCCCGCAGTCCGGGCAGCAGTGGACGAACCTCGCCACGCTCCGCTCGAGCGGCACCTACACCCCGCGGATCGAGGAGCAGGGCCCCGGCATCGTCGGCGTCGGCTCGAACCCGGGGTTCGCGATCGGGCAGCGGGCGCTGCTGGTGCAGGCGCGCTCGGGGAACTTCCTCTGGGACTGCGCGGCCTACCTCGACGACGCGCTGGTGGCGCAGGTCCGCGACCTGGGCGGGATCACCGGCATCGCGATCAGCCACCCGCACTACTACACGACGATGGTCGAATGGGCGCGCGCGTTCGACGTGCCGATCTACCTGCACGAAGGCGACCAGCAGTGGATCGGCAGGCCCGACCCGGCGGTGAAGCTGTGGTCCGGGACCACCCTGGACGTCGCTCCTGATCTACGCCTGATCAACCTGGGAGTGCACTTCGCGGGCGGCACGGTGCTGCACTGGCCGGATGGCGAAGGCGGTCAGGGCGCCCTGCTGTCCGGCGACATCGTGCAGGTGATCCCGGACCGGACGCACGTGGGCTTCATGTACAGCTACCCGAACCTGATCCCGGAGCGGCCACACGTGGTCCGTCGCGCGGCGGAGCTTCTCGCGGGGTACCGCTTCGAGGCGATCTACGGCGCCTGGTGGAACGCGATCGTGCGCACCGACGGCTTCGACGTCGTCCAGCGCTCGGCCAAGCGCTACCTGGCCCACGTCATCGACGAAGGCTGAGCGAGCAGTCTGCCGCGGCTTGTCGTGAGTGGTAATTCGGGTTCTAACCCGAATTACCACTCACGACCGGGCGGTGCGTTCGAGCAGGGGGCGGACGCGTGGTGGGACCGGGGTCGACAGCGCGATCGACGTCGACGTGCGCAGGACGTCCGGGACGCCGACCACCTTGTCGATCACCCGCTGCAGGTCGTCGTTGCCCCGGGCCACCATGCGGACGAACAGGTCGCCCTGGCCCGTCGTCGCGTGGACCTCGCAGACCTCGTCGATCGCGGCGAGGGCCTCGGCGACCTCCGTGCGGCGGCCCTGCGCGATCTCCAGCACCGCGAACGCCGTCAGGCCGTAACCCATCGCCGCCAGGTCGAGCTCCGGCGGGAAGCCGCCGAGGATGCCGCGCTCGGACAGGCGGTCGAGGCGGGCCTGGACGGTGCCACGGGCGACACCCAGGCGGCGGGCGCACTCCAGCACGCCCAGGCGCGGCGAGTCCGTGAGCAGCAACAGCAGCCGCGCGTCCAGTGCGTCGAGGTTCTCCGGCATTGCTCGCTCCCTGCGCAAGTTGTCCACCATGACCGCCGGCGCCCGGCACCCACGAAACATATTGTCCAGCAAAAACTGGGACCATTGCACATCTTGCCTCGCTGGGTCGATCCTTCGAGGTATGACCCAGACTGCCGAACCCCAGGGTGCCCTCGACGACGTCAGCTATGACCAGCTGCGTCAGCTGGTCGGGCTCGTCGACCACGACGCCTCGACCGACCCGTTCCCGGTCAAGGCCATGGACGCGGTCGTGTTCATCGCCGGCAACGCCACCCAGACCGCCTGGTACTACCAGATCGCGTTCGGGATGCAGCTCGTCGCGTACTCCGGTCCGGAGACCGGCGTCTACGAGCGCAAGTCCTACGTGCTGAAGTCCGGCTCGGCCCGGTTCGTCATCACCGGCGGCGTGAAGCCGGACTCGCCGCTGCTCGACCACCACCGCAACCACGGCGACGGCGTCATCGACCTGGCGCTGGAGACCACCGACGTCGACAAGTGCATCGAGCACGCCCGCGCGCAGGGCGCGACCGTCCTCGAGGAGCCGCACGACGTCTCCGACGAGCACGGCACGGTCCGCGTCGCCGCCATCGCGACCTACGGCGAAACCCGCCACTCGCTGGTCGACCGGTCGCGCTACACCGGCGTCTACCTGCCCGGCTACGAGCCGCGCGAGAGCACGATCAAGCGGCCGGAAAGCGCGCCGAAACGGCTGTTCCAGGCCGTCGACCACTGCGTCGGCAACGTCGAGCTCGGCAAGATGGACTACTGGGTCGACTGGTACCACCGCGTCATGGGCTTCGTGAACATGGCGGAGTTCGTCGGCGACGACATCGCGACCGAGTACTCGGCGCTGATGAGCAAGGTCGTCTCGAACGGCAACCACCGGGTCAAGTTCCCGCTGAACGAGCCCGCGGTCGCGAAGAAGAAGTCGCAGATCGACGAGTACCTCGAGTTCTACGGCGGCGCGGGCTGCCAGCACATCGCGCTGGCCACCAACGACATCATCGCCACCGTGACGGCGATGCGCGCCGCCGGCGTCGAGTTCCTCGACACCCCGGACTCCTACTACGACGACCCCGAGCTGCGCGCCCGGATCGGCAACGTCCGCGTGCCGATCGAGACGCTCAAGGAGCACAGCATCCTGGTCGACCGCGACGAGGACGGCTACCTGCTGCAGATCTTCACCAAGCCGATCGGCGACCGCCCGACCGTCTTCTACGAGCTGATCGAGCGCCACGGCTCGCTGGGCTTCGGCAAGGGCAACTTCAAGGCCTTGTTCGAGGCCATCGAGCGGGAACAGGAGCGCCGCGGCAACCTCTAGGGTAAAACTTCGTGAAGGCCACCATCAGGAACTCTAAGTTCCTTATGGTGGCCTTCACGGCGTTTTCGGGAACCGGCGGGACCCGGGATCCGTCAGTGTGGAGACGCAGAGAGAAGGGGCCGGGATGCCGGACAGCATCGACGCCAGCGACGCGATGATCGACAACTGGACCAAGCGGCTCGAGGAGAACGCCGCCCGGTACCAGGCGCTGGCCGATCGCATGCAGGGCCAGACGGTCACCGAGCGGTCGAAGGACGGCACGGTCCAGGTGACGATCGATTCGCGCGGGCTGCTGAAGAACCTCGTCATCGCCGAAACCGCGGCCGGGAAGCGGATGGCCGAGGTGTCGGCGCAGGTCATGCAGCTGGTGCAGCGAGCGCAGGCGCGGATCCCGGAGTTGTTGCAGCAGGCGATGACCGAGACCACCGGCACCGGTGACCAGGCCGCGGTGGAGATCGTCCGCGAGGCGCAGAGCACGTTCCCGGCGCCGCCACCCGAGGCCGAGCCGGCGTTCCCGGAGCCCGACCGCGTCCGCCGGTTCCTGCCGGAGGACACGGACGAGCCGCCGCGCACCCCGCCCCCGCCCGCGCCACCCGCCCCGCCGCAGCAGCCGCGGCGCCGGCGTCCGGCGGACAACGACGATGAAGACGATTTCGGCGGACCGATTCTTTCCTGAGGGGGAACCGATGGCGGATGTGGAACTCAGCACCGACCTCACGGCGCACGCGCAGCAGCTCGACGCCATCGGTGACGGGCTGCAGCAGGCCGTCGACGCGGCGAACCAGGTGAGCATGCCGACCGACGCGTACGGCATCCTCTGCCAGCCGTTCCGGATGCTGCTCGACCCGGTGGAGCAGTACGGGATCGACGCGCTCAAGGACGCCGTGCAGGCGATGACGGCGGTGTCGGGCAAGGTGCGCGAGGCCGCGGCGGCCTACCACCGGTACGAGACGGGTGTCGCCGACGACCTGGACAAGTCCGCGGGCGGTGCGTGATGCCGGAGGGGAACCCGCTCGTCGCGGACGCCAAGAAGGACCCGGACGGGCCGGGCGCGTTCACCGCGGGCAACGGCGACTACGGCTGGGCCGGCGGCATCGGCATCGCCGAGTCGTCGATGGACGCGTTCAACGGCATCAAGGACGGCGACTGGGTTTCCGGCGGCCTCGGCACGCTGTCGCTGGCCGGCGAGATCGCCGGGGCGGCGATCGACCCGTTCGGGTACTTGATGTCGTCGGTGGCGTCGTTCCTGATGGAGCACATCCAGCCGTTGAAGGACATGCTGGACTCCCTCGCGGGCAACCCGCCGGTGATCCAGTCCTATGCGGACACTTGGGGCAACGTCTCGAAAGCGCTGGGCGAGCGCAAGACGGAGTTCGACAACGCGGTCAAGAACGGCACGACGGGCTGGACCGGCGCGGGCGCGGACGCGTACCGGAAGTTCGCGGCCGAGCACAGTGACGCCCTGTCGGGCGCGGCGACGGTGGCCGGTGCGATCAGCACGGTCACGATGATCATGGGCCAGATCGTCTCATTCGTGCGGGAAACCGTGCGGCAGCTGATCGCCGACCTGGTCGGCAAGCTGATCTCGTGGGTGATGGAGGAGGTCTTCAGCCTCGGCTTCGGCACGCCGGTGGTGGTGGCGCAGGCGTCGGCCGCGATCGCCGAGTGGGGCAAGAAGATCGCCGGGCTGCTCAAGAAGCTGACCGACTCCATTCGCCGGGTTTCGCCGCTGCTGTCGAAGCTGGTGGACATCTTCGAGAAGATCGCGAAGGTCTTCGGGAAGGTGCTGGGCAAGGTCAGCGGACTGGACGGGCTGAAGGTCAAGGAAGGCGGCTTCGTCCGGAAGATCCCGAAGGGCGAGGCCGGCGGCGTCCACGCGCGCGCCCACGGCGAGGGTTCTTCCGGTGGCGACGGCGAAAGCTCGCACGCCGGCGACGGAGACGGTTCGCCGGACGGCTCGGGCGATTCCGGCCACGCGGACGGGGATTCGCCGAGCTCCGACCCGATGAACACCGACTCCTCGCCCGATGCGGGATCCCGCCGCGGTTCGAGCGGAGACGGATCGCGGTCGCCGGACGGCTCACCGTCGCACGCCGGGGACGATTCCCCGTCGGCGCACAGCGGTGACGGTTCGCCGGAGAGCGGCCCGTCGGAGGTGCGCTCGGGCGACGGCTCGCCTGCCCACACCGGGGACTCGAGCCCGTCGCCTGCTCGCGGCAGCGACGGCACGCCCTCGCACGCGGGAGATGGCAGTCCGTCGCCGACTCGATCGCCATCCCACGCGGGTGATTCGAGCCCGTCTCCTGCTCGCGGCGCCGACAACACGCCCTCCCACACAGGCGACAGCAGCCCCTCGCCCACCCACGCGGGCGACGACACGCCCTCGCACGCCGGAGACAACCGCCCCTCGCCGACGCGCGGCGCCGACGGCACGCCGTCCCACGCCGGGGACGGCAGCCCCTCACCCACCCGCGGCAGCGACAACACGCCCTCCCACACAGGCGACGGCAGCCCCTCACCCACCCGCGGCGCCGACAACACGCCGTCCCACGCGGGAGACAGCAGCCCCGCTCCGACCCGTGCAGGCGACAACGCGCCCTCACACGCGGGCGACAACAGCCCGTCCCCGGCCCGCGCGGGCGACAACACGCCCTCCCACACGAGCGACAACAGCCCGTCCCCGGCCCGTGGCGGCGACAACGGCCCGGCCCCCACGCACTCCGGCTCTTCGCCCGCCGCGCGGTCCGACGCGCCCGGCTCGCACGCCGGCACCGAAACCCCGAGCAGCGCCGCCGCCCCTCCCCGGGCCGACGGCACCACCTCCGCCAGCGGCACCGCGCCGGCGGCTCCGCGCACCGGCGATCCGGGCACGGTCCCGTCGCCGCGCGGCGGGGACGGCGCCGCGGCCGGCGTTCCGCCGCAGGCCGGGGCGCCGATGGCGGGCGGCGGGATGCCGCCCGGCGGCGCACCCGGGAGCGGAACCGGCGGCTCGCCGCGCACCGGCGGTGGCTGGACCGGCACCCCGGGCAGCCCGGGCGCGCCCACCCCGCACGTCGACGCACCGGGCCGGCCCCGCACCGGCGGCGGTGATCTGCCTCCGGGCCGGCCGCGCACGCCGGACGCACCCGCACCGGCCGCCCGCGGCTACGGCCCCGGCACCCACGGACCCGGCACCCACGGACCCGACACCCGGCCGCACACCCCCGACGGCGACACCCACCGCCCGCACGAAAACGCACCCCACGAAACCGGCCCGCACGAAACCGGCCCGCACGACCCGGACGGCGGCGCCCCGCCCCACCACGGCGAGCCGCCGACCCCGGACGAAGTCAACGCGCGGCACTCGGAAAGCACGCCGTCGGGCACCTCGTACCACGCCGGCGATGCCGACATGGGCGACCTGCCGCACCGCGTACAGCCCGACCCGGACGGCCGCTACACCGTCGACGTGCACGTCACGCCCGACGGTCACGCCCGCATCGGCGACCGGCTGTACACGCCGGAGGAGTTCGCGGACATCCTGCGCCGCAACGGCGACTACGACGGGCGCCCGGTCCGCCTGATCGGCTGCGACGCGAGCTCGAACGACTTCGCGCACCGGCTTTCGCGCGAGCTCGACACCGAGGTCATGGCCCCGACGAAGCCGGCCTGGACCGACTCGCACGGCCGCGTCTTCTCGTCCGGCTACGAGATCGGCCCGGACGGCCGGATGCGTCCCCGCATCCCGCCGGACGGCGAGTGGAACACCCACCGCCCGGACGGCTCGACCCACCGCGCCGGCGACGACGGCTTCGCGCCGGACAGCCACCACGGCGACGCGCACGACGTCGACGCCGACAGCGCCCTCGCCCGGGGCAAGGACCACCCGGACCTGCACGACCTCGACGAAGGCTGGCACGAACCGGAGTACGAGGGCCCGCACCCCCACGGCCGCCCCGAACCGGTGACGTTGGCGCCGGGCGAACGGTTCTACGACCCGGCGAACCCCCGGCACCTCGAACCGAACACCCGCTACGAGATCACCGACCCCGACGGGCGCTTCACGCGTGTCTACACCAACGGCGAGGAGCCGCCGCGGATCACGCACGTCGACGCCGACGTGCCGAACACCCGCGTCGGGAACAGCCCCGTCGAGGTCGGCAACCCGGACACGACCCACCTGCTCGGCGACGTCGACTACCGGGTCAACACCGGGGAAGGCCACTTCGAGTTCCACACCGACGCGGACGGCCATCCCCAGCTGGACATCGACTACTTCGACCCGCCGATGACCCCGCCACCCGTCGAACGCCGGATCACCGGCTACGACCCCGGCCACAACGGGGACGGCCCCTTCGGCGCCACACCCCCGGAAGACCTCAAGCCGAACAGCCGGTACGAGATCTACTCGAAGGCGCCCGACGGCACCGACCAGTGGCACGGCACCTTCTACACCAGCGGTGACAACCCACCGGAGTTCACGCACATCAAGACCTGGCACGACAACGAGCGCGGCATGATCAACCCGGAGACGGGTGACAAGCACACGATGCACGACCAGCACGCGGGCCGCTCCGAAGGCGTCCCGGTACGCGGCGCGAAGTACGAGATCGGCGACCTGCACTACCACGCCGACGCGCACGGCAACGCCGCGGTTTCGTGGCCGCCGGACTACTCCAGCCCGGCGACGAAGCGGGTCAACACCGAAGTCCAGGACCGGGTCGGCAAGATCGGCCAGGCCGACGACGGCACCAGCAACGTCAACCGCGGCGGGCACACCGCCGACCACCGCTCCGGTGGCCTGCAGGGGCGGCTGGGCATGGTGCCGCAGCTCTACGAGCAGAACCACAGCGTCGGCAACCCGCACAACTGGCGGCAGATGGAGATCGACCGCCAGACCTTCGCACGCAACCACGGGGACAACGGCCTGGTGCGCGTCTACGCCGACGCCCCCTCGGTCGGGGAGACGCCCGACCGGCTGCACGTGATGTCCGAGAGAATCCACCCCGACGGCACTCGCACGTACAACTACAGGAGCTTCCCGAATGTCGCGAACCCAGCCCCCGTGGTACCCCCCACCCGGACCTGACCTCCGGGCGGCGGACGAGGACCAGGTGGTCCGCTGGATCGGCGGCTTGCTGATGGACGCCGCTCCCGAAGGCTGGCTGCGGATCGACACGACCGCCCGGCTGACCGTGGCGGTCGAGGAGATCGCGCTGGCCGTCGTGATGCCGGACGGCGCGGCCGCACGCATGGAGCCGCCGCCGGATGTCAGCCCGCTGCTGTTCGAGCTGCGGAACAAGAAGTACGTGCGCGGGCGCGGCACCTGGCTGTCGATGCGCCTGGTCATCGAGCCGGACGGCGACTACCGCGTCTCCTACAACTTCGACCTGGACCCGCTGTGGGATCCGCCGCTCGACCCCGAGGTGTACGAGCAGGACTTCGAGGCGTTTCCCCGGGACGACGAGTGGATCCCCGCCTGGTACCGCGAGGGCGTCAAGGGCGAGACCGGCGGGAAGCGGACCCCCGACGAGCCCAACGCGCTGCTGAAGAGCGTCACCGACTACCTGAAGTTCACCCTCCCCGCGGGCTGGGACTACGTCCAGCTGCAGTACCGGGCGGTCGGCGACCACGAGGAGTCGGGTGCGGTCGTCCACTCGATCACCGGCACGGTCTATCCGTGGAACCCTCCGGAGCAGGTGCTCGACCTGCTCCGGCGGCACCGCGCGGCCTCGCTGTCCGACGGCCGGGGCACGTGGGTGAGCCTGAAGTACGAAATGCGCTTTCCCGAGACGGTCAAGGCACAGTTCAACGCGACCGAAGACCCGGGCTTCCAGGAGCAGCCGCCCGCCGAGGCGTACGCCGAAGAGCTGCGCCGCTACCCGCGCTCCGAACGGCGCACGCCTGACTGGCTCCGCCAAGGCGCCGAAGGGGTCTGACCATGACGCAGCCACCGGGGCCGCTGCGGCCGGAGCAGCAGCAGGAGCTCGTCCGGCAGATCGGGGCGGTGCTGACCGCGCAGCTGCCGCCGGGGTGGGGGCAGCTGCGGGTGGAGTACCGCGCCGCGGGCCGGCACGTCGAGGCCGACCTGCTGGTGACCGGCCCGGACGGGCGGCCGCGCCCGGCGCAGCCGCACCCGGAAGCGGTCCGGCTGCTCGGGGTGCTGCGGTCGGGCATGTACCGGCCCGGCTCGGGGACGTGGCTGGGCGCGATCCTGGTCTTCGAACCCGGGCAGCCGCCCGACGTCGACTTCGTACGGCCCGACCTCGAACCGCCGTTCCGGCAGCAGCCGCCACCGATCGGGTTCCAGGACGAGCTGCGGTTCTTCCCGCGCGCCGACGAGCACATCCCGGCCTGGCTGCGGGAGCACGCCGGGCTGACCCCGCCGGCGGCCGACGGCGAGGTGCGCACGCCGCGGATCTACGACGGCGTCGACGCGGCGGGCAAACCGCTGGTCCGGCGCGCGCCGCTGATCCCGGCGGAAGCCGAGCGAGTGCTCGCCTACCTCGACGCGGCGCCGGTCATCCTGGCCTCGCGCAGCAACGGCCCGGACGCCTTCGCACCGGACCGCGCGGACGCGGTGCCGATGAACTTCCGCACCGACGGGGCCTGGGCCTGGCCCGGCGCGGTGGCGTACTACCTGCGGGAGCACGGGGTGCCGCCGGACCCGGACCTGGTCGCCCACATCCGGGCCCGCCGCTTCACCGCGCCGTCGGAGGTCCCCGAGCCCGCCAAGGACCTGGCCCTGGCAGCCATCACCGGAGAGTCCCCTCAGACGACCGTGTAGCCCGCGTTCGTCAGCGCGACCTCGACCTCTTTGCAGTGCTCGGGACCGCGGGTCTCCAGCGCGAGCACGACATCGGCCTCGCCGAGGTCGAGGCTGCCGGAGATGCGCGAATGCTCGACGTCGAGCACGTTCGCGCCCAGTTCGCTGACGCACGACAGCACGCCCACCAGCGACCCCGGGCGGTCCGGGACCCGCAGCCTCAGGTGCAGGTAGCGGCCGCCCGCCGTCATGCCGTGCTGGATGATCTGCAGCAGGAGCACCGGGTCGACGTTGCCGCCGGAAAGAACGGCCACGACCGGGGGCTCGAAGATCCCGGGGTGCTGGAGCAGCGCGGCGACCGTCGCCGCACCCGCCGGCTCGACCACCAGCTTCCGGCGTTCCAGGCACAGCAGCACGGCGCGGGACAGGAACTGCTCGGACACCGTCACGACGTCGTCGACCAGCGCCTCGACGTGGGCGAAGCTGACCAGGCCGGGTTCGCCGACCGCGATCCCGTCGGCCATGGTCGAGGTCGTGCTCAGCCGCACCGGCGCGCCCGCGGCCAGCGACGGCGGGTACGCCGCGGCTTCCTCGGCCTGGACGCCGATGACGCGGACGTCCGGGCGCAGCGGCTTCACCGCCGACGCGACCCCGCCGACCAGCCCGCCGCCGCCGGTGGCGACCAGGATGGTCTTCACCCCCGGCACCTGCTCGAGGATCTCGAGGCCGACCGTGCCCTGGCCGGCGATGACGTCCGGGTGGTCGAAGGGGTGGATGAACACCGCACCGGTCCGCTCGCCGAACTCGATCGCGGCTCTGAGCGTCTCCTCGAGGAGCGCGCCGTGCAGGTGGACCTCGGCGCCGTAGCCGCGGGTGGCGGCGAGCTTCGGCAGCGGGGCCCGCAGCGGCATGAAAACCGTGGACTTGGCCCCGAGCAGCGACGACGCCAGCGCGACGCCCTGCGCGTGGTTGCCGGCACTGGCCGCGACGACGCCCCGCTCGCGTTCGGCCTCGGTCAGGCCGTGGATGCGCGTGTAGGCGCCACGGATCTTGAACGACCCCGTCCGCTGCAGGTTTTCGCACTTCAGGTGCACCGGACCGCCGTGGAGTTTGCGCAGGTCGCGCGCGTGCTCCATCGGCGTCACCCGGGTCACTCCCTTAAGGAGTTCCCGGGCGGCCTCGATCCGCTCGAGGGTGACGAGTTCCATGGGCCGGACTATGCCACTCAGGAACTCCACAGGTTGACCGGACCGTGATCCGGGTACCCTGGGTCGCGTCAACACGCGGTAAACAAGGAGCAACCATGGCAGCGGGGAACGACGCGGACTCGGCCCGACGGGCGCGCGCCACCCGCTCCGCCGGCCTGTTGCCGCTGGTGATCGGGCTGGCCTCGGCCGCCGCGCTCACCGGCGCCGCGTACATCACGGTGGACAGCGCCTCGTGCGGATCGCCGGCCCAGTACATCCGCCACGACAGCCACGTCGAGCTGGTCGGCGGCTGCGTCGACGGTGCGAAGCTGCCGGCCACCGGAACGCCGTCGGCCGGCGACGTCGTGCACGGCAACTACAACCCCTGACCTGGCGGGTTATCTCCCCGCGTGCCCCGGGATGTCTCAGTGCGGGCTGACCAGAGCGCCCCAATGTGGCCTTCGGTGCGTCAGACGCAACCAAGGCGGCCTTCGGTGCGTCAGACGCACCGAAGGCCGCCTTGGGGCGCTTGGGGCTCAGCCGAGGGCGGCCAGGAGGTCGGCCACCAGGTCGCGGCCGTCCTCGATGCCGACCGAGAGGCGGAGCAGGTCGGCCGGGACCTGGAGGGTCGAGCCCGCCGTGCTCGCGTGGGTCATCTTGCCCGGGTGCTCGATCAGCGACTCGATGCCGCCGAGCGACTCGGCGAGGATGAACAGCTTCGTGCGCGAAGCCACCTCCAGCGCGGCCTGCTCGCCGTCGACGTGGCTGAAGGACACCATGCCGCCGAAGCGGCGCATCTGCTTCGCCGCCGTCTCGTGGCCCGGGTGCTCCGGCATGCCCGGGTAGTAGACCTTCGCCACCTTCGGGTGCTTGACCAGCGCCTGGACGACCTTCTCGGCGTTGTCGCTGTGCCGTTCCATGCGCAGGGCGAGGGTCTTGATGCCGCGCAGGGTCAGCCACGCGTCGAACGGTCCCGGCACCGCGCCCGCGGCGTTGCGCAGGTAGAAGAACTGCTCGCGCAGCTCGTCCTCGTTCGTGATGATCGCGCCGCCGACGACGTCGGAGTGGCCGCCCAGGTACTTGGTCGTCGAGTGCAGGACGATGTCCGCGCCCAGCGACAGCGGGTTCTGCAGGTACGGCGTCGCGAAGGTGTTGTCGACCACCAGGCGGGCGCCGGCGTCGTGCGCGACCCCGGCCAGCGCGGCGATGTCGGCGATGCCGAGCATCGGGTTGGTCGGCGACTCGCACCAGATCAGCTTGGTCTCGGGCCGGATCGCGGCGCGCACCTCGTCGAGGTTCGCCAGGTCGGCGACGGTGTGCTCGACGCCCCACAGGCTGAGCACCTTGTCGATCAGCCGGAACGTGCCGCCGTAGGCGTCGTTGCCGAGCACGAGGTGGTCACCGGGGCGGAGGGTACTGCGCAGCACCACGTCGGACGCGGCCATGCCGGACGCGAAGGCCAGCGCGTGCCGGCCGCCTTCCAACGAGGCCAGCGCCTCCTCCAGCGCCGAACGGGTCGGGTTCGCGGTGCGCGAGTACTCGTAGTCGCCCTCGCGGGTCCCGCCCACGCCGTCCTGCGCGTAGGTCGAGGTCTGGTAGATCGGCACGATCACGGCGCCGGTGCGGGGGTCGGGCTTCTGACCGGCGTGGATCGCGCGAGTCTCGAAACCCAGTACGGAGTAGTCGTCCACCATCGGTTCAGCGTACGGGCCGCCCCTGACATTCCCGCCAGGTGGGATAGCTCTCAGTGCCGCGTCCAGTGGCGGGTGGCCGGCCGGGCCGCGAGCACCAGCAGGGCCACGAGCGGCGCCGCGATGACCATGCCGCGCAGCACAGGGTTGTCGATCCCCGTCGGGCCGGCCACGATGAAGAAGATGAGCTGGTAGCGGAGCGCCAGGTCGACGATCGTTGCGACCAGCGCCAGGACCGCCGCGCCCAGGCACAGCACCCGGCCCGCCTCCACGCGCGCGAGCAACGAGACCCCGCCGAGCAGGAGCAGCAGGCCGATGACCGCGTCGGTGATCTGGCTGGGGACCAGCAGATCCTGCTGGTCGAACCCGACAACGAGGGTCCACCAGAAGGTGCCCGTCAGGAACCACAGGCCGCCGAGCACGGCGAGCACCCCGGCGGCGATCGCCGTTCCCGGCCGGGGCTTCGGCGGGGCCGTGACCTCCACTCACCAGCTCCGGTACGAATAAGCACCCTGGCCGGACAGCACCGGGACCACCGACGTGCGGTAGCGCAGGTAGCGGAACGTCGGTGGCAGGAACGCCAGCACCAGGACGAGCACCGCCAGCGCCGCCAGGCCGACGCGGTCGGCCATCGCGAACCCGCCGTGGGTGAACATCGCGTCGGCGAAGCGGGCCGGGGGCACTCCGACCGACATCGGCTCGGTGAGCAGGGCGCCGATGGCCAGCAGGGCCCCCAGGCCGAGCAGGACCGCTCCCGCCGTCGCGCGGAACAGCGTCGCCAACGAACCGAGGAGGAGCACCAGTCCCGCGACGAGGTAGGCGGCGAGGTCCACCAGCACCCAGCCCGGCAGCGCGCCAAGGCTGAATTCGGCCGGCATGTCGAGGAAGATCTTCACCGGTACATATCCCGCGGCGACCGCGGCCGGAAAGCCGAGCATGCCGGCGAGGACCGCCGTTACTCCGGATGGTCGAGTCGATGAATACGAATGCGAATGCGACACCGGGAATCGGTGCGGACCAGTCACAACTCCCCCATCAGGCCGAGCGCGGGACAACGGCGCTCACCCTAACCGGAATCAAGGGAATCAGTCCGGAATGAGAACGGAATTCGGCCGGACGGCGGAACCCAAGATCATTCTTGTGCGGTAGTGGCAGAAATACCGTCACGCGATTACTGACAGTGGCACCACTCCGCAATTGTCCTCTTCGGACAATTGCCGACCGGTGAAATGCATGGTGCCCCGGAGCCGAATCGGCTCCGGGGCACCAATGGTCGTCCTAGCTCACCACTGCTGCTGCGGGGGCTGCGGGGGCTGGCCCGGCTGGCCGAACCCGCCGCTCGGCGGGCCCTGCTGCCCCGGCGGCTGGCCCCAGCCCTGCGGCGGCTGACCCGGCTGACCCGGCTGGCCGTAGCCACCGGGCTGACCCGGCTGGCCGTACCCGCCCGGCTGACCCGGCTGGCCGTAACCACCCGGCTGACCCGGCTGGCCGTAACCACCCGGCTGACCCGGCTGCGGGAAGCCCCCGCTCGACGGCTGTGGGAACCCGCCGCTGGACGGGTTGGGCCCGCCCGGCTGACCGTAGCCACCCGGCTGGCCGTAACCCTGCGGCGGCTGACCCGGCTGGCCGTACCCACCGGGCTGCCCAGGCTGCCCGAACCCGCCCGGCTGCCCGGGCTGACCCGGCTGGCCGAAGCCCGGCTGCTGCGGGCCACCGAAGCCCGGAGGCGGTCCGCCGAAGCCCTGCGGCCCACCCGGCGCGGCACCGCCGCCACCGAGACCGACGAACTGCTGCGTCGCCGGGATGAGCCCGAGCACACCCACGATGAGGATGAGGATGCCCAGGATCAGCGGGGGAAGCC
This sequence comes from Amycolatopsis sp. lyj-109, assembly GCF_046548995.1. Taxonomy (NCBI): domain Bacteria; kingdom Bacillati; phylum Actinomycetota; class Actinomycetes; order Pseudonocardiales; family Pseudonocardiaceae; genus Amycolatopsis; species Amycolatopsis sp. lyj-109. The sequence goes on from NZ_JAJPWR010000003.1 coordinate 166,773, forward strand.
CGATGCCGAACGTGTCCGGGCCGGAAGTCCCGCCGAGCGCCTCGCTGTTCGGGGTCATCCCGATCTTGAGCAGCAGGGCGAAGAGCGCGAGGAGCGCACCACCCGCGACGACCGCGATCGGGACGAACTTCTTGAGGCCGCCCAGCTTGCCCGCGAGCGCCAGCCCGACACCGCCGGCCAGGGAGATCAGCGAACCCAGCAGGATCATGATCACGTAGAACCAGACGAGCCCCGGGCCGATGAGGCCGGCGGCCTCCAGCGCCTTCTGGAGGAACTCCTGGCTCCCGTTGACGATCGTGGAGTAGTCGCTCGCGTCACCCATGTAGTTGAACGAGATGATGAGCGCGATCAGGCCCAGCAGGGTGACGATGCCACCGGCGATGTAGCCGAAGAGGGCGTTGCCGCCCGCGGCCGGCGCGCCGAACGGCTGCTGCGACCCGCCGAAACCGGGCTGCTGCTGGCCACCGAAACCGGGCCCGCCGAACCCCTGCGGAGGCTGGCCGAAGCCCGGCTGCTGCCCGAAGCCACCCTGCTGGCCCGGCTGCCCGTACCCGCCGGGCTGCTGGGCGTACCCACCGGGCTGCTGCCCGAAGGCCGCGGCCGGGTTGTCGGCCGCGCTGGGCGGCGGGGTGTACGGGATCGCCGGCGGCTGGGAGCCCGGGGGCACCAGCTGCGTCGAGTCCGCGACCGGAGCGTCGCCGCCGACCGGGCTCACCATCTGGGTCGCGTTCGCGTCGAACGGCGGCATCGCCTGGGTCGCGCCCGCCCCGCCGTCACCCGGCCGGACGACCTGGGTCGGCTCCGGCGTCTCCCCGAACGGGGAACCGCCCTGGTGCTGGGCGGGCTGGACGACCTGGGTCGGTTCCGGGCTGCCGAACGGGTCCTGCTGCGGCTGGGGGCCACTCGGCGGGCCTTGGGGTGGCTGGCCGCCACCCCACGGCTGGTTCGGTGGCTGCGGTGCACTCATGTGGGTCTTGAACCCCCTTGACGAGAACGCGAAAGTGTTCTATTCGCGACCACGCTATCGGATCGCCCGGCAGGGCGCTCGTAACGCCCCTGCCGGGTTCGCCGATGAAGACTCTTCTGAGGCCTCTTCCGGGGCCTCTTCCGGGGCGCGGTCAGCGACCGGCCAGGAAGCCCAGGAGGTCGTGCCGGGTGAGGACCCCGGCCGGCTTGCCGTCGACCAGCACGAGCGCGCCGTCGGCCCCTTCGAGCGCGGTCATCGCCGCGCCCACCTGCTCGCCGCCGCCGATCGTCGGCAGCGGCGGGGACATGTGCTGCTCGAGCCGGTCGGCCAGCTGCGCCTTGCCGGTGAACAGCGCGTCCAGCAGGTCACGCTCGTTGACGGCGCCGACGACCTCGGCGGCCATCACCGGCGGCTCCGCGCTGACGACGGGCATCTGGCTCACGCCGAATTCGGAGAGGATCGCGATGGCTTCGGCGACGGTCTCGTTCGGGTGAGAGTGCACGAGATCGGGCAGCGAGCCGCTCTTCTTCGTGAGCACGTCGGCGACCGTCGCGCCCGAGGAGTCCGGCGGCAGGAAGCCGTAGGAGGACATCCAGGTGTCGTTGAACACCTTCGTCAGGTAGCCGCGGCCGCCGTCGGGCAGCAGCACGACCACGACGTCGTCCTCGGTGAGCCGCTCGGCGAGCTTCAGCGCGGCGGCGACGGCCATCCCGCAGGAGCCGCCGACCAGCAGGCCCTCCTCCAGCGCGAGGCGCCGGGTGACCTGGAAGGAGTCGGCGTCGGAGACCGGGATGATCTCGTCGGCGACGCCGCGGTCGTAGGTGTCCGGCCAGAAGTCCTCGCCGACGCCTTCGACCAGGTACGGGCGGCCGCTGCCGCCGGAGTAGACCGAGCCCTCCGGGTCGGCGCCGACGACCTGCACGGCGCCGTCGCTGACCTCCTTGAGGTACTTGCCGGTGCCGGAGATCGTGCCGCCGGTGCCGACGCCCGCGACGAAGTGCGTGATCTTGCCCTCGGTCTGCGTCCACAGCTCCGGGCCGGTCGAGAGGTAGTGGCTCTCCGGGTTCTGCGGGTTGGCGTACTGGTTGGGCTTCCAGGCGCCCTCGATCTCGCGGACCAGGCGGTCGGAGACGTTGTAGTAGGAGTCCGGGTGCTCGGGCGCGACCGCCGTCGGGCACACCACGACCCGGGCGCCGTACGCCTTGAGCACGTTGCGCTTGTCTTCGCTGACCTTGTCCGGGCAGACGAACACGCACCGGTAGCCCTTGCGCTGGGCGACCATGGCCAGCCCGACGCCGGTGTTGCCGGACGTCGGCTCCACGATCGTGCCGCCCGGGCGCAGCTCGCCGGATGCTTCGGCGGCCTCGATCATGCGCAGCGCGATCCGGTCCTTGACCGAGCCACCCGGGTTCAGGTACTCGACCTTGGCCAGCACGAGCGGCTTGAGCCCCTTGGTCAACGAGTTCAGCTTGACCAGCGGGGTGTTGCCCACGAGGTCTGCGATGTGCTCTGCGTACTCCACGACCACCAGCCTAAACGGCGCACCGGTGACGTTGTCCACTCGTGGTCCACTCGTGCGGGATCGGCCCCCGGGGAGTGGCGCAGGTCGCGTTCGGCTTTGCCGCCGGCGCCGCGCCCGGCAGTATGGTGAGCAACTGCTTAGCTCGCGATACGAGGATGTGTCACGTCATGCCTGAAGCCGTCATCGTCTCCACCGCGCGCTCGCCCATCGGGCGGGCCAACAAGGGCTCGCTGGTCGGCATCCGGCCCGACGACCTGACCGTGCAGATGGTTCGCGCGGCGCTGGCCAAGGTGCCGCAGCTGGACCCCGCCGACATCGACGACCTGATGCTGGGCTGCGGCCTCCCCGGTGGTGAGTCCGGGTTCAACATGGGCCGCGCGGTCGCCGTCGAACTGGGTTACGACCACCTGCCCGGCTGCACGATCACCCGGTACTGCTCCTCCAGCCTGCAGACCACGCGGATGGCGTTCCACGCGATCAAGGCCGGCGAGGGCGACGTCTTCATCTCGGCCGGCGTCGAGACCGTCTCGCGGTTCGGCAAGGGCAGCTCGGACTCCTGGCCCGACACGCACAACCCGCTGTTCGCCGACGCCGAGGCGCGCACCAAGGCGACCGCCGAGTCCGGCGCCGACACCTGGACCGACCCGCGCACCGAGGGCACCGTCCCGGACGTCTACATCGCGATGGGCCAGACCGCGGAGAACCTGGCGCGGCTGAAGGGCGTCACGCGCGAGGACATGGACGAGTTCGGCGTCCGCTCGCAGAACCTGGCCGAAAAGGCCATCGCGGACGGCTTCTGGGCCAAGGACATCACCCCGGTGACGCTGCCGGACGGCACGGTCGTCTCGAAGGACGACGGCCCGCGCGCCGGCGTCACCGTCGAAGGCGTCTCCGGCCTGAAGCCGGTGTTCCGCCCGGACGGCCGGGTCACGGCGGGCAACTGCTGCGCGCTCAACGACGGCGCGGCGGCACTGGTGATCATGTCCGACACGAAGGCGCGTGAGCTGGGCCTGACGCCGCTGGCGCGGATCGTGTCCACCGGCGTCACCGGGCTTTCGCCGGAGATCATGGGCTACGGCCCGGTCGAGGCGTCCAACCAGGCGCTCTCGCGCGCGGGGCTGTCGATCGGCGACATCGACCTGGTCGAGATCAACGAGGCGTTCGCGGCGCAGGTCATCCCGTCGTACCGGGACCTGGGCATCGACCTGGACCGGCTGAACGTCAACGGCGGCGCGATCGCGGTCGGCCACCCGTTCGGCATGACCGGCGCCCGGATCACCTCGACGCTGATCAACTCCCTGCAGCACCACGACAAGCAGTTCGGCCTGGAGACGATGTGCGTCGGCGGCGGCCAGGGCATGGCGCTGATCATCGAGCGCCTTTCCTGACCCGAGCGCCCCAAGGCGGCCTTGGTTGCGTCAGACGCACCCAAGGCGGCCTTCGGTGCGTCTGACGCACCGAAGGCCACATTGGGGCGCTATTCGTTCGTCTTGACGCACATCGTCGTCGCCGGCTCCGGGTACACCGCGACGCGGGTGGCGTCGGTCCCCTCGCAGACGTTCTTGTCCGCCTGGCCCGTCGCGACCTTGACGAGTTCGCCGTCCTTGGTCGGGTCGGTGCAGGGGACCTTCAGGTAGCCCTTGGTCTTGGACGTGAAGTTCGCCAGGCAGTCGCCCTGCTTCGCGTTGATCATCAGGCACAGCTTGTACGAGCTGCGGCCGCTGACCGAGTAGGTGTCGTAACCCGCGTCCGACCCGCCGGGGCAGTCCTCCGAGGAGGTCTCCAGCTTCTTGGCGATCTTGACGTTCGCCTTCGGGTCGTTGCAGTCGGCCTTCGCCGGGTCGTCGCCGCCCTGGGTGAACTCGGTGATGGTGAGGCAGTCACCGGCGTTCGAGGTGGCCGGCGACTTCATGAAGGAGACGATCCCGATGATGACGATCGCGACCACCACGATCGCACCGATGCCGCCCAGGATCAGCCTGGGAGCCTTCGAGCGCTTCGGCGGAGCCGGCGGCGCGGGCGGGAACTGACCGGGCGGCGGGCCGTACTGGCCGGGCTGCCCCTGCGGCGGCTGACCGTACTGGCCGGGCTGGCCGTACGGCTGCTGCTGCTGGCCGCCCGGAGGCGGTCCGTAAGGATCGGGCTGACCCACCGGCTGCTGGCCCCCGGGGGCCGGAGGGGGAACGCTCACTGTGAACCTCACACATGTGAAATTGAGAACCGACCGGCCCATCAAACACGCAGGGTGAGCGGAACCCGCAACGGGGTCCCTATATGCACGAATTAGACACAGAAAAGGCGCCCCGATGGTTACGGAGCGCCTTCACTGCGGAACTGTGAGCCAGGTTACTCGCGGAAGTACGAGAGCAACCGGAGGATCTCGAGGTACAGCCAGACCAGCGTGGTCATCAGGCCGAACGCGGTGTACCAAGCCCACTTCGACGGCATGCCCTCGCGGATCATCCGGTCCGCCTGGTCGAAGTCGAGCAGGAAGCTGAAGGCCGCGATGCCGATGCAGACGAGGCTGAAGATGATGGCGATCGTGCCGCCGCCGCGCAGCGGGTTGAAGCCGAAGGCCAGTGAGCTGATCAGGTTGAACAGCATCAGGATGGCCACACCGACGGTGGCACCGACGATCCACTTGGTCAGCTTCGGCGTGACCTTGACCGCGCCGGTCTTGTAGACCACCAGCATGCCGATGAACACACCGGCGGTGCCGATGATCGCCTGCAGCGCGATGCCGGGGTAGATCGCTTCGAACACGCCGCTCAGCGCGCCGAGGAACAGGCCTTCGGCCGCCGAGTACGTCAGCGTCAGCGCGCCACTGGGCTTCTGGCGGAAGATGATCACCAGCGAGATGACGAGCCCGACGACGAGGCCGCCGAGCATCGCACCGAGGAGCGCGCCGGAGATCCGGCCGGTCTCCGTGATCTGGACCTGCGCCCAGATCGCCGTGATCACCCCGACGAGCAGCGCGACGCCGAGGGACATCCCCGTCTTGACGACGACGTCGTCGACGGTCATCGGGCGATCGCCCTCGCCGGAGGTCGCCCGGCCGGGACCGTACCCGGGCACGCCGCCCTGGGGTTGGTTGAAGCCCACCGGGGGCCCGTACTGGCCGTAAGTCTGGGTTCCGCCGCCGGGCAGGTTGCGGAACGCCGGGTTGCTACTGGAACGCACCTGATCCTCCTGGATCTGCTGCTTTGTGAATCATCGCTGCATCGGGTTCAACGACCGCCGCGGGCCTGCGGTTCCCGTCGAGTAAAGACCACTTTACTCGACGGCAGCCCGCCTGCCTCGGACGACACGGTAAGCGACGGATGTCACGACCGTTCGGCGACAGCCACCCGAAGAGCGGTACACAGTTTTCCCCCTTGGCGCAACGCTCACTTCGCGTGCTCGGATCTTCACCGAACGCGCGTCGGGGCTTGATCAGTCGTGTGACCTGCAGAGACGCCGGGCGCTGCCGCGCGTCGAACGAAGGAGCATTGACACCATGGGGTGGTCAGCACGCCCGCGCGCGGGAGTTCGCGCGCTCACCGGCCTCGTCGCCGCGGCCCTGCTCGGCACGCTTTCCGTGACGGCCGGCGCCGCACCGGCCTCGGCTGCCAGCCAGGAGGGCATCGGGCACGACGTCGGCGGCCAAGCGGGCTTCGGCTCGGTCTGGCTGGGGTCGTACGTCGTCGGCGGGCAGCAGGTGTTCTGCGTGAGCTTCCTGCTCAAGGCGCCGGACACCGACGAGCAGTACAAACCCGGCGACGAGTTGCTCACGAAGTGGGGCACGAAGCTGCCCGCCGACGAAGCCGCGAACATCTCCTACCTGCTGCTGCGCTACGGCGACACCAAGAACGCGGACGAGGCGACCGCGCTCGCGCACCTGCTGCACTCGTGGACCGCGGCGCCGCGGTCCCCGGCCGACCTCGAGCCGAGCCTGCCCAAGGACAAGATGGCCTACAACGCGCAGGCGCACCTCGACTTCATGCGCGAGCACGGCTTGCAGGCCGCGGCCGACGCCGTCGAGCGGCTGGAGACGGACGCCGAAACCAACCGCGGGCCGTGGACCGCTTCGATGACCACCCCCAAGGGCGACCAGCACCTCGGCGAAGCGGCCGAGTGGACCGCGACCGTGAAGAACGCCCACGGCAAAGGTGTCCCGGGCGTCGCGGTGAAGCTGACGGCGACCGACGCCACCCTCGACGGCGACAAGGCGGACAGCGCCGCGGGCAACGCGAGCCCGCAGGCCGCTGCGAAGGACGTCACGCTGAAAACCGGCGCCGACGGCACCGTGGCCGTGAAGCTGACCCCGACCGGCGACAAACCGAAGCTGGTGGCCTCGCTCACCGCGCCGGCGGACCGGCCGTACGTCCGGCTGCCGATCGACACCGCGGTGCAGCGCGTCGTCTCCACCGGCGGCGAGAAGGAACTGACCGCCCAGGGCGTCGTCAACGTCGCGAAGCCCGGCAAGGTCCAGGTGACCAAGACGGACGCGACCACGGGCCAGGGCGTCGGCGGCGCGGTCCTGCGGATCACCGCCAAGGACAAGACGTCCGCGGCGCTCGGGCAGGACGGCAAGCCGCTCACCGGGGCCGACGGCAAGCCCGCGGTCGTCACCACCGACGGCAAGACCGGCGGCGTGACGGTCGAGAACCTCCGCGCCCCGCAGGAGATCTGCGTCGTCGAGGCGAGTCCGCCGCCGGGCTACACGAACGCCTTCGACCCGAAGAACCCGCCGTCGGCGTGCGGCACGCTGAAGCCGGGCGAGACGCTCGCCCTGACCGTGGCGAACAAGGCGAACGAGGTCCCGCGCGCGATCCCGGCCGGCGACCAGCCGGTCGCGCTGGCGCACGGCGTCGTCGAGACGAGCTACTCCGGGCCGGGCCTGGCCGGGCTCGGCCTGCTCGTGCTGCTGGCGGCCGGGCTGATCGGCGTCGCCGCGCGGCGGGCGTCCCGGCGGTAACGACGTGGTGAAGCACGGCGGCGACTGGCAAGGCGAAGACTGGTTCGTCGAGGAATGGCACCGGGGCACCGGCTGGGCGGCCGTAGAGGACGAACCGCCCGTCCACCCGGCCCCGCCCGCGCCGAAGCCCCGCCGGGGCCGGCTGCTCACCGGCTTCGCCCTCGGCGCGGCCACGGTGCTCGCGGCCCAGTTCGGCGCCACCGTGTTCACCGCGCCGCCGGTGGCGGTCGTGGCCGGCACGGCGTTGCCCGCCGCGGGCGCGGCGGGAGCCGCGGCTCCGGTGCCGTCCCCATCCCCGACGGCCACCGCTTCCCCGGCTCCGGCCGCGCCGGCCGCGCAGACGCCGTCCCCGGCCGCGCAGACGCCGTCCCCACCGCCGCAGCCGCCGGGTACCGTCCGGCTGCCCGCCGGCGGGACGGCGACGCTCGTGCGCAAGGACCTCGGCCCGGGTGGCGAACTGCCGGTGCCCACCGACCTCGGGCAGGCGACGTGGTGGGGCGCGTCACTCGACGCGGCGGGCGGGGCGAGCGTGTTCGCCGGCCACGTGAACTGGCGGGGCGCGACCGGGCCGTTCGCCGAGCTGTGGAGCGCCCGGATCGGCGCCGAGGTGACCATTGTGGACAGTGCGGGCAAGACGTGGCGGTACCGGATCTCACAGCTGGTCACGGTGCACAAGAGCGACCTGCCGGCCCGGGCGGACTACCTGTTCGGCCCGTCCGGCCCGCACCGCGTGGTGCTGGTGACGTGCGGCGGCCGCTGGGTCGGCGGATCGGACGGCTACGAGGAGAACCAGGTCGTCATCGCGGACCCCAGCTAAGTTACTCGTGGGTAACATCACGTTTCGACACGGTGGTCGTCGGCGTCGCCATGCAGCAGAATGCCCAGGGTCAGGGCGGTGCGGCGAGAGGTGAGAAGACGATGACGACGTTCTTGGTGACCGGGGCGACCGGACTGATCGGGCGTCACTTCACCCGGCTGCTGCTCACCCGCCCCGAAGACGACCGCGTCGCCCTCGTGGTGCGCGCCTCCTCGCGGGCCAAGCTGGCGGCGCTGGTCGACCAGTGGCCGCACTCCGACCGCGTCACGCTCGTCACCGGCGACCTCGGCGAGCCGCTGCTCGGCGTGTCCGAAGCCGACCGCGAGCAGCTGCGCGGGAGCGTCGACCACGTCGTCCACCTCGCCGCGCTCTACGACCTCACCGCCGACGACGAAGCCAGCATCAAGGCCAATGTGGACGGTACGCAGGCCGTCGTCGACCTCGCCGCGGACCTGCGCGCGGGCTGCCTGCACCACGTGTCGTCGGTGGCCGTCGCGGGCGACCACGAAGGCGTGTTCACCGAGGAGATGTTCGACGCCGGGCAGCGGCTCGTCACGCCGTACCACCGGACCAAGTTCGAAGCCGAGAAGATCGTCCGCGAGCAGGACCGGGTGCCGTGGCGGGTGTACCGGCCGGCCGTCGTCGTCGGGCACTCCGAGACCGGCGAAATGGACAAGATCGACGGCCCGTACTACCTCTTCCCCGCGATCAACCGGCTCTCCGGGCTGCCCGACGTGCTCCCGTTCGTCGGCCCCGACCTCGGCGACACGAACATCGTGCCGGTCGACTACGTCGCCAAGGCCCTGCTGGAGCTGGTGGTCAAGCCGGGGCTCGACGGCCACGCCTTCCACCTGGTCAACCCCGAGCCGCAGCCGGTCGTCTCGGTGTACAACGCCTTCGCGCGGGCCGCGGGCGCGCCGACGATCACCGTGCAGCTGGGCGAAGGCCTCTCGAAGCGGATCGTCGGGCTGGTCAAGCTGACCGAGCACATCCCCGGCGTCACCATCGCGCGCGACGCCGTCATGGAGCGCTTCGGCATCCCGCCGGTGCTGCTGGACACGATGGCGTTCCCGTCCGTGTTCTCCTCGGCCGAGACGCGCAAGGCGCTGGCCGGCACCGTCGAGGTCCCGCGGCTGGAGGAGTACGCGCCGACGTTGTGGCGCTACTGGCGCGAGCACCTCGACCCGTTCCGCGCACGCAAGCACGGCCCGCGCGGCGAACTGGACGGCCGCCGCGTGATCATCACCGGCGCGTCCTCGGGCATCGGCCGCGCGACCGCGCTGAAGGTCGCCGCCGCGGGCGGTGTCCCGCTGCTCGTCGCGCGCCGCCGGCACGAGCTGGAAGAGGTCCGCGACGAGATCGTCGCCGCCGGCGGCACGGCCTCGGTGTACCCGGCCGACCTGACCGACGAGGACTCGGTGCACAAGGCCGTCGACGCGATGCTGGCCGAGCACGGCCGGATCGACATGCTGGTGAACAACGCCGGCCGATCGATCCGCCGCTCGATCAAGCTGTCGTACGACCGGATGCACGACTACGAGCGCGCGATGGCGATCAACTACTTCGGCGCGGTGCGGCTGATCCTCGCGGTGCTGCCGCACATGTCGGAGCGGAAGTTCGGGCACATCGTCAACGTGTCGTCGATCGGCGTGCAGGGCATCGCGCCGCGCTTCTCGGCGTACGCGGCGTCGAAGGCGGCGCTGGACTACTTCTCGCGGATCGCGGCGACCGAGACGCACGGCGACGGGATCACGTTCACCACCATCCACATGCCGCTCGTGCGGACGCCGATGATCCGGCCGACGAAGATCTACGACGCGTTCCCGACGAAGTCGCCGGAGCAGGCCGCGGACATGGTGCTGAAGGCGCTCGTCGAGCGGCCGAAGCACATCGGCACCCCGGCGGGGCAGGCGATCGGGCTGGCCTACACGCTCACGCCGGGCCTCACCGACGCCGTCGCGTACCAGGGTTTCCGGATCTTCCCGGATTCGACCGCGGCGGGCGGTTCGGGCGAACTCAAGATCGGACGTGGCGAGAAACACCTCTCGCGCGCGGCGATGGCGCTGGCCCGGCTCTCCCGCGGCTTTCACTGGTGACTTCTTCTGGTGACGCAGGGTTTCCGGGGTGAGGCCATTCCGGCGACACGGCGACACGTGTTGGTGATTCGTCAAGCCGGAGGGCGGAGGCGGCGGGTGCCCGGGTACGGTCGGGCCCATGGTTCCTGAGCGCGACCCCGCCGCAACCGCCCTCAACGGCCTCCTCCCCCTCCGTCGTGAGTACACCCAGGCTTGGCACGGCTTCGACCGCAACGAAGTCCGGCAGTACCTCGACCACATCGAAGCCCAGCTGCGCCGGGTGCTCAGCGAACGCGACGCCGCCGCCGCGCAGGCCGCCGCCGCGAGCCGCGAGGCCGAGACGGTGCGGCAGCAGGTCGCGGCGCTTGAAGCGCGCGTCGAGGAGCTCAAGAAGCCGCCGGAGCGGCTCGAGGACCTCGACGAGCGGATGCAGCGGACGGTGACGCTCGCGCAGGCACGCGCGGACGAGATCATCAAGCGCGCCGAAGTGGCCGCGGAGAAGACGTGGGCGTCCTCGACGGAGGCGTCGACGAAGCTGCGTGAGCGGTACTCGAAGCTGGTCGCGGAGCTGGACAAGCAGGCCGACCTGCTGCACTCCGAGCACGAGAGCGCGCTGGCGGAGACGCGCGCCGAAGTCCAGCGGCTGACGGTCGAGGCGGCCCAGCGGCGGGAGCTGCTGGACAACGAGGCCGAGCGGAAGCGCCGGAAGATCGAGCGCGAGTTCGAGGCGGCCCAGGCGGCCCAGAAGGCGGCGCTGGAGAAGCACGTCGCCGACCAGCGCACGGCGAGCAAGAACCAGGCGGAGCGCCGGCTCGCGGAGGCGACGGCGGAGGCGAAGCGGCGTCTCGACGAGGCGACCACGGAAGCCAAGCGGCGCCTGGACGAGGCGACGACTCAAGCGGCGCAGCGGACGACGGTGGCGAACCGGAAGGTCGAGCGGCTGGCGGAGATCCGCGAGCAGGCGCGCAAGAGCCTGGCGATGGCGGAGGACATCCTCAACCGGAGCGAGACGCAGCTGGCGACCCTGCCGGAGGAAGCGGTGATCCCGCAGGCGGCGAAGCTGGTCGGCGGTGACACGGAGTCGGCGACCACGCCGGCGGCGCCGGTCGTTCCGGTGGTGCAGCCGTCGATCCCGAAGTCGGCTTCGAAGCCGACGCCGAAGCCCGCTGCGGCCCCCAAGCCCGCGGTCGCGCCGGCGAAGCCCGCGCCGCAGGCGGCGAAGCCGGCGAACTCGAACGGCCCGGCGACGAAGCCGGCGAACGGCAATGGCTCGAACGGCAATGGCTCGAACGGCAACGGCGCGAAGCCGCTGTCGCCGACGGGCAGCAAGCCGGGCAACTGAGTCCCCGCGTCTTGAATGACTCATTCAGGGCTTCGGAGGTCCTGAATGAGTCATTCAAGACACTTCGGCGGGCCCACCCGGCCTGAGCAGCCCCCGATTTCCACGCTACCGGCGGGCACCGACAGTTCCGGTCTCGCCGGCCGGACACTCAAGCGCCCCAAGGCGGCCTTCGGTGCGTCTGACGCACCGAAGGCCGCCTTGGGTGCGTCTCACGCACCGAAGGCCACATTGGGGCGCTCTAGTTGCGGGCCGTCCGGGGCCAGGGGTTGGCCGTCTCCAGCTGGGCCGCCAGGCCCAGCAGCAGTGACTCCCCGCCCGGGCGCGCCACCAGCTGCACCGACGTCGGCAGCCCCGAGACCGCCGACCGGCCCGCCGGGACCGTGATCGCCGGGTAGCCCGCGAAGTTCCACTGGCCCGTGAAACCCGCCAGGCGCGTCGACGGCAGCACGTTCGCCAGCCACCCGCGTTCGTGCCAGCGGCCCGCCTTCACCGGCCAGTGCGACAGCGTCGGCGTCAGCAGCACCTCGTGCGACGCGAAGAACTCCTCCGCCCGGCCCACCCACCGGTCACGCGTCTGCGAGCGGATCAAGCCCGCCCGCTCGACCAGCCGTCCCGCACGGAAGTGGGCTCGCGTCCGGCGTTGCAGGCGTGAACTGTCGAAGTCGCGGGCCTGCTCCGCCGGGCCCGCCAGCCAGCGGGCCGTCATGCCCAGGACCATCGTCGCCGGATAACGCGGTGCGGCCGGGGAAATCGCGTGGCCCGCCGCCGCCAGGTGGCCTGCCGCCGTCGAGACCGCCGCCACCAGCTCCTTCGGGACCGGGCTGGGCAGCAGCGGCACCGTCGTCGACATGCCGATGCGGACCGAAGACGGCGTAGGCACCGAAGCCAGCGAAGGTGCGTCCGCCAGCACCGACAGCAGCAGTGCCGTGTCGGCGACCGTCGTGGCCAGCGGGCCGTGGACCGACATGCCGAACCAGCCGCCCTCCGCCAGCAGGTCCGCGCCCGGCTTCAACCCCACCAGGCCGCACATCGCCGCCGGGAGGCGGACCGAGCCCATGCCGTCCGAGCCGTGGGCCAGCGGGACCAGCCCCGCCGCCACCGCCGCTGCGCTGCCGCCCGACGAGCCGCCCGCCGCGTACGTCGGGTCCCAGGGGTTGCGGGCGATGCCGTCCGGGGTGTCGCTCATCGGCCAGATGCACAGCTCCGGCACCCGGGTCAGCCCGACGATCACCGCGCCCGCCGCACGCAGCCGCGTCGCGATCACGCCGTCCGAATCCGCCCGCGCGGACGATCCCGCCAGCGACCCGTGCGACGCGTACTCGCCGGCCACCTCCGTGACGTCCTTGACCGCGACGGGCACCCCGGCGAGAGGCAGCGACGCCAGATCCGGCCGCGCGGCGACCTCCGCGGCTTCCTTTAGCGCCTCCTCGGCGCGCACCCGGCGGAAGGCGCCGACGACGCCGTCCGCCGCGGCGATCCGCTCGAGGGCCTCCTCGGTGACCTGCACCGGATCGAGCTGCCCGGCCCGGACGGAGGCCGCGATCTCCACTGCCGTGAGCACCATGATCGGACCCTAGTCCACGAAAAGGTGACAGTGGCAAAGAAAACGTCTCAGATCGCGCCGGCTCGAAGCGCGTAGGCGACAGCGTGGGCACGGTTGTTCAGGCCGCAGCGGGTCATGAGCCCGTAGAGGACGTTCTTCACGGTCCGCTCCGAGTAGCACAGCTTCGCCGCGATCTCCTCAGTCCCGAACCCCTCGGCGACCAGCCGCAGCACGTCGCACTCGCGGGCCGCGAGCCCCGACAGCGTGAGCCCGTTCGGCTCGAGGACGTCCTTGCGCATCCGCTGCACCTGCGCGAGCAGCGCGCCCTGCAACCGCGGCGGCAGGTTGGCCGTGCCGTCACCCGCGGCGAGCACCGCCGTCACCAGCTCGGCGCCGCCCGTCTCGCGGCGCGGCAGGATCGCCACCACCCCGCACTCCAGCGCCGCCATCAGGTCGCTTTCGCGGAAATGCTCGACGACCAGCACGACGTGGGACGCCTTGGCCGCCCGGATCTCGCCCAGGACGGTCTCGTTGACGTGGTCCTCCATCACCAGCAGCACGTCCGGCAGGAGGTCGGTCAGCCGGAGGTCGGGATGGTTGTCCAGCAGGCTCACCGCGCCGGCGTGCGTGATCGGGTCCGAGGCGAGGACGCTCACTTCGACGGGCTTCATGGGGGCAGTGTGGACGGCGTGTCTTCACGCCTTCCCTATTCCGCCTTCACGCCCGTGAAGACAGCTCCTCGAACGCCGCCTGCGCGCGCTCCAGGCACCCCGGCATCCGCCCGGCCGCGCGGGCCCAGTCCCGCTTGGCGCGCCAGTACTCTTCCCGCGCTTCCGGGGGCCAGCCGGCCAACTCCGGCTCGACCCGGGCCTCCAGGTCGGCCAGCAGTTCGCCGAGCTCCCCGGTGATGGCGCCCATCCGGTCCAGCACCAGATCGGCGAAGCTGAAGTCGAGCCGCGTCACGGCTCGCGCGGCCGCGGCATCGAGCCGCCGGTCGCCTCCAGCAGCTGCGCCAGCCGCGACAGGATCACATCGAACTCCTGCTCCCAGTCGCTCATCGCCTGGCCGAAGCGCACCGACGCCTCACCGCGCCACGACGCCTGGACCATCGCCATGTCGCTGTTGACGTCGCGAAGGCCGGAACGCGCGCCTTCCAGGGCGTACGCGAAGCAGGCGGCGGCCCGCTGCATGTCTTCGGTCGGCATCCGCGGCTCCTCTCGGCACCCCGAGCGTGGCGCACGGCGTGGCGGCACGGAACCCCGCCGGGTACCCCTTGCCCGAATGTCCGCCATCCTTGCCTGCCGGTTCCCGGCGTCCGCGTATGCTCACAGCAGGCATCCGGCGTGTGACGATTCGTTCACGCACGAAGGGAGACCGATGTCGGCCGCGGACGGCTCCGCACCGAGACTCCAGCTGCTGGGTCCGCTCAAGGCCTGGCAGGGCGAAACGGAACTCGACCTCGGCTCCGCGCACCGGCGGACGGTCCTCGCCGCACTGGCGATGCACCCGGATCGCACGGTTTCGCGCGAAGAGCTGATCGACGCCGTCTGGGGTGACGCGCCGCCGCAGAGCGCGCAGGGCTCCATCTACACCTACGTCTCCGGGCTGCGCCGCGCGCTGGAACCCGGCCGGGCCAAGGGCGAGGGCCCGCAACTGCTCGCGTCGATCGGGTCCGGCTATTCGCTGCGCCTGGCCGCCGACGCGATCGACGTCCACCGGTTCGAGGCCCTGCGCGAGCAGGCGCAGCGCCGGCACGCCGCCGGTGATCTCCGCGGGGCACGCGAAACTTTCGACGAAGCTTTGGCGCTCTGGCACGGCGTCCCGCTGTCCGGCCTGCCCGGGCCGTTCGCCGCCGCGCAGCGCGCCCGGCTGACCGAAGTGCGGCTCACGACCGTCGAGCGGCGCGCCGAAGTCGTGCTGGAATCGGGCGGCCACGCCGAACTCGTCGCCGAACTGACCGCGCTGACCCGCGAACACCCGTTCCGCGAGGCGTTGCGCGGGCTGCTCATGCGTGCCCTGGCCGGGGCCGGACGGCGGACCGAGGCGATCGCGGTCTACGCCGACGTCCGCGACCGGCTCGTCGAGTCCTCGGGCACCGAACCCGGCCCGGTCCTGCGGCGGCTGCACGACGAGCTGCTGGCGAAGCCCACCGCGGCACCGGAACCGCAGCCGCCGCCCGTTCCGGCGGTGCCGCGGGTGCCGGCCACGGCGTTGCCGGGGCGGGCGGAGATCTTCGTCGGCCGGGAAGCGGAACTCGACCGGCTGCACGAAGCCGTCGTCGATCTCGGCGCCGGGGTGGGGCGGTCGGTGTGGCTGGAAGGCGAGCCGGGCAGCGGCCGGACCGCGCTGCTCGCCGAAGTCGTTGCCGCGGCACAGGATTTTCAGCCGGCGTTCGCCGCCGCGGACGCGCTGGACCAGCGGTTCGCCCTGCGGCCGTTGCTCGACGCGCTGGGCGTGCACCCGCGCGCCACCGACCCCCGCCTGGCCGCACTGGCCGCGCGGCTCGCCGAGCGGCCCGGCGAGCGGCCCGGCGAGGATCCCGTCGACGACGTGCTCGGGCTGGTCCGCGAGCTGTGCGCGGAGGCCCCGCTCGTGCTCGTGGTAGACGACCTGCAGTGGGCCGACGACGCCACGCTGAGCGTCTGGCGCTACCTCAGCCGGGAGACGCGGCGGCTGCCGTTGCTGCTCGTCGGCGCGTGCCGTCCGGTACCCCGGCCCGGCGCGCTGGAAGACCTGCTTGACAACGATGACATCACCGTCCTGGTCCTGCCGCCGCTGGCCGAGGACGCCACGCGCGAGCTGACCACCGAGCTGGCCGGCGCGCCACCCGGGCCCGGCCTGCAGCTGCTGGTCTCCTACGCGGCCGGAAACCCGCGCTACGTCCGGGAAATCGTCGAGACGCTGCTCGCGCAGTCGATGATCGTGCTCGACGGCGTCCACGCGCACCTGGACGGCAATTCGCGCCAGACGATCCCGCCGCCGCTGGGCTCGCGGATCACCCAGTACCTGAGCTTCCTGTCCAGCGGCACCCGCGACACGCTGCGCTGGGCCGCGCTGCTGGGCCGCGAGTTCTCGCCGGCGGACATCGCCGTCGCCACCGAGCGCCCGCCGACGGCGCTGGTCGGCGCGGTCGACGAGGCGATCACGTCCGGGGTGCTCGTCGAATCGGGCGACCGGCTGGCGTTCCGGCACCCGCTGGTGCGCCGCGTGCTCTACGAAAAGACGCCCGCCGCGATGCGGGTCGCGCTGCACCGGCAGCTGGCCGAGGCCTTCGCCGCCGCCGGTGCGCCCGCCGAACGCGTCGCCGAGCAGCTGGCCGCCGCGCCCGCGCAGGTGGACCCGTGGGTCACCGGGTGGCTGCTGGAGCACATCGGGACGGTCGCCACCGAGACCCCGCGGGTCGCGGTGGACCTGCTGCGCCACGCCATCACCCAGGGCACGCTGCCGCCGGACGCGCGGGAGACGCTGACCGCGACCCTGGCCCGGCTGCTGTTCTGGCTCGGCCGGGAGCCCGAAGCCGAGGCTCGCTCGGTCGTCGCGCGGACGTCCGACAGCAGGCGGGCGGCCGAGATGCGCTGGATCCTGGCCTACGTCTACTACCGCCGCGGCGACTTCTCCGAGGCGACGGCCGAGCTCAAGCGGACGCTCGACGACGCCGACGTCCCGGAGATGTGGCGCGGACGGCACGAGTCGCTGCTGGCCACGCTGGAGAAACTCGGCGAAGAGACGGCGCTGGCGCCGGCCGGGCTGCACCCGCTGGACGACGCGGCGCTGGCCGTGCCGAAGCTCGACAGCCTCGACGACGCCGCCGAGCCCCTCGACGCCGCCCGCCGGATCGCCGCGACGCGCGCGGTGCCCGGCGAGATGCACCTGGCCGGCGCCGTGCACTACTACTGGCTGGGCCGCTGGCGTGAGGCGTTGGCGGAGCTGGACGCGGTGATCCGCGACGGCGCCGAGACCGCGTCCTACGTCCTGCGCAGCCCGGGTTCGGCGTTGCTGGTCCACGGCGTCGGCGCGCTGATCGCGGGGCACCGCGGCGAACCGGGCCAGGCGCGGACGCACCTCGACGCGGCCGACCGGCAGCAGTGGCCACCGGGCCTCGAGCCGGACGGCGGCGACTTCCTGCTGGCGGCGCGGGCACTGCTGGCCGAGCAGGAAGGCCGGCCGGAGGCGGCGCTGACGGCGTTGCTGCCGTTGCTGGAGGACACCTACCCACCGGCGGCCCGCCACCAGTGGCTGCCCGACCTGGTGCGGCTCACGTTGCTGCTCGACGACCGGCCGCGGATGCGGGAGGCGTTGCGCCTGCTCGAGCCCGAGGGAGAGGTCCCACCGGCGCACGCGGCGGCGGCCGCGCACTGCCGCGGCCTGGCGACCGGAGACCCCGGGCCGGTCCTGACGGCGGCCGGGCACTACCGGGCGGCCGGGCGGGCGCTGAAGCACGCGAAGGCGACCGAGGACGCGGCGATCCTGCTGGCGGAGTCGGGCGAGCTGGCGGAGGCGCGCACGGCGTTCCGGGGCGCGTTGACGGTGTACACGGAGATGGGCGCGGTGTGGGACGTGCGGCGCGCCGAGTCCCGGATGGGGCCGTTCGGCATCCGGCGGGCGCCCGCGACGAGGCCGCGAGCCACCGCCGGAAGCTGACCGCCCCAAGCGCCCCAAGGCGGCCTTCGGTGCGTCTGACGCACCCAAGGCGGCCTTCGGTGCGCGAGACGCAACCAATGTGGCCTTCGGTGCACCTCCCCTGCCCCCACCGCCGCTTGGGGACGCTGTTGGCGATTGCCGACCGGAACGGCCAACATGCCGACCGGAACGGCCAACTCAGCGACCGCAACGGCCAACACACCGGAGAACCCGGGCGAGTTGGCCGCTGAATTCGCCGACGGCATCCCTGGGGTGCCTGGGTGCGCAACCTTACGAGGGGTTGGCACGTCGGTAAGGTCACCGGAGAAGTCGGTACCGAGATGTCCCTGGGGGATGGGGTCTGGGGCGCACGCCCCAGAGGGGACGGCAACGACATGCCAGGGGATGCGGACGCCGGCCTGCGGGTGGGCGTGCTCGGCCCGCTGCGGGCCTGGCGCGGGGCGGCCGAAATCGGCCTCGGCCCCGCCCGTCAGCGTGCCATCTTCGCGGTGCTCGCCGTCAACGCCGGCCGCCCGGTTCCCCGTGCCGAACTGATCGCCGGCGTCTGGGGCGATTCCGCGCCCGCGAGTGTCGAAGGCAGCGTCCACACCTACGTCTCCGGGCTGCGCCGCGCCCTCGAACCGGACCGTTCGCGCTGGTCCGCGGCCAGCGTGCTGGTCTCGGATCCCGCCGGCTACTCGCTGATCCTCGACGACGACGCGCTCGACGCCGCCCTGTTCGAACGGCATCGCGAACGCGCGCAGCGGCACCTCGAGCAGGGCGATCCGCGGGCGGCCGTCGCCGAACTGGACGACGCTCTCGCGCTCTGGCAGGGCGAAGCCCTCTCCGGCGTCCCCGGCGGGTTCGCCGAACGGCACCGCGAATACCTCGCCGAACTCCGGCTGAACACGCTCGAACGGCGTGCCGAGGCGGTGCTCGCCCTCGGCGGGCACGTCGACCTCGCGCCGGAGCTGGCCGTGCTGGCCGGCGAACACCCGCTGCGGGAGTCGCTGCGGGAGTCGCTCATGCTCGCCCTCTACCGCAGCGGGCGGCCCGCCGACGCCCTCGACGTCTTCCGCGACGCCCGGGCCACGCTCGTCGCGGAACTCGGCGTCGAACCCGGCCCCGCGCTGCAACAGCTGCAACGGCAGGTCCTCGCCCAGGACCCGGTCCTCGACGCGCCCGCGCCGCCGGTCGTCGTCACCGGGCACCGGCTGTTCGGGCGGGAAGCCGAAACGAGGAAACTCGGCGAGCTCGTCGCCGACGTCCGCGCCGGGCGGGGCCGGGCCGTCTGGATCGAAGGGGACGCCGGGATCGGCAAGTCCGCGCTGCTCACCTCCTCGCTACCGGACGGCCCCGGCTTCCAGCGGCTCCGGGCCGCCGCCGACGAGCTGAGCACCCGGTTCCCGCTGCAGGTCGTGCTGGAGTGCCTGGCGATCGACGCGCACTCCCCCGACCCGCGGCGCGCGCGGGTGGCCAAGGAGCTCGCCGGCGAGGGCCCGGCGCGGCGCAGCTGGGGCCCGGCCGACCCGGTGCTCGGCGCCGTCGACCGGCTGCTGGCCCTGGTCGACGAGCTGTGCGCGCAGTCGCCGCAGGTACTGGTGCTCGACGACCTGCAGTGGGCCGACGAGGCTTCCGTGCTGGTCTGGCACCGGCTCTGCGCGGCAACCCGGCAGCTGCCGCTGCTGCTGGTGGCCGCCACCCGCCCGGCGCCGGACCGCGCCGAGCTCGCCCAGCTGCGCCGCGGTGTCCAGGCGCGGGACGGGGTCGTCCTCGACCTCGGGCCGCTGACCGGCGAGGACGTCGGCCGGCTGATCGAGGACCAGCTCGGGGCGCCGCCCGGGCCGGGGCTGCGCGAGCTGGCCGCCCGTGGTGCCGGAAACCCGTTGTACGTCAAGGAAATGGTCGACGTCCTCCGCCGGGCCGGTGCGGTGGAGGTGAGTGGCGGCCAGGCCGACGTCGACGACCCGGCGGAGTTCGAGGCACCGCGGTCACTGGTCGCCGCGGTCGACCGGCGGCTGGACTTCCTCACCGCGCGGACGCAGGAGGTCCTGCGTTGGGGCGCGCTGCTCGGCATGGAGTTCGCCGTCGGCGACGTCGCGGCGGTGCTCGGCACCCGGCCGTCCGACCTGCTGGCGCCGCTCGAAGAGGCCGTCGCGGCGAACGTGCTCATCGACACCGGGACGCAGCTCGCGTTCCGCCACCCCCTGCTGCGCCAGGCGCTGTACGACCGGCTGCTGGCCGGGACGCGGGCGGCGCTGCACCGGCAGGCCGCCGAGGCGCTCGCCGGCATCGGCGCGCCGGTGAAGCGCGTCGCCGAGCAGCTGGTGGCGGCACCGGCCACAGTGGATGAATGGGTGCTGGATTGGCTCGCCGCGCACCACGCCGTCGTGTCGACCCGGGCGCCGCTGATCGCCGTCGAACTCCTCGAACGCGCGCTGGCCGCGTGCACCGGCACCGATCCGCGCCGGGAGACGCTGCTGATCGCGCTGGTCAAGGTGCTGTTCCGGCTGGAGCGCAGCCCGGAAACCCTGGCGCGGCAGGCACTCGACGTCGCCACCGACCCGGACGCCGTCGAGGAGATGCGGCACGTGCTCGCGGCGCTGCGGCACCGCCGCGGGGACACCGAGGGCGCCGTCGCGACGCTCGCCGCGTGGGTGGACGACCCGGCCGTGCCGGAGCTCTGGCGGGTCAAGCACCGGCAGCTGCTGGCGAACTTCCGCCGCGGCAGTCTGTCCGATTTGGACACCGCGGAGCAGACGGCGCACGAGACGAAGGCGCTCGCCGGCGGCGACCGCTACCTGACCGCGCACGCGCTGCAGTCGTTGTGGCTGGTCGATTCGGTGCGCCGCGAGCACGACCGCGCGCTCACCCACATCGACGCGGCGATCGAGGCGGTCGGCGACGAGCACGAGCTGGCCGACCTGCACCTCGACCTGCTCGACAACCGCGTCTTCACGCTGCAGAACCTCGACCGGCTGGCCGAGGCGGGCGATGCCCTGCGCGCGGCGGGCGAAGTCGCGGCGCGGCACGCGCTGCCGGTCGGGCTGCAGGTGTCCGCCGCGGTGCACCGGTACTGGGAAGGCCGCTGGGACGAGGCCTTGGTCGAGCTGGACACGGTCATCGAGGACGGCCCGGCGATCACGTTCTACGGCCTGCGCGAACCGGGCCCGGCGGCGCTGCTGCTGCACGGCGTCGCGGCCCTGATCGCGGGCCGCCGCGACGACCGGGCCCAGGCCGCGGCCCACCTCGACGCGGCGGAGGAGTACGCACCGGCGACCGGCGCCGAGCGCGAGAGCTTCGACTTCCTGCTGGTCGCCGACGCCCTCGCCGCCGAGCAGCGCGGCGACCGCGTCCGCGCGCTCGCGGTGCTGGAGCCGATCCTGAACCCGACGTACGCGCAGATGATGCTGCGGCACCAGTGGCTGCCGGCGTTCGTGCGGCTGGCGATGGAGCAGGACGACGTCGGCCGCGCCCGGCGCGCTCTGGCGGTGTGCGAGGAAGAAGCCGCGAAGGAGCGACGTCCGGCGCGAGCGCACGCGGCGGCGTCGTGGTGCCGCGGGCTGATCGAGGAGGACCCGGCCCCGGTGCTGGCCACGGCCGAACACTTCCGCGCGGTCGGCCGCCGCCCCGAGCTGGCCTCGGCGCTGGAGGACGCGGCCGTGCTGCTGGCCCGCGCGGGCCGGCTGGACGCGGCGCACGCGGCGTTCGAGGAGACCGCCGAGCTGTACACGACATTGGCGGCCCGCTGGGACCTGCGGCGCGCGGAGACCCGGCTGCGCCGCCTCGGCGTCCGCCGGGGTGCCCTGTTCTCCCCGATCCGGCTGGGCCACGGCTGGGAGTCGCTGACGCCGATCGAGGTCCGGATCGCCGGCCTGGTCGCGGAGGGCCGGTCCAACCCGGACATCGCGGCGGAGCTGTCCCTGCCGCGCCGGACGGTCCAGGCCCACGTGGCGCGGCTGCTGGGCAAGCTGGAGACGCCGTCACGTTCGGGCGTCGCCGACGCCGTCCGCCGGCGCGTGTCCGGCTGACCGGGGTTGCGGTTCAGGGAACTGCCGGAAAATGCGGTGAGCACCGACCCGGCCGGGTCGGTGCTCACCGAGCTGCTGCGAGTGCCGTGGCCAGTGTCAGCAGGGCGTGGGCGACAGCTGGATGTACCAGACCGGATCCCAGTTGACGGAGTCGGCTGTCCCCGCCCACTGGCAACGGATCAGCTTGCCGTTCTGGTCAAGAATCCGCATGCCCGCGTTTCCGGTTTGGCTGTTGTTGATGGAGCCCGAGTTGCCGGTGAAGTTGCTCAGCGAATACGTGCCGTAGTTGTAGAACTGGAACTCCCAGCCACCGTTGGCCCC
This sequence comes from Amycolatopsis sp. lyj-109, assembly GCF_046548995.1. Lineage (NCBI taxonomy): Bacteria > Bacillati > Actinomycetota > Actinomycetes > Pseudonocardiales > Pseudonocardiaceae > Amycolatopsis > Amycolatopsis sp. lyj-109. The sequence goes on from NZ_JAJPWR010000003.1 coordinate 188,968, forward strand.
CCAGCTCGGAGTGGCACAGGCGTAGCCGACCGGGCAGTCGTGCACCTCGCCGATCGAGACCCAGACACGCCGGGCCGGAGCCGGCGACGTCGACGGTTCCGCGGCCGCGACCGACGCGGATTTGGCGGCGCCACCTCCCACGCCCGGGAGCGCGCTGCCGGCACTGTTGGCGGGCGCTGCCTGCGCCGGCAGGACACCGGCGGCCAGGAAGCCCACCACGATTCCGATGACCGCCGCGATCCGGCGCTGTCGAATCCTCACTACAATCCCCCTAGGTTTGCGTGAACCGGACCGTACTGACATTCGGGACGGAGATCAAGTTCGGTGGACCGACCCGGCGAAAAGCGATCGGGATCACGAATCACAGCGAGTTGGCCTTGGCGACCCGGCCGAGGTAGCGGCCGGACTCCTTGACCGTCCGCCGCTGGGTCTCGAAGTCGACGTGAATCAGGCCGAACCGCTGCGTGTAGCCCATCGCCCACTCGAAGTTGTCCAGCAACGACCACGCGAAATACCCGCGGACGTCGACCCCGAGATCAAGCGCGTCGCGGACCGCCCGCAGGTGCTCCATGAAGTAGTTCACCCGAGCTGCGTCGTACACGCGGCCGTCGACCACGGTGTCCACAAAGGACGCTCCGTTTTCCGCGACCACCAGCGGCAAGCCACCGGACCGGGTGGAAATCCACGCCAGCAGTGAAGTGAGCGTCGAAGGGGACTGCTCCCAGCCGAACGCCGTCAGCGGTGGCGGGGCCGGCAGGACGTCCAAGCCGCGCAACGTCGGCAGCGGGCAGTTGCTCGGCGCCTCCGGATCTTCGAGCGGTGTGACGCGGGCCGGTGCGTAGTAGTTCACGCCCAGCCAGTCGATCGGGGCCGCGATGAGGTCGGTGTCGCCGTCGCGGACGCACTCCGCGAACCGGCCGGCGGCGGCCACGACGTCTTCCGGGTAGCCGCGGCCGAGCACCGGGTCCAGGAAGAACCGGTTGTGGATGCCGTCGAACTTCCGGGCCGCTTCGAGGTGGGCCGGGGTGCTGCCGTCCGGGATCGCCGGGGCGAAGTTCAACGCCAGCGAGAACTCGTGGCCCGGCCCGGCAAGCGCGCGGGTCGCCAGGCCGTGCCCGAGCAGCAGGTGGTGGGCCGCGACCAGCGCCGTGTCGTGGTCCTGGACGCCGGGAGCGTGCACGCCGCTGCCGTAACCGAGGAAGGCCGCGCAGAACGGCTCGTTGATCGTGGTCCACTGGCGCACGCGGTCACCCAGTGCGTCGTGGACCACGGCGGCGTACTCGGCGAACCGGAAGGCCGTGTCACGCTCCGGCCAGCCGCCCGCGTCTTCGAGCGCCTGCGGGAGGTCCCAGTGGTAGAGGGTCAGCACCGGCTCGACGGCGTGGCCGAGCAGCTCGTCGACCAGCCGGTCGTAGAAGGCGAGCCCGGCCGCGGACGTCGTCCGGCCGTCCGGCATCACCCGCGGCCAGGCGACCGAGAACCGGTAGGCGTTCAGGCCCAGGTCGGCGAGCAGGCCGACGTCCTCGGGGTAGCGGTGGTAGTGGTCGCAGGCGACGGCGCCGGTCGCGCCGCCGAGCACCTTGCCTTCGGTGGCCGCGAAGGTGTCCCAGATGGACGGTCCGCGGCCGCCCTCGGACACCGCGCCCTCGACCTGGTAGGACGCGGTCGCCGCGCCCCACCGGAAACCCGCCGGGAAGGTCATACCGGTGCCCCTTTGAAGATGCCCCGCACGAGGTGGCGGCCCAGCAACAGGAACAGCGCGATGACCGGCACGACGGCGAGGGTCGCGCCGGTGAGCATCAGCGCGTAGTCGGTGTAGTAGCCGCTGGCCAGCTGCGACAGCGCGACCTGCACGGTCGGCGTCTCGTTGGGGTCGAGGACCACCAGCGGCCAGAAGTAGTCGTTCCAGGTGGCCATGAAGCTGAGCATCGCGAGCACCGCGGCCGGCGCGCGCAGGGCGGGCACGGCCACGTGCCAGTAGGTGCGCAGGATCGAGCAGCCGTCGACGGTCGCGGCGTCGACGAGGTCCGGGCTGATCGCGTTCTCGCACGCCTGGCGCATCCAGAACACGCTGAAGGCGCTGACCAGCGCCGGCACGATCACCGCTTCGAGCCGCCCGTACCAGCCGAGGTCGCCGACGACGAGGTACAGCGGGATGACGCCGAGCTGGGCCGGCACCATCGCCGAGCCGACGACCAGCAGGAACAGCGTGTTGCGGCCGGGGAACCGCAGCCGCGCGAAGGCGAATCCGGCCAGGCTCGCCAGCACCACGTTGGACACCATGACGGTGCCCGCGACGATCAGCGAGTTCCCGATGGCCAGCCAGAAGTCGACGGTGTCGAAGACGCGCCGCACGTTTTCGGCCAGGTTCCCGCCCGGCAGCAGCAGCGGCGACGTCTCCCCGATCGCGGCGTTGTCGCGCGTGGCCACGACGAACGACCAGTACAGCGGGAACACCGACGCGCCGAGCACCCCGGTCAGCACGGCGTACACCCAGCCGCCCGGTCGGCGGCGCGCCGTCACGCCGACCTCACGAACCGGCGCACCAGCCGGTAGTTGACCAGCGCGAACAGCGCGCAGATCACGAACATCACCCAGGTCAACGCGGCCGCGTAGCCGGCGTCCAGGTGCGTGAACCCCTTCTCGTACAGATACATGACCAGCGTCTGGAACTGCCGGTCGTTGCCGCCGGTGCCGGCCGAGCCGCCGGCGTCGAACAGCTGCGGCTCGGCGAACAGCTGCAGGCCGTTGACCGTGCCGGCGATGGCGGTGAAGGCCAGCGCGGGCCGGATGCCGGGGACGGTGATCGACCAGAACGTCCGCCACCGCGAGGCGCCGTCGAGCTCGGCGGCCTCGTACAGGTCGCCGGGGACGGCCTGCATCGCGGCCAGGTAGATCAGGGCGTTGTAGCCGGTCCAGCGCCAGAGCACCATGCTCGCCACCGCGAAGTGCGAAGTCCAGGTGGATGCCCGCCAGTTGACCGGCTCGACGCCGAACCAGCCGAGGACCTCGTTGACGACGCCGTAGTCGCGGCTGAACAGCTGCCCGAAGACCAGCCCGACGGCGACGACGGACACGACGTTCGGCAGCAGGACGCCGGTGCGCCACCAGGTCGCGGCCCGCAGCGGCCGGTCGAGCAGCGCCGCGATGCCCAGGGCCAGCAGGAATTCCGGCACCGCGGCGAGCAGGAAGATGGAGACCGTGTTGGCGAGCGCGTTGTAGAAGTGCGGATCCGTGAGCAGGTCGCCGTAGTTGGCGACGCCGAAGCCGCCCTGGTCGCCTTCGAGCAGGTTCCAGTCGTGCAGCGAAACCCACGCCGTGTACAGCAGCGGGAAGGCGCCGAAGACGACGAACAGGGCGAAGAAGGGCGCGACGAACAGCAGCGGCGTGACCGTGCGGTCCCAACGGGCGAGCCGGTGCTGCACGCGCGGCTACTTCAGGGCGGCTTGGGCCTGCTGGACGGCTTTCGTCCAGGCTTGCTCGACGGTGTCGGTCCGTTCTTCGATCCGCCCGAGGGCGCGGCCGAACTCCGGCCGGACGTCGGCGTCGCGCAGGCCGCGGTAGTTGGGGCGCAGCTGGTCGGCCGAGGCAGCGAAGATCCGCCCGGTCGGTGCGTCGCCGAAGTACGCGTCGGTGTGCGCGACGACCTGCGGATCCTCGTACACCGCGGGCTCGCTGGGCAGGATGCCGTCGGAGAGGAAGAGCTTCTTCTGCTGCTCCGGCGCGGTCAGCCAGCGGGCGAGCTCGTACGCCTCCTTCTGGTGCGTGCCCTGCTTCGGCACGGTCAGGAACGAGCCGCCCTGGTTGCCGCTCCTGCCGGGCACGGTGGTGACGTCCCACTTGCCGCGGTTGGCGTCCCCGCCGGCTTCCTTGATCTGGCTGAGCATCCACGCGGGACACGCGACGGTGGCGAAGGAACCCTGCTTGATCGCCACGTTCCACGCCTGGGTGAACGTGGTCGCCGCCGCGGTCCGCCCCTTTGCGGCGAGGCCGCCGGAGAGGAAGAAAGCCGCGCGCACGCTCGGGTTGCGGTCGGCGATGAAGGAGTCGTCGCGCCGGGCGAAGTAGTTCTCCGGCGACTGGTTGAGCATCGCCGTGTAGACCGTCCCGGCGGAGTCGGTGAACTTCACGTCCGGTGTCCTGCTCGCGAACCGCTCGGCGGTGGCGGCGTAGGCGTTCCAGTCCGGGATCAGCTTCGCGACCTCTTCGCGGTCGGTCGGCAGGCCCGCGTTCTGGAACAGGTCACGCCGGTAGCAGAGGGCGAGGCTGCCCATGTCCGTGCCGAGGCCCAGCACGAAGGCGCCGTCGGTGCCCTGCGCCCACTTCCACGGCACCCACTGCTTTTCGAGCTCGCCGGCGCCGTACCCGGCGAGGTCGGCGAACTTGTCCTTCACCTTCCGGTACTGCGGCATGTACTGCTCTTCGATCGCGACGACGTCGGCGGCACCGTGCCCGGTGGCGAGCTGCGTCGCGAGCCCCTTGTGGTGGGTGTCGAAGTCGGTGACGCGGTTCTGCACCGTGATGTCCGGGTGCAGCTTCTCGTACTCCGCGATCAGGGGCGCGTAGCCGAACTCACCGAAGGTCGCGATGGTGAGCTTCGTCTTCTCCCCGGCGTCACCCGGACCGCAGGCGGCGAGCGGGATCAACGCGGCGACCACGATGGCGGTCCGGCGGGCGATCGTTCGCAACAGGCTTCCTCAGATCACACCGGCCCGCACGGCGTAGGCGACCGCGTGCGGCCGGTTGCGCAGGTTGAGCCGGTTGGTCATGGCGTAGATGACGTTCTTCACGGTCCGCTCCGAGTAGCAGAGCTTGCCCGCGATCTCGGCAGTGTCCCAGCCTTCGGCCATCAGGCGAAGCACATCCACCTCGCGCGGCGTGAGTGCCGCCCGGCCACCTTCGCCGGAAAGCGCCTCGACCTGCGCGCGCAGGGACGACGAGCGGCCCCGCGCCGCGGCGAGCACGTTCGCGGTGAGCCGGTCGAGGGCAGTCCGCGGCAGCACGGCGGAGACGTGGCAGTCGGCGAGCAGGCCGACGTGCGCGGGGTCGACGTGCCCGGCCACCAGCACGATCGCGGCGGGCGACTCGGCGGCCGCGGCCCGCAGCGCGGTGACGGCCTCGCGGTCGACCTCCCCGACGGCGAACACCAGCACCGCCGCCTCGCCCCGGCGGGCGCGCGGCAGGACCAGCAGCTCGGGGCGGGCCTTCAGGTGCTTGATCAGCCCGGTCAGGGCGATCGGGTCGGACGCCCACGCCGCCACTCGAACCTGGTCCATCGACCCCTCCTCCGCCCACGTCGAATCCTGACTGCGGCCAGTGTGCTGAGGGCGCCTTCACGAATTCTCTAACGACGGCGGAGCCATTCTTCACGCCGTGAAGTTTGGTCGTCGACTACGGTCGGCGGCACACACCAAATGAGTGAAGGGACCGATGAACCGCCGACGTCTTGCCGCCCTCGGGGTGGCGTTCTCCATCGTGGCCGGATGTCTGCTGGTCGTGGGCCTGCAACCGCGGATCGTGTCCGGTCTGGCGGTGCCCCTGACCTCCGGCCGGCCGGTTCCGCCGCCCGCGGCCGCGCCGCCCGCTCCGGCCGCGCCCACGTCCCGGCTCGCGCGGCCGGACGACTGCGCGTCGCCGGCGGCCGGGCTCGACGTCCGCGCCCAGGTCGCGCAGCTGGTCGTCGTGGGCGTCTCCGGCGACAACCCGGCGGCGACGGTGTCCCTGGTGCGCGACCACCAGGTCGGCGGGATCTTCATCGGGGGTAACGCAACAGCGTTGTTGAAAGACCGCTCACTGGCCGCGGTGCAGGCCGTGGCGCGGGTGCCGGTCGCGGTATCGGTCGACGAGGAAGGCGGCCGCGTCCAGCGCATCGACGACCTCGACGGCGACCGGCCCTCGGCCCGGACGATGGCCGGGACGAAGTCCCCGGACGAGGTTCGCGCGCTGGCCGCCGAGCGGGGCCGCCAGCTGCGCGCCCGCGGGGTGACGGTGGACTTCGCCCCGGACACCGACGTCACCGGCGCCCCGGACGACGACGTCATCGGCGACCGGTCGTTCAGCCCGGACCCGGTCAAGGTGAAGACGTACGCGAAGGCGTTCGCGGCGGGACTGCGCGACGCGGGGATCCAGCCGGTGCTGAAGCACTTCCCCGGCCACGGCCACGGCTCGGGCGACTCCCACAAGGGCACGGTCGTCACGCCGCCGCTGGACAAGCTGCGCGCGGTCGACCTGGTGCCGTACCGGGGTATCGCCGACTACGGGCCGGTCGCGGTGATGGTCGGCCACCTCGACGTGCCGGACCTGACCGACGGCGTCCCGGCCTCCCTGTCGCCGGCCGCGTACCGGATGCTGCGCGGCGAGTTCGCGTTCACCGGCCCGGTGGTGACCGACGACCTCGGGGCGATGAAGGCGATCACCGCGCAGTACCCGCTGCCGGAGGCGGTGCTGAAGGCCCTTCAAGCCGGCGCGGACCAGGCGTTGTGGTCGTCCGGGGGCCGGGTGGACCAGGTGCTGGACCGGCTGGTGAAGGCCGTGCAGAGCGGGGAACTGCCGAAGGCGCAGGTGCAGGAATCGGTGACGCGGGTGTTGCGGGGCAAGGGAATCTGCTGATTTCCGCGGCCGGGCCTAGACTTCCCCGCAACGGCACCCGGAGCGAGGAGCGGCATGGCGGAACTCGGCGGCACCTTCACCCTCGGTGGCGAACTTCCGGTGACCCGGATGGGTTACGGCGCCATGCAGCTGGCCGGACCCGGTGTGTGGGGGCCGCCGAAGGACCACGACACCGCCGTCGCCGTGCTGCGGGAAGCCGTCGAGCGCGGGGTCACCCACCTCGACACCAGTGACTACTACGGCCCCCACACCGTGAACGCCCTGATCAAGGAAGCCCTGCACCCCTACCCCGAGTCGCTCGTCATCGTGACGAAGGTGGGGGCGCGGCGGAGCGCGGACAAGGGGTGGCCGCCCGCGCTGTCGGCCGCCGACCTCACCGAGGCCGTGCACGACAACCTGCGGAACCTCGGCGTCGACGCGCTCGACGTCGTCAACCTGCGGCTCAGCAACGCCGCCGGCGACTACCCCGTGCCGATGTCGCTCGCCGAACCGTTCGGCGTGCTCGCCGAGCTGCGGGAACAGGGACTGATCCGGCACCTCGGCGTCAGCCACGTCAGCGCCGGGCAGCTCGACGAGGCGAAGGCGATCGCGCCCGTCGTCTGCGTGCAGAACCAGTACAACCTGGCCCACCGGGAGAACGACGACCTCGTCGACAAGTGCGCCGCCGAGGGGATCGCCTTCGTGCCCTACTTCCCGCTCGGCGGGTTCAGCCCGCTGCAGTCGGGCCTGCTCGACGACTGCGCCGCCCGGCTCGGCGCCACGCCGATGCAGGTCGCGCTCGCCTGGCTGCTGCACCGGTCGCCGTCGATGCTGCTGATCCCCGGGACGTCCTCGCCCGGGCACCTGCGGGAGAACCTCGCCGCCGCCGACCTCGAACTGCCCGCCGGCGTTCTCGCCGATCTGGACCGGATCGGCACCGCCTGATCGCTACGCTGAGCGCTCGGACAGGCACGAGAACGGAGTCACCGTGGCGGAGTGGGGCGATCTGGTCGCGTACATCAGGCAGGCGTACCGGGTGGTGCGCGACGAGCCCGACGAGCTGCGCATCCGCCTCGTGTTCGGCGACGACCCCGACACCGAACAGCGGGCCCAGATCGTCGTGATCGCCCGCGAGATCCTCGACCAGCGCGAGGACTGGGTGCAGATCGCCACGCCGTTCGCCCGGCACGAGCAGGTCGACCTCCTCGAGGTGCTGACCGAGGTCGGCGAGGCGATCGTGGTGGGCGGGCTCGCGGTGATGGGCGAACACATCGTGCTCCGCCACTCGCTGCCGCTGGTCAACCTCGACATCAACGAGTTCATCGACCCGCTGGAGCTGGTCGCCGGCGCGGCCGAACTGCTGGAGCAGCAGTTCACCGGCCGCGACGACTACTGAGTGTCCGGCTCTCGGCTGGTGCGGTGTCTTGAATGACTCATTCAGGACCTCGGAGGTCCTGAATGAGTCATTCAAGACGTTTCGACGCGCGGCCGGACCCTCGTGCGGCTGAGCGGCACCACCGCGACCGCGGCGGCCACGGCGAGCGCGCCAGCCAGGCCGAGCGCCGCGGCCGCCGTGCCGGTGCCGAGGTAGAGCCCGCCGAGGAGGGCGACGCCGAGGGTGCCGCCGAGCTGCTGCACGGCGTTGAGCAGCCCGGCGGCCGAGCCCGTCTCGTGCGGCCGGACCCGGTGCAGGGCCGCGGTGAAGAACGGCACCGTGAACGTCCCCATCCCGAGCCCGCACAGCGCCAGCGCCCACGGGTACGCGGGCACCCCGCCGGCGTCCATGGCGAGGACCCCGGTCAGCAGGAGGGCCAGTCCGGCGAACATCACGCGTGAGCCGAACTTCGGCACCAGCCGGGCACCGGCGAGGTACGACGACACCGCGAGCCCGGCCGAGAGCGGCAGCAGCGTCAGGCCCGCGGTGCGGACGTCGGCGCCCAGCCCGAGCTGGAGCTGCATCGGCACGAGCTGCATCAGGCCGGTCATCGCCGCGAAGAACAGCAGCGAGCCGGCCAGCGCGGCGGGGAACCCGCGGTGGGCGAACAGGCTCGGCTCGACCAGCGGCGCGGCCGCGCGGCGCTGCTGGAAGCCGAAGACGACCAGCAGCGCGGCCCCGGCCGCGAGCAGGCCCCGGTTCGTCCCCGCCGGGTCGATCAGCGGGTAGACGAGCAGCCCGGCCCCGGCGACGACGAGCGCGGTACCGGCGAGATCGAGCCGGGGCCGGATGGCGGCCCGGTCCTCCCGCAGCAGCCGCGCGGCGAAGAGCACCGCGAGCCCGAGCGGGACGTTCACGAGGAACACCGCCCGCCAGGAGATCGCCTGCGTCAGCAGCCCGCCGAGCAGCGGCCCGGTGACCGCGGACAGGCCCATCACCGGGCCGATCGTGCCCAGGGCCTTCGCGAGTTCGCCGCCGTCGAAGAGGGCGCGGATGAGGCCGATGGTCTGCGGGATGATCAGCGCGGCCGCTGCGCCCTGCACCGCGCGCGCCCCGATCAGGAGTCCGGCGTCCTGGGCGGCCGCGCAGACGAGCGACGCGAGCACGAAGCCCGCCACGCCGAGCTTGAACACCTTCGCCCGGCCGAGGATGTCGCCGAGCCGGCCGCCGGTGATGAGGAAGGCGGCGAAGGGCAGCGTGTAGGCCGCGCTGAACCACGGGATGCCGGCGGCCGGACCGGGGAGATCGGCGTGGATGGCGGGGCCGGCGACCTGCACGATCGTGGCGTCGAGCAGGTTCATGGCCTCGGCGACGAGCAGCACGGCGAGCGCGGCCCAGCGCCGCCGGTGACGCGTCTCGGTGGGCATGGGTGCCTCCTTTCGTTCGGCGCCCACCTTGACCTTGACGCGCCCTTTCGTTCCAGCCCTCACCTGTACTTGGCGGATTTCTTCCATGCCGTGCGCTTGAATGAGGAATATGACCACCCTGGACGCCGTCGACCGCGCGTTGATCCACGCGCTGCACATCGACGGGCGGGCACCGTTCACCAAGATCGGCGACGTCCTCGGCGTCTCGACGCAGACGGTGGCGCGGCGCTACCGCCGGCTGCGGGCCGAGGCGTCGCTTCGCGTCGTCGGCCTGCCGGATCCGCAGCGGGCCGGCCAGGCCGAGTGGATGGTCCGCCTGACGGCGACCCCGCAGACGGCACAGGACCTCGCCCAGGCGCTGGCGCGCCGCGCCGACACGGCGTGGATCAAGCTGATGTCGGGCGGCACGGAGATCTGCGTGAACGTGCACCTGCCATCGGCGAGCGACCACGCGCTGCTGCTGCGGGACATCCCGCGCACGGCGAGCATCACGGCCGTCTCGGCGCACCAGCTGCTGCACCGCTACTTCGGCGGCCCGACGGCGTGGCTGGGCCGGGCCAACGCCCTCGACGCGGCCCAGATCGCGGCGCTGACCCCGCACCACACCGAGCCAGGCAAGCCGCTGACCAGCGACGACGCCGCCCTGATGGCGGCACTGCAGCGCGACGGCCGCACGGGCCTGGCCGATCTGGCGGCGGCCACCGGGTGGTCGGCGGCGACCGTCGCGCGCCGGCTGGCCGGCCTCCAGGCGGGCGGCACGGTGTTCTTCGACCTGGAGATCGACCCGGAGCCCCTGGGTGCGACGACGCAGGCGCTGCTGTGGATGGCGGTGGCGCCGGCCCAGCTCGATCGGGTGGCGCGGACGCTGGCGACCCACCCGGAGCTGGCCCTCGTGGCCGCGACGACCGGGCCGGCGAACCTGGTCGCGCTGGCACTCTGCCCGGACGCGGCCGCCCTGCACCACTACCTGATCCACCGGCTGGGGGCGCTGGACGCCATCCGGACGCTGGAGACGGCGCCGGTGTTGCGGACGGTCAAGGCGGCTGCCTCGCGCTGAGCGGTCGCCCCGGGTCGCCAGGGTCCTAAGTGGACTTCACCTCGACCAGGTGGTCGAGCAGGCCGCGGACGGCTTCGAACTCCCGGGCCTCCTGGCGGCAGTCCGGGCACGCCGTGAGGTGCCGCTCGACCCGGGCCGTCTCGGCGGCGTCGAGCAACCCCAGGCTGTACGCCCCGAGGTCGGTCCGGTCGTACCGGCCCATGGATCGCGTCTCCATTCCGCGTTCCGCAGGGAACGCCCGCCCTATCCGATGCCTCCAGAGTCCTGAGCCGGACGCGTCATCGGCAAACTTCCGCGGATTTCTACCCGAACGGCCGACAACTTCGGGCGGCAAACAGCCCATGTGAGTGACAGCCATGGTCACGCATTTCACCCGGCCGAACACGGAAAGCTTTTGTGCCACCAACTTCGCCGATTCGGCGTCATGGCTCCCGGGCTCGCTCGTCGGACTGGCGTCGGACCGGGATTTCCCGGCTTCGACCTGGGCAAGAAGGCGATCCGAAACGAGGAGAGCGATGACCGTACGGAGCCACCGGGCGGACGACGTCGTGGACGAGGTCGGGGTGTGGCTGGCCGGGGAGTTCGCGGGGCGGCTCCCCGCCTCGGAGATCGAGCGCGTCGTCCGGACGACGCGGATCGACCTCGCCGGGAGCATCGCGCCGGAGGAGCTCGGGGAGATGCTCCACCGGCTGGGCCGGGCGAGGCTGCAGCGCATCCTGCAGCTCGCCCCGGCCGCGCAGCTGAGGATCCCGCTGGCGCGGTGACGTGCCGGGCGGGCACGCGGCTTCGGTGCCGCGTTGCCCGCCCCGCGACCAGTACTTCACCGCAGTGATCGTCGACGATTTCGACGACAGGGCACGTTCGCGCACAACCCTTGCCCGGGACACCCGCGCAATCTTGACTGGACTAGACCAATCTGCTCTAGTGACCGGTGTCACGTTCGTCTCGGCCGGATGAGCTACCCCCACCTTCGACGGCGGGCGCCTGTGCGCCCGGGTTCTGTCGTGGCCGAAGGAGTGAGCGAGCCTTGAGAAGACGCCTTGTCGCGGTCCTGTCCGCTGTTGCCGCCGTTGCCGGGCTCCTGTTCGGCGTGCCCGCCGTCACCGGGCAGGCATCGCAGGCGGCGGCCGCCGCCTGCAGTGCGCCGAACTGGGTCGCCGGGCAGTGGTACGACGTCGGCGCCGTCGTGCGGTACACCAACGGCGGCTACTACCGCGCCAAGAACGCCAACCCGGGCTACGACCCCGTGATCAGCACCTGGTACTGGGAGCCCTACAGCTGTGACGGCGGTGGCGGCACCACCTGCAGCTACCCGAACTGGGTGCCCGGGCAGTGGTACGACGTCGGCGCGATCGTGCGCTACACCAACGGCGGCTACTACCGCGCCAAGAACGCCAACCCGGGCTACGACCCGGTCATCAGCACCTGGTACTGGGAGCCCTACAGCTGCGGCGGCGGCACCGATCCCGGCAACCCCGGCGCGTTCGTGGTGAGCGAGGCCCAGTTCAACCAGATCTTCCCGGGCCGGAACTCCTTCTACAGCTACAGCGGCCTCACCGCGGCCCTCTCGGCCTACCCCGGCTTCGCCGGCACCGGCAGTGACACCGTCAAGAAGCAGGAAGCCGCCGCGTTCCTCGCCAACGTCAACCACGAAACCGGCGGGCTCGTCTACATCGTCGAGCAGAACACCGCGAACTACCCGCACTACTGCGACTGGAACCAGCCCTACGGCTGCCCGGCCGGCCAGTCCGCCTACTACGGCCGCGGCCCGATCCAGCTGAGCTGGAACTTCAACTACAAGGCCGCCGGCGACGCGCTCGGCATCGACCTGCTCGGCAACCCCTGGCAGGTCGAGCAGAACTCGGCCGTCGCCTGGAAGACCGGGCTCTGGTACTGGAACACCCAGAGCGGCCCGGGCTCCATGACCCCGCACAACGCGATGGTCAACGGCCGCGGGTTCGGGGAGACCATCCGCAGCATCAACGGCTCCATCGAATGCAACGGCGGCAACCCGGCCCAGGTCGAGAGCCGCGTCTCGAAGTACCGCCAGATCGCGTCGGTCCTCGGCGTCGACCCCGGCGCCAACCTGTACTGCTGAGCCGGTGGGTGGGCGGGTTCGCCCCGCCCGCCCGCTCGCCCAGTGCCGCGAATGACTCATTCGGGACGTCGGAGGGTGCGGTTGGCGAAGTCGTCGGACGCGGTAGTCGGGTGGTCTGCCGCGGCTGGTCGTGAGTGGTAATTCGGGTTCTAACCCGAATTACCACTCACGACCAGCTGCGGCAGACCGGCAGACCGGCGTCCAGGATTGTCCTGGCCGGCCATCTTCGGCCGCACCGGGCAAAGATCTCGCCCTGCAGTACTAGGGCCGGCTGTAGCGCTGGAGGGTCTGCGGGGAGGGCCGCAGCGCCGGCAGCCCGACGACGACGTCGATGACTCCGAGCGCGAAGGCGATCACCGGCATGATCATGAAGGCGAAGATGCCGAAGGTGATCTGGATGAAGCCGTGCGGATTGTCCGGACCGGGGTCGGACCAGATCAGCGGCGCCGCGTAGGAGAGGTAGAACAGCGGCCACCCGGCGATCGACACCGCCCCGCCGCAGAGTGGGCCGATGGACACCGAAGCCGGCCGGAGCCGCAGGATGTGGCCGGTCCCGCCCGGGTAGTGCCCGACCTCGACCCAGGCCGGGGCGAACAACAGCGCGATGCCGGACATGAGCAGCATGATGGCGCTGAACATTCCGAACATGACCGGGATGTCGTTGGCCGCATTGTGGCTCGTCGGCAGGGTGTACCCCAGTACCGGGACGGCGACGCACATGGCCAGTGCGATGACGGTGGTGACGCCGCCGAGGAGCGGCAGGGTGCCTTTCAGTGGGACATGGCCGTGGTGGTTGCCGCGTTGGCCGCGGTCAACGCGTTCGAGCGGGGTCGTCCGGTGTCGGTTCTTCTTCGGTCGGCGGCGAGCCTTCGCCGTCGTCCCAAAGATCGATCTCGTTCTCGAACGCCCACTCTTCGTCATCCGGCACCTGCACCCTCCCCGATGCGTCACGCTCAGTACCCGGGAGGGACTGTACCGGTGATCGCGGTGAGTGTCAGTCGAAGAGCGAAATGCGACGGAGGCCACCACCCGGCCCGGGTGATGGCCTCCGTCTGCGCAGCTCAGACGCCCAGCGGGTGCCAGACCGTCTTCGCCTCCAGGTACCGCCGCAGGCGCGTGATGTCCGGCGCCGCCGTCCAGTCCGGCTCCGCCGAGGGGACCGTCAGCACCCGCTTCACCGTGTTCGCAGCTTCGCGGGCCAGGTCCGGACGGTCCGCCGGGGCGGCTCCCGTCGGGTCCAGCGCGTTGACGTCACCGTGCGAAGCCAGCCACGTGCCCAGTTCCGAAGCCCGCCCGGTCAGGATGTTCGCCACGCCGCCCGGGACGTCGGACGTGGCCAGGACCTCCGACAGCGTGATCGCCGGCAGCGGCCGCTCCGCGCTGGAGACCACCACCGCCGTCGAGCCGGTGGCCAGGACCGGGGCCAGCACCTCGACCAGGCCCAGCAGCGACGAGCCCTGCGGCGCCAGGACACCCACCACGCCCGTCGGCTCCGGGACCGTGAACGAGAAGTACGGGCCCGCCACCGGGTTCGCCGCGCCGAGGACCGTGGCGATCTTGTCCGTCCAGCCCGCGTACCAGACCCAGCGGTCGATCGCCGCGTCCACAATGGACTCGGCTTTCTTCCTGCCGAGGCCTTCCGACGCCGAGACTTCGGCCGCGAACTGGTCGCGGCGGCCCTCCAGGACCTCGGCCACCCGGTAGAGCACCTGGCCGCGGTTGTACGCCGTCGCGGACGACCAGCCCGGGAAGGCCTTGCGGGCCGCCACCACCGCGTCGCGGACGTCCTTGCGGGACGCGTGGGCCGCGTTCGCCAGGAACTTGCCGTTCGCGTCCGTCACCGGGTACACCCGGCCGGACTCCGAGCGCGGGAACTTGCCGCCGATGTACAGCTTGTACGTCTTCGCGACGGAAATCCGGTCAGACTGCTTTGAATTGGATGTTGAATCAGACACTGAGGTACGCCTCCAGCCCGGTGCGGCCGCCTTCGCGCCCGAAGCCGGATTCCTGGTAGCCGCCGAACGGGGCGGCGGGGTCGAAGCGGTTGAAAGTGTTGGCCCAGACCACGCCGGCGCGCAGCTGGTTCGCCATCCACAGGATCCGGGAGCCCTTTTCGGTCCAGATGCCGGCCGAAAGCCCGTACGGCGTGTTGTTCGCCTTCGCGACGGCCTCGTCCGGCGTGCGGAACGTCAGCACCGACAGCACCGGGCCGAAGATCTCCTCGCGCGCGATCCGCATCGACTGCTGGACGTTCGCGAACACCGTCGGGGCGAAGAAGAACCCGCGGTCCGGGACCGGGCACGGGCTGGTCCAGCGCTGCGCGCCCTCGGCGTCACCCGATTCGACGAGCCCGCGGATCTTGGCCAGCTGCTCGGCCGAGTTGATCGCGCCGATGTCGGTGTTCTTGTCCAGCGGGTCGCCGATGCGCAGCGTCGAGACGCGGTAGCGCAGCTTTTCCAGCACCTCTTCGGCGACGGACTCCTGCACCAGCAGGCGCGAGCCCGCGCAGCAGACGTGGCCCTGGTTGAAGAAGATGCCGTTGACGATGCCCTCGATCGCCTGGTCGAGCGGGGCGTCCTCGAAGACGATGTTCGCCGCCTTGCCGCCCAGCTCCAGGGTCAGCTTCTTCGCCGTGCCCGCCACCTGGCGCTGGATCGCCTTGCCGACGTCGGTGGAGCCGGTGAAGGCGATCTTGTCGATGTCGCCGTGCTCCACAATGGACGCACCGATGTCGCCGGCGCCCGGGAGGATGTTCACCACGCCCGGCGGCAGCTCGGCCTGCTGGCAGATCTCCGCGAAGGCGAGCGCGGTCAACGGCGTCGTCTCGGCCGGCTTCAGCACCACGGTGTTGCCGGTGGCCAGCGCCGGGGCGATCTTCCAGGCCAGCATCAGCAACGGGAAGTTCCACGGGATGATCTGGCCCGCGACGCCCAGCGGCTTCGGGTCCGGGCCGTAACCGGCGTACGCCAGCTTGTCGGCCCAGCCGGCGTGGTAGAAGAAGTGCGCGGCCGCCGTCGGGACGTCGGAGTCGCGCGACTCCTTGATCGGCTTGCCGTTGTCGAGGCTCTCCAGCACGGCCAGCTCGCGCGAACGCTCCTGGATCAGCCGCGCGATGCGGAAGAGGTACTTCGCGCGCTCGGTGCCCGGCATCCTGGACCAGACGCTCGTGTACGCCTTGCGCGCGGCCTTCACCGCGATGTCCACATCGGACTTCGACGCGGTGCCGACCTCGGCGAGGACCTCTTCGGTGGCCGGGTTGATCGTCTTCAGCGGCTCACCCGAGCCGTCGACGAATTCGCCGTTGACGAACGGCTTGTAGGAGTCCTTCAGGTTCGCGATGGCGCGCGACTCGGGCGCCGGTGCGTACTCGAAAACAGGCATCAGTCCACCGTCACGTAGTCGGGGCCGCTGTAGTGGCCGTCCACCTGGGTGCGGCGCTGCAGCAGCAGGTCGTTGAGCAGGCTGGACGCGCCGAAGCGGAACAGGTCCGGGGTCAGCCACGGCTCGCCGGCGACCTCGTGCACGGCGACCAGGTACTTGATCGCGTCCTTCGTGGTCCGGATGCCGCCCGCGGGCTTGACGCCCCGCAGCTCGCCGGTCTGCGCGTGCCAGTCGTGGACGGCCTGCAGCATGATGTGGGTGACCGGCAGCGTCGCGGCGGGGGAGACCTTGCCGGTGGAGGTCTTGATGAAGTCGCCGCCGGCCAGCAGCGCCAGCCACGACGCGCGCCGCACGTTGTCGTAGGTCGCCAGCTCGCCGGTCTCGAGGATGACCTTCAGGTGGGCGTCGCCGCAGGCGGCCTTGATGGCCTGGATCTCTTCGAAGACGGCCATGTACCGGCCTTCGAGGAAGGCGCCGCGGTCGATCACCATGTCGATTTCGTGCGCGCCGGCGTCGACGGCGATCTTCGTGTCGGCCAGCTTGATCTCCCGCGAAGTGCGGCCCGCGGGGAAGCCGGTGGCGACACTGGCGACGTGCACGCCGCTGCCCTGGAGCGCTTCGACGGCGGTGGCGACCATGTCCGGGTAGACGCAGACGGCGGCGACGCGCGGGGTGTCCTGGCGTTCCGGGTCGGGACGGACGGCCTTCGCGGCCAGCGCCCGGACCTTGCCCTGGGTGTCGGCGCCCTCCAGGGTGGTCAGGTCGACCATGGAGATGGCGGTGTCGATGGCCCACCGCTTGGCGTCCTTCTTGATGCTGCGCGTGCCGAGGCCCGCCGCGCGCTGCTCGACGCCGACCTGGTCGACACCGGGCAGCCCGAGCAGGAAGCGGCGCAGGCTCGCGTCATCGCGAGTCGCGTCCACCAGCGGTGCCGGGGTGGCCGGCGCCGCTGACGTGCTGGTCGTGACTGTCATGCGCCTGAGTCTAGGCGGCGGGTCCGACAGTTTGCGGCGCCCAGAGGTGGGTCACCCTCTGTGACGCTTCAGGTAGTGAGTGTCAATACCGCCGGCAGATGTCCGAGCCGGGAAGCACGCACCAGCCGTCGGCCGTGGCGCTCCCAGGCGGCGGAGCCGTGCACGGGCCGGCGCCGACCGAGCACCAGTCGGGTTCGGCCGCCGAGGCCACGGGCACGACGGTCAGGACGGCGGCCGAGGCGAAGAGGCCGGCGGTGACGATCCGGGTGAAAGTGCGCATGACGCCACGCTAGCGGCCAGGCGGCCGGTCAGGACTCGATTTGCGGCGGTTCGGCCCGCTTCGCCGGCTTCCGGTACACGACCACGCCGCCCCAGAAGGCCAGGCCGTTGATCTTCACCGTCGGAGCCGTCGGCGGGGCCGGCGGTGCTCCCGACTTGTCTTCCAGCACGAACCCGCCCATCAGGCCGATCCCCGTGACGTCCACGTTGATGTCGTCCGGGACCGTGATCTGGATGCCGCCCATGATCGCCACCGCGGTGATCGTGCAGTGCCGGTCCGCGAAGCGCGCCTGCCGGAGATCGATCTCCGCGCCGCCCCAGAAGGCGAAGCTGTTGTGCTGCGGGGGCAGGACCCAGCTGCCCTTGCGGACCGCGCCCGACAGCACGCCGATCGACACCGGGGAACCCGGGTGGCCGCCGATGCGCTGGTCCGGGTAGCCCAGGGCCCGCGTGGTCGCCGGCTCGACGGCCGCCGAAGCGACCGGCAGGTCCACCGTCACCGGCTTCAGCTCGCCGAGCGTTTTCGCCGCGTAGACCGTCGTGAGCCGCTCTTCCAGCTCGTTGACCGTGATCCGCCCTTCCGAGAGGGCGTTGTGCAGCACCTGGGCGACGCGTTCGCGGTCCGCGTCGGAAGCCCGCATCTGGTCGGGCGTCAGTTCGCTCACCCGGCGCAGCCTATCGGCGAAAACCACCCAGCGTGTCCCTCTTCCGGAGGACACTGGACCGATGGGGTCGACAACAGTGGAATTCCCGGACGGCGTCCGGGTCCGCGGCCGTGGGCTGGGGCGCCCGCGGCCGGACGAAAGCGCGCCGGACTTCGGGCTCTACCTGGGCACGAGCCGGCTGCGGCGCAAGCACGGCGGGGGTATCAGCTGGCCGCACGAATGGGTCACCTGGCCCGATTTCCTGCTGCCCACCCGGCCCGCGGAAGCGCGCCGGCAGATCAAGGCCTTCCACGAACGGGCGAAGGCCGAGACGGTCGAAGTCGCCTGCTACGGCGGCGCGGGCCGGACCGGCACGGTGATGGCCTGCCTCGCCACGCTGTCCGGCGTCCCGGCCGGGGAAGCCGTCGCCTGGGTGCGGGCGAACTACCACGAGCGAGCCGTCGAAACGCCCTGGCAGCGCGGCTGGGTGAAGAGCTTCGCGAAACAGCTAGATTGACCCGCATGGATGTGCACGTCGTCGATCACCCCCTCGCGAAGGCCCGGCTCTCCACGATGCGCGACGCGCGCACCGACAGCGCCGCGTTCCGGGCCGCGCTGCACGAGCTCACCGTCATGCTGGTCTACGAAGCCACGCGCGACGTGCCGGTGAAGATCGAGAAGATCCACACGCCGGTCGCCCGTACCGACGGCTACAAGCTGGCCAAGCCGCCGCTGCTGGTGCCGGTGCTGCGCGCCGGGCTGGGCATGGCCGACCAGGCGCACAAGCTGATCCCGGACGCGCAGATGGGCTTCGTCGGCCTGGCGCGCGACGAGGAGACGCTCAAGCCGACGCCGTACCTGGAGTCGCTGCCGGAATCGCTCGCCGACCGGCCGGTGCTGGTGCTCGATCCGATGCTCGCCACCGGCGGCTCGATGGAGTACACGATCCGCCTGCTCACCGACCGCGGCGCCGACGACGTGACCGCGATCTGCGCGCTGGCGGCCCCGGAGGGCCTGGCGCACCTGGAGAAGACCGGCCTGCCGGTCCGGGTGGTCACGGCGAGCATCGACGAGCGCCTCAACGACTCGGGCTTCATCGTCCCGGGCCTCGGCGACGCGGGCGACCGCCAGTACGGCGCCGTCTGAGCCGGTGCCGGTCCTGAACTGGCGGTGGATCGCGGTGACCGCCGTCGCGGTCGCGGCCGTCACCGGAGGGCTGCTCTGGCTGTTCTTGGCCTGGTCGGGACGGCCGGAGGCACCGGTCCGGATCGACGCGGTCAAGACCGCGTTCGGCATCGGCGCGGGCGCGGGCGGCGTGTTCGCGCTGTGGCTCGCGACGCGCCGCCAGCGCACGCTGGAGCTGCAGCTGGCCGAGACGACCCGCGTCGCGTCCGTGACCGAACGGGACCTGGAGGAGCGGCGGGTCACCGAGCTGTACACGAAGGCCGTCGAGCAGCTGGGCAGCGAGAAGGCCCCGGTGCGGCTCGGCGGGCTGTACGCGCTGGAACGGCTCGGCCAGGACAACCCGAAGCAGCGCCAGACGATCGTCAACGTGCTGTGCGCCTACCTGCGGATGCCCTTCGAAGGCCCGGAACACGGCATCCGCGGCGCGGACGCGGTCCAGCGCGCCGGGGACGCCATCGGCTACGACGCCGCCGAGCTGCAGGTCCGCCTGGCCGCGCAGGAACTGCTGAAGACCCACCTCGCCGCCGACCACCCGGCGTTCTGGCCGGGCATGTCGATCGATCTGCAGCGTGCGACGCTGGTCGACTTCCGGCTCAGCGGCTGTGCCGTGGTGGTGGCGGACTTCAGTCACGCCAAGTTCATCGGCTCGGTGCACATTCGGGGGACCACCTTCGCGCAGAAGGCCGGCTTCTACGGCAGCACGTTCACCTCGCTCGCGAACTTCGACCGGTCCGTCTTCGCCGAAGGCGCGTACTTCTCCTGGGCGACCTTCGAAGGCGTCGCCCGCTTCGCGCGGACGCGCTCGGAGGGCGGCCTGCGGTTCCACCACACGACGTTCGCCGCCGAAGCCGTGTTCGAACGCAGCAAGCACGAGTTCGACCTCGAAGGCGCGACGTTCGCGGTCGAGCCGGAGCTGCCGCAGACGGGCACCGGGTAGCGCAACGTCCGGGCCGGTGCCGGCCATTAGGAGGCGTGACCAGCCAAGCTACGGGGGCGCCGGTGGGTGACCGGGCACAGGATGACCGAGCACAGGATGACCGAGCACAGGATGACCGAGCACTGTGGGACCGGGCGGCCGAAGGCGACGAAACGGCCTTCAGCGAGCTCTTCGAACGCCATGCGGAGGCCGTCTGGAACCACGCCTACCGCCTGACGGGCTCGTGGAGCGCGGCCGACGACCTGACCTCGAACACCTTCCTGACCGCCTGGCGCCGCCGCGCCGACGTCACGCTGGTGCGGGACAGCGCCCTGCCGTGGCTCTACACGGTCGCCGCCAACGCGGCCCGGGACGAATACCGCGGAGTGCGAAGACGGCTACGGCTGCTGCGCAAGATCCCGGATCCGCCGGTGGTGTCCGACCACGCCGACGCGGTGGCCGAGCGGCTCGACGGCGAGCAGCGGCTGCGCGAGATCGTCGAGGCCGTCCGGACGCTGCCGAAGTCGCAGCGGGAGGTCGTCGAGCTGTGCCTGCTCGGTGACGTGAGCGTCGCCGACGCGGCCGCGTTGCTGACGGTCGCCGAGGTCACCGTCCGCGCCCACCTGTCCCGGGCCCGCGCCCGGCTGCGCACGTTGCTGGAGGAGAAATGAGCGACGATCTCGGCCTGCCACTCCGGCGGAAGCTGCCGGACGACGTCCGCGCGCGGTTGCGGGCGGACGTCCGCCGGGGCATGGGGAAGCCGCGTCCGGCCCGCGTCCGGTACGTCGCCGCCGCGGCGGCCGTCGTGGCGCTGGCGGCGGGAGCGGTCGTCGCGACGCAGGTGTTCCGGCACCAGCCCGCGGCCGAGCCCGGCCCGCCGCCGCCCCCGGGCGTCGTCAACCCGCCCACCCTCGACGTGCGGGTGGCGACCTCGTCCCTGGACCGCTGCTGGGCCGCGGTGCAGGCGGCGGGCAAGCAGGACCGCGTGCCCCCGCGGCAGGACTGGGTCCCCGTGTTCACCGAGGTCTTCCAGACCGACTCGGTGGTCGCGGCGACCGCCGCCGGCAAGCCGATGTTCTGCGAGACCACCGAGACGACCGTGACGCTGTCGGACCCGGAAGCCGCCCCCGCCTACACCCCGGGCACGCGCACGGGCCTCCTGCTGTACAGCGCGACCGGAATGGCCGGCGGGATCCTCGCCCCGGGCGGGGAAGGGAGCTACCTCGCCGCGGAAACCGAGGGCGGGGAGAGCAGCATGTCGCAGATATCGTTCTCCCCGGTGACCCGTCAGTTCACCGGCGTGACCCGGAGTGACCCGGCGCGGACGACGCTCTCCATCGGCAAGCCGATGGAACCGGGCGTGCGGCTGCCCGCGGCGCCGGCGCCCCTGCTGGCGGTCGTCGACCGGCCGGTGACCGCCGACCGGACGTCGGCCGCGGGCCGCGCGCTGGGCGACTGCCTGGCGGCGGCGGAGATGGAGGCGATCCCCGATCCCGCGGCGTACGAGCCGGGGCCGTTGCTGGAGACGGACACCTACCGGGTGGTCCTCGGCCGCCGCGGCGACCGGTTCGTGGTCTGCACCACCGAGCCGGACTACCGGCGGCCGGGGAAGACGAGGGTCCGCGCCTTGCCCAGCGGCCCGCCGCCGCAGGCACCGCCGGCGTACCCCTTGATCGTGGACACCCTGGGCCGCGAAACGGGTGCCCCGCCGGCGACGGATCGCCGTCCGTTCGCCGCGGCCCTGCCCGCGACCGCGGCGACGGCGGTCGTCGACTTCGGGAGTCAGGGGAGTATCGAGGCCCACGTCGTGGCCGGCATGGTCGTCGTGTGGGACCCCGAGAACGTCAAGCTCTCCCCGGAGACGAACGTCCACGTGACGGCGCGGGACGCGAAGGGCGCGGTCGTCTACGACGGCTCGCTGCCGCTGGTCTGAGGCCGCAGCCAGCCGGAGGCGTTCGCGCGCAGGGCCGCCTGGTACGCGCCCGTGACGTCGAACTCCTCCGGCAGGTTGCCGGTCAGCTCCAAGGACACCAGGCCGTGCACGATGGCCCAGCAGCCGACCGCGACGGTCTCCGGCGGGACGTCGAGGAAGACGCCGTCGGCGATCGCGCGGCGGATGATCCGTTCCAGGGGCTTGAGGGTCTCGCGGGCGAGCTTCTCGGCGTCTTCGTTCGGCTCGAACCCGGGCACCGACTTGGTGAACATGATCCCGTACAGGTGCGGGTCGGCCAGCGCGCTCGTGCGGTAGGCGCTGCCGAGCGCGACGAGGTCTTCGACGGCGTCGCCGGTCAGCGGCGTCCCGGCCATCCGGGCGCCGAAGCGGCGGAAGCCCTCGGTGTAGAGGGCGTTCACCAGATCGGGTTTGCTGCCGAAGAGCGAGTACACGGCGGTGGTCGACGTCCCGGCGTCGGCGGCCAGCTTGCGCAGGGAAAGCGCCTTCGGCCCGTCGGCCGCGAGGAGCTCGCCGGCTCGGTCGAGCAGCTTGAGCCGGAGCGCTTCGTCGTGCGTGCGGGGTCGAGCCATGCACGCAGCGTATCGGAACGGTGTTATGGATGACCAGCGAACAGATTTGACCTGGAGTGCACTCCAGGTCGTACTGTCGGGCGCATGAGCTACTCGATAGCGGAAGCCGCGCGACGTAGCGGACTGTCCATCGACACCCTCCGGTACTACGAGCGCATCAAACTGCTCGACCCGCCCGCGCGGGACGCCGCGGGCCGCCGGGCCTATTCCGACGACGACCTCAACTGGCTGGGCTTCCTGACCAAGCTGCGTACCACCGGGATGCCCATCAAGAGCATGCGCGAGTACGCGTCCCTGCGCCGGCACGGCGTCGCGAGCGCGGGCCGCCGCAAGGCCTTGCTGGTGGAGCAGCGCCGGTCGGTCGCCGAGCGGATCGCCGAGCTGCAGGGCTGTCTCGACATCCTCGACTACAAGATCGAGAACTACGCCCAGGTCGAGCGCAACGTGCTCGGCGTGGAACCCGGTATGGAGGAGATTTCCGCGTGAAGAACAGGAAGCTGGGCGGCCTGGAAGTCGGCGCTCAGGGGCTCGGCTGCATGGGGATGAGCCAGGCCTACGGCGTCCGCGACAACGACGACGAGTCGATCGCGACCATCCACCGCGCGCTCGAACTCGGCGTGACGCTGCTGGACACCGCGAACGTCTACGCCAACGGCGTCAACGAAGAGCTGGTCGGCCGCGCGATCGCGGGCCGCCGCGACGAGGTCGTGCTCGCGACGAAGTTCGGCATCGTGTGGAACGACGGCGCGATGGGCGCCCGCGGTGACGCCGCGTACGTGCAGCAGTCGTGCGACGAGTCGCTGCGCCGGCTCGGCGTCGACCACATCGACCTGTACTACCAGCACCGCGTCGACCCGGACACGCCGATCGAGGAGACCTGGGGCGCGCTGGCTTCGCTGGTGGAGGCCGGGAAGATCCGGTACGCCGGGATTTCCGAGGCGAGCGCCGCGACGATCCGGGCCGCGCACGCGGTGCACCCGGTGACGGCGCTGCAGAGCGAATGGTCGCTGTGGACCCGGGGGATCGAGGGCGAAATCCTGGACACCTGCCGGGAGCTCGGCATCGGGATCGTCCCGTTTTCGCCGCTGGGCCGGGGATTCCTGACGGGCGCGGTGACGTCGGTCGCCGACTTGCCGGAGGACGACATGCGCCGCGGCCTGCCGCGGTTCGCCGAGGGCAACTTCGAGCGCAACATGGCGATCGTCGACGCGCTGCGCGAGCTGGCGGGGGCGAAGGGCGTCACCGCCGGGCAGCTGGCGCTGGCGTGGGTCCAGTCCCAGGGCGAGGACGTGGTGCCGATCCCGGGGACCAAGCGCCGCAAGTACCTCGAGGAGAACGTGGCGGCGGCTTCGCTGGAACTCACGCCCGAGGACCTGGCCGCCATCGCGGCAGCCGCACCCGCCGACGCGATCGCCGGGGAGCGCTACCCGGAGCGCCTCGCCCGCGCCGCCGGCCGCTAAGCAGTCTGCCGCAGCTCGTCGTGAGTGGTAATTAGGGTTCTAACCCTAATTACCACTCACGACGGGGTACGTGCGTAACTTTCCTCTGAGGGTTTTCTGAGATCTCCGGAGCAGGCTCGGCGCCGATCATGCGGTCGGTGCCGAGCTCCTGGAGGTCGTCGTGGCGGAGGAAGTGCTCGATTATCTGGTCGTCGGGGCCGGGCCGGCCGGATTGCAGCTGGCTCAGCACCTCGGCCACGCCGGGCACCGCTACCTCGTGCTGGAGGCCGGTTCCGCGCCCGGGCACTTCTTCGAGACCTTCCCGCGGCACCGGACCCTCATCTCCATCAACAAGAAGCACACCGGGTACACCGACCCGGAGCTGCGCATGCGGATGGACTGGAACTCGATCCTGGCCGACGGCGACGACAACCCGGTCCTGTTCACGGACTACAGCGAGAAGCTCTTCCCGGACGCCCCGGACCTCCTCCGGTACGTCGCCGACTACGCGGCGAAGCACGAACTCGACATCCGCTACGACACCCGGGTGACGCGCATCCGCCGCGAAAACGAAAGTTTCGTGCTCACCGCCGGTGCCGAAGAGTTCAGGTCGAAACGGCTGATCATGGCCAGCGGCGTCACCAAGCCGTACATTCCGCAGTTCCCCGGCGCCGAGCTGATCGACCAGTACGTCGACGTCGACGTCGACCCGAAGAGCTTCACCGACCAGCGCGTCCTCGTGCTCGGCAAGGGAAACTCCGCCTTCGAGACCGCCGACAACCTGATCGAGCAGGCCGCCGTCGTGCACGTCGGCGGGCCACGCCCGGTGAAGCTGGCCTGGCGCACGCACTTCGTCGGCCACCTCCGCGCCTACAACGCGGGCATCCTCGACATGTACCAGCTCAAGCTGCAGCACGCGATCCTCGACGGCGACGTGCGCGAAGTCCGCAAGGACGCCGACGGCTACCACGTCAAGTTCGCCTTCGCCCGCGCCGACGAAGTGATCAAAGAGATCCGCTACGACCGCGTGATCGGCTGCACCGGCTTCCGGTTCGACGCGTCGCTGTTCGACGAGGACTGCCGCCCGGAGCTCACCATCAACGGCCGGTTCCCGGCGCAGACGCCGAGCTGGGAGTCGGTCAACGTGCCCGGCCTCTACTTCGCCGGCACGATCACGCAGGTCCGCGACTTCAAGAAGGCCACCAGCGCCTTCATCCACGGCTTCCGCTACGGCGTCCGCGCGCTGGCGAAGGTGCTGAACGAGCGTTACCACGACGTCCCGTGGCCGCACACCGAGCTGCCCGCCAAACCGGACGCGCTGACCGACGCGGTGATCACCCGGATCAACCGGAGTTCCGCGCTGTACCAGCAGTTCGGCTTCCTCGGCGACATCGTGGTCGTGGACGGCGACACCGCCCGCTACCTCGAAGAGGTGCCGGTCGACCGGGTGCTGGAGGACCCGCCGGACGACGCCTACGTCGTCACCCTCGACTACGGTCCGGACCACGACAAGATCGACCCGTTCGACTTCGTCGCGCGCGCCGCCCAGGACAAGGCGAACGACCACGGCGAAGGCCACTACCTGCACCCGATCGTCCGGCACTACCGCCGCGGGGAGCTGGTCGCGACCCACCACGTCACCGAGAACCTCGAGAACGAGTGGGACAAAGAGGTGCACGTCGAGCCGCTGACCGCGTTCTTCGCACGGGAGCTGTGATGCGGACGATCGCGGAGTTCGAGGCGGCGGCCCGGCAGCGCCTCGACCCGGTGCACTACGACTACTTCGCGGGCGGTGCGCAGGACGAGATCACCCTGCGGGAGAACGAAACGGCGTTCCAGCAGCTGCGGCTGGTGCCCCGGGTGCTGCGCGGCAGCGACAAACGGGACCTGAGCATCGAGCTGCTCGGGACGCCGTCCTCGATGCCGATCCTGGTCGCGCCCACGGCGTTCCACCGGCTCGCGCACCCCGACGGCGAGCTCGCCACCGCGCGGGCGGCGGCGCGGGCGGGCACGATCATGATCGTCAGCATGGCCTCGACCACGGCGATCGAAGACATCGCCGCGGCCGCCCGTGAGGTCGCGCCGGACCCGGGCCTGTGGTTCCAGCTCTACCTGCAGCCGGACCTGGAGTTCACCGAGGCGATCGTGCGGCGCGCGGAGAGCGCCGGCGTCAAGGCGTTCGTCGTCACCGTCGACTCGCCCGTGCTCGGCCGCCGCGACCGCGACGACCGCAACGACTTCCACGACCTGCCGCCCGGCCTGGCCGTGGAGAATCTCCGCAACCTCGGCGAAAACCGCAGCGGCGGGAACGCCAGCCACGTCCGTGAGATCGTCATGTCGGCCGGGCTGAACTGGGACCACATCGCGTGGCTGCGGTCGAAGACCAAGCTCCCCGTGCTGATCAAGGGCGTGCTGCACGCCGAGGACGCGCGGCTGGCCGTGCACCACGGCGTCGCCGGCCTCGTCGTGTCCAACCACGGCGGCCGCCAGCTCGACACCGTGCCCGCCACCGTCGACGTGCTCCCCGAGATCGCCGCGGCCGTCGGGGGAGCGCTGCCGGTGCTGCTGGACGGCGGGATCCGCCGGGGCACCGACGTCGTCAAGGCGCTGGCCCTGGGCGCGGACGCGGTCGGCGTCGGCCGCCCGGTCGTGTGGGGATTGGCCGCGGGCGGGCGCGAAGGCGTCTCGGAGGTGCTGGAGATGCTGCGAGCCGACTTCGACCAGGCCCTCGCGCTGTGCGGCGGGCGGCACCCGGCCGATCTCACCCCGGACCAGGTGCGGCGGTGATCGGCAAGGTGATCGGCAAGGTGCTCGCCTGGCTGCCCGGCCGCGTCGTGGCGCTGCGGATGCGGATCTTCGCGCTGGTCAACGGCCAGGACGTGGTGACCATCCCGGGTCCGCAGGTCGGCGTCGCCGACTTCCGGCGCGTCTACGCCGACCCGGCGGCGAACGGCCGCAGCCGCGGTGCCGCGCTGTCCGACCTGTTCTGGTACTGGCTGTCGCCGGGACCCGAAGTGCACCAGGAACACCTCGAAGCCGGGCCGCGCTACGACGAGGTCGCCAAGTGCACCCGGCACATCCTGATACGGTCCAAAAAGGACTCCGAAGAGCTGACCCGGCGCGTCGCCCGCCACGTCCTGGCCGGCGTCCGCCCCGGGCTCGTCCGGCTGCGCGACGAGATGATGCCGATCTGGGCCGAGCTGTACTACGAGCTGGTGTTCGACGAGCCGTGCCCGCGGCAGGCGCGCGAGCTCATCGTGGCGCACGCGGACGACGTCGCCTCGGCGCTGAAGTGCGTGCGGCCGCGGAACATGCGCCGCCGGGCGCGGCTGACGAAGTACCTCAGGCAGCGCCTCGCCGACGTCCCGCACCCGCTCCCGGAGTCCCTGACACCGGCGGAGCAGGCCTACTACCTGCAAGGCACGTTCTTCACCACGGCCGTCGTGCAGATGTCGGAGGCGATGGCGCACCTGCTGATGATCATCGCGCAGGACGACGGCATCCAGCAGCGGCTCGTCGATCACCCGGAGGACATCGACCGCGTCATCGATGACGGGCTGCGCGAATACCCGCTGTTCGGCATCGCGCACCGCATCTCCACGGCGGACATCGAGCTGGACCACCTCACCATCCCGGCGGGCACGGTGCTGTGCTTCAGCTACCCCGAATACGCCGCACAGTCCACATCGGACGCATTCATCCCGTTCGGCGTCGCGCAGAACCGGGCCTGCCCGGCCCGGGGCCTCGCGCCGCCGACCATGCGGATCGTGACGCGGGAAGTGCTGCGCCGCTTCAGTCTCGCCTCGACGGCCGCGCACACGCGCTCGATCCCCAACCGCGGCCCGGCGCTGCTCACCCCCCGCGGAGCCCGGCCGCGGCGCGCGCCCCTGGTGTGGCTCGCGGTCCGCGACCGCTGGGAAGACGTCTGGCGCAGCTTCGCCCAGCTCGTGTTCG
This sequence comes from Amycolatopsis sp. lyj-109, assembly GCF_046548995.1. Lineage (NCBI taxonomy): Bacteria > Bacillati > Actinomycetota > Actinomycetes > Pseudonocardiales > Pseudonocardiaceae > Amycolatopsis > Amycolatopsis sp. lyj-109. Next base: position 216,808 of record NZ_JAJPWR010000003.1, read on the forward strand.
GCACGTACATGGTTCTCGACGCCCGTCGCCAAGCCCTGTGCTCGACCTATTTCGCCGGAGGCACCCGATGAGCCCGTCCGAAGCGGCACCGGTCTTCTTCCTCGCCGTCGTGGCGATCCTCGTGGCGGTCCGGCTGGTCTGCCTGGCCGCGGTCAAGCTCGGCCAGCCGCCGGTGGTCGGGGAGATGATCGCCGGCGTGCTGCTCGGCCCGTCGCTGTTCGGGCTGCTGCTGCCGGACGTGCAGGCGGCGCTGTTCCCGGACGGCATCCGCTCCCTGCTCTACGTCGGCGGCCAGATCGGCCTGGTCATCTACATGTTCGGCGCCGGCTACGAGTTCAACCTGAGGAGCGTCGCCGAGTCGCGGAAGTCGGTCGCCGCCATCTCTTCGGCCGGCACGCTGGTGCCGCTGGCGCTCGGCATCGGCGTCGCCGTCGTCGGCATGACGTGGGTCGGCATCGGCAAGGACGGTGTTTCGCCGGCGACCTCGGCGGCTTTCGTCGGCGTCGCGCTGGCGATCACGGCGTTCCCGATGCTGGCCCGGATCATCACCGAACGCGGGATCGCCTCGACGAGGTTCGGCTCCCTGGCGCTGGCCTGCGGCGCGCTCGACGACGTGCTGGCGTGGCTCCTGCTGGCCGTCGTGCTGGGGATGCACGCGGGATCGGCCGGGCCGGTGGCGCTCGCGCTGGGCGGCGGCGTCCTGTTCGCCGGGCTGGTGTTCATCGTCGGCCGCCGGCTGCTGGCGAAGGCGATGCGCAGCGAGCGCATGGGGCTCGACCAGCGGGTCCTCGTCACGGCGATGACGTTGTTCGCCGCCGCCTGGTTCACCGACGTGATCGGCCTGTACGCGGTGTTCGGCGCGTTCTGCGTCGGGATCGCGTTCCCTCGCACGCCCGCCGCGGATGCCGTGCTGGCGAAGATCATGCCGATCGGCCGGATCGTGTTCCTGCCGCTGTTCTTCACCTACTCCGGCCTGAACACGCGGTTCGCCCTGCTCGCCGACCCCAAGCTGCTCGCGTTCGCCGTGCTGTGCGTGGTGGTCGCGATCATCGGCAAGCTGGGGGCGTCCTGGGGTGCGGCCCGGCTGGCGGGGGAGCCGCCGGCGATCGCGACGCGCGTCGGCGTGCTCGTCAACGCCCGCGGGCTGATGCAGCTGATCGCGCTCAACGTCGGGCTGGCCGCGGGGATCGTCTCACCGGCGCTGTTCACGGTGCTGGTGCTCGTCGCGCTGGTCACCACGATCATGACCGCGCCGCTGCTGAGCTGGCTCGACCGGCGTGCTGCCCGCAAGGGGAGTACCGACGTACTCCTGACGGCCGAGCCCATTCCGGTGACCGGGAAAAGTTGATTCTTCAAGTTCGGAAATAACTGTCAAGATGGATCGGTGCGCGACGGGGTGGCGAAACCGAAGGTGCTGCTGGTCGAAGACGACCGGGAACTGGTGGGCATGTTGGGGGAGCTGCTCGCGGACGAAGGCTACGAGACGGAAGCCGCGCACGACGGCCAGCGGGGCCTGCACCTCGGGCTCACCGGGCACTACGACGTGCTGGTCATCGACCGCCGGCTCCCGGTGCTCGACGGGCTGGAGCTGCTGCGGCGGCTGCGGGCCCGCGGGGTGACCACGCGGGTCCTGGTGCTCTCCGCGCTCGGCGAGGTGGCCGATCGCGTGGCGGGCCTCGACGCCGGCGCGGACGACTACCTCGTCAAGCCGTTCGAGGCCGAGGAACTGCTCGCGCGGCTGCGTGCGCTGGGCCGCCGCGACCTCGAAGGAGCCGAGTGCCTGCCGCTCGGCACGGCGGCGCTCGACCTGCAGCGCCACGAAGTCGTGTTGCCGCGCGGCGAGCGGATCATGTTGTCCGGGCGGGAGTTCGAGCTGCTGCGAACGCTGGCCCAGCGGCCCAAGGCGATCCACCCGCGGGCGGCGTTGCGCACGCGCGTGTTCGCCGACTCGACCGGTGAGTCCATTGTGGACACTTACGTGTACTACCTGCGGCGCAAGCTCGGCCGGGACGCGGTGCGGACCGTGCACGGCCTGGGGTACCAGATCGGCGTGGTATGAGCCCGGAACCCGAGGAGCGGGCCCTGCGGCGGGCGCGGTGGGTGATCACCGCGCAGATCTCCGTGGTGGTGTCGCTGCTCGTGGCCGTCGCGGGCGCGATCGCGTACGGGATCTTGCTGTCCGGCCAGCACGCCGACGCGGACCGCCTGCTGGCCAGGACGATCCAGCTCGGCCCCGGCGCGACCCCGCCCGGCTGCGTCTGGCTGTTCACGCCGGGGGCGCACACGCCTTCGGGACCGCCGCCGGCGGGGATGCCGATCCCCGAGCTGAACGCGCTGGTGCCCTCGCCCGGCGACGTCCACACCGAACGGCGGGCGATCGACGGGATGACGTACACGTTCCGGGTGGAGAACCGCGGCGGCGTCGTCTCCCAGGCGTTCTTCGAGGAGCGCTACCAGATCCAGGACCGCTCGTCGCTGGTGTCCGGGCTCGGCGTCGCCGAGGTGCTCGCGCTGCTGGCGGCCCTGGGGTGCGGGCGGGTGCTGGCCCACCGCGCGATCCGGCCCCTGGAGGACGCGCTGCGGCGGCAGCGGACGTTCGTCGCGGACGCGTCCCACGAACTGCGCGCCCCGCTGACCCGGCTGCACACGCGCGCGCAGCTGCTGGCCCGGCGGGCGTCCGGCCGCGACGCGGCGGAACTCGACCAGCTGGTGCGCGGCACGCGGGAACTCGGCGAGGTCGTCGAGGACCTGCTGCTGTCCGCGCAGGCGTGCGGCGAACGGCCGTCGCTGGAGCTGGTCGAGCTGGGCGTGCTGGCCGAGGAGGCGGTGGCGGCGGAGGCGGTGCGCGCTTCGCAAGGCCAGGTCCGGTTGGCGGTGACGCGCGAGCGGCGGCCGTACGTCGTCCAGGGCGTCCCGACGGCGTTGCGGCGGGTGCTGTCGGCGTTGCTGGACAACGCGCTCGGCCACACGCCGCCGGGCGGCTCGATCGAGGTCTGGCTCGGCGTCCCCGACGAGCGGCACGTGGAGCTGCGCGTCCGCGACACGGGCGTGGGCTTCCCCGCCGCCGACGCGGACCGCATCTTCGAGCGCTTCGCCCGCGGCTCCGACGGCGACGGCCGCCGCTTCGGCATCGGCCTCGCCCTGGTCCGCGAAGTCGTGACAGGCCACGGCGGAACGATCGCGGCCGCCACCCGCCCCGGAGCCGGCGCAACCTTCACCCTCCGCCTCCTCCGCGCCGACCCCTCGTGATCAGACCGCCGACACGCGTGACTCAAGGGTCGACACGCGTGATCCGAGGGTCGACACGTGTGATTGGGGCGACGACACGGCGAGGCATGCCGGGCTTCGCCGTGTCGACCCTTCAATCACGCGTGTCGACTGCTCAATCACGCGTGTCGACCCTTCAAACACGGCGGCTTGGGAGGGCGAAGCGGATTTGGCGGGCCAAGGCCGGGGCGAGGGTGGTGCAGGCCGCGTCGATTTCGGCCGCCAGGGGCGGGGGGTGGGGTGGTGTAGGTCGCGGCCGAGTGGTGGAGCCAGGCGTGGAGGTCGTTGTGGGCGTCGGCGGCGAGGGCGGGATCGTGCAGCAGGGTTAGGTCGGTGTGCAGGCGCAGCCAGGTGTCGCGGTTGCGGAGGAGGGCCACGGCCGCCCGTCGGGTGTGGAGCGGGTGGGCGGGGGACAGCAGGGCCTGCAGCGTGGCCGGGTCGACGAACCGCCCGCGCAGGAACGTCACCACCTGGCGGGTCACCGCGGGTGACGGGTCCGTCAGCAGTGGCCGCACCGCCGTCGACTCCGGGGCGATCCGGCGCAGGCCGCGGACGGCCACCCGGCGGATCCGGGGCCGGTCGTCGGCGAGGTGACGCTCCAGGCGCCGGGCGTCGGCAGCCGTGCCGGTCTCGCCGAGCCCCGCGAGCGCGCCGAAGGAGACCGGCATCGCGCGGTAGTGCGCCGCCAGGTCGCCACCTGCCTTCAGGACCAATGCCTGCGCCATCGACCGGACCGCCGACGACCGATCCGCCAGGTGGGTCACGGCGACGTCGGGGCCGAGCAGCGCCAGCGCCCGCATCCGGACCTTCGGCACGCCGGCCGCCAGCAGCTCCTCGACGCACTCGCCGCGGTCGAGCAGCGCGTTGCCACAGGTCGCACGCACCACGAAGTCGGCGTCCTGAGTCGCGATGGCGAGCAGCCGCTCGCGCGACAGCCGCCCGATCGCCTCCGCGTGCACCCACCGGCGGGTCTCCCGGTCCTCCAGCGCCAGCGCGTCGTCGAGCAGCCGGGGCGTGAACGCCCGCCGGAACAGCGTGGTCATCCAGTCGTCGACGGCCCGCCGTCGCAGCACCCCGATCAGCGGCAGCATCGTCCGGAAGGCCGGCTCGTCCAATTTGGACAGAGCGGCCGGCCGGGCGAGCTCCCGGATCGGCCGTACCCAGTCGACGCACCGGATCAGCAGCAGCGGCAGCGCTTCGGGATCGGTGCGCACGGCCAGCCGTTCGACGGCGACCTCCCGCATGCGCCCGTTGCCGTGGCACGCGGCTTCGGCCACCACCGCCCGCGACGGGTCGCGGCCCAGGTCACGCGCCTCGTGGCCGCGGAAGCGGTACCACCGCTGGTTGGTCCACCACGCGTTGCGGACCGCGACGTCGAACTCCACCCACCGCCGGGCATCGCCCGCGGCGAACACGGCGAACACGTCGAGGTCGGGCATTTCCTTCTCGAACATCGGCCTCCCCCTCCGGCGCCCAGGATGCCGGACGCCGGAGGGGAGCCGAACCGATTTACGCCAGCAGCGCCCGCACCGCCGCCGGGGCGTCGGCGATCGCGACCGGGTTCTGCTCCCGCGTCGCCAGGCTCCGGACGGTCACGTTCCCCGCGGCCCAGTCGTCCTGGCCGACGATCACCACCGCGACCGCGCCCGCCTTGTCCGCGCGGGTCAGCTCCTTGCCCAGCTTGCGGTGCTCGATCGGCGTCGACGTCCGCAGTCCCGCGCCGCGCAGGGACGCCGCCACCGAGCGGGCCGCGTCCGAGAGGTCCTCGGTCACCGGGATCACCATGACGTCGACCTCGCTGCGCGGGGCCGGGGTCAGGCCGTGCGTGTCGAGGAAGTCGATCAGCGTGACGTCACCCATGCCGAACCCGATGCCCGGGATCTGCTGCGGCGTGAACATCGACGCCAGGTCGCTGTAGCGGCCGCCGCCGAAGAGGGCACGGCGGTTCTCCGGCGAGGTGTCGAAGACCTCGAACACGGTCGACGTGTAGTACGCCAGCCCGCGCACGATGATCGGCTCGTACTTCACCAGCGAACCCGCGCTGCTGTTCAGCACGCGCACCAGGTTCGACTGCTCCCGCACCGCGGCCGGGATCTCGTCGAGCAGCGCCTCGCCCGCGTCGAGCGTCTCGGCGAGCTTCTCGAACTGCTTGTCCGACAGCCCGATCTCGCCCGCGCTCTCGGCCAGCTTCTCGCGCGGGTACTTCTCCCAGCGGTCCACCAGCGCGAACACCTGGGACAGGTGGTCCACCGACACCCCGGCGACGTCGGTGAGCGCCGACGTCAGCAGGTTCCGGTCGTTGACGCGCAGCACGAACATGTCCGGCGTCGCGCCCAGCGCGGCCATCATGTCGTGCACCAGCTCGAAGATCTCGATCTCGCAATTGGCGCTGTCCGAGCCGAAGATGTCCGCGTTGATCTGCCAGTGCTCGCGCACGCGGCCGCGCTGCGGCGCCTCGTAGCGGTGGCAGTTCGGGTGGCTGTACCAGCGGACCGGGAACGACAGCGACTTCGCGCTGCCGGCGATCATCCGCGCCACCGACGGTGTCATCTCCGGCCGCAGCGCCAGCCGCCGCCCGCCCTTGTCGGTCAGCGTGTAGAGCTGCTTGTCGGCGAGCTCCTGGCCGGACTTCCGTTCGTAGATCTCGGCCGACTCGAGGATCGGGCCGTCGTAGCGGAGGAAGCCGCGGCGCTCGAGGACGTCGTAGAGATGACCGAACACCTGCGTCCGGACGGACATTTCGGCGGGCAGGAAGTCCCGGGTCCCCTTGTAGGGCGCGGTCGGCAGGTATTCAGGCACGTCCCCAGCTTAACGACCGGCCGCATCCGGGTTTTCAGGGGAAGGCGACCCCGTACGCCGTGAGCAGCATCGTCGCGGCCAGGAACACCGCGCCCGCGGACGTCACGCGTCCGCCGAGCTTGCCGCGGTTCGGGATCAGGTGGAGGAAGAAACCACCCGATTGGGCAAGGATGCCGAACAGCAGCAGGAAGCAGGTGATCCACAACGTCGTGTCGGGCAGCGTCGTGCGGCTCAGGATCTGCAGCGCGACCAGGGCGAGGATCAGCAGGACGCCGGCGTGCGCGTGGCCGGCGCGGAACATCGCGCGCTGGTGCTCGGTCAGCTTGCGGTCGCGCATGACGCCCATCAGCGCGTAGCCGCCGTACATGACGGTCGGTAGCGAGACCAGGGCGATCACCGTGAACAGCTGGGTGGGTCCGTGCATCGGAGACTCCTTGAAGAGGGTGCGGCGACTGTAACACTGTTTTAAAACACTGTCACCAAAGCCGGCATTCCCAGTTCGTGAAGGCCACCTTCACGAACTTGAAGTTCCTCAAGGTGGCCTTCACGAACTTCAGACGGGACGGCCCTGGGCCAGCACCAGCAGCGGGTTGCGGAGGGCGGCGAGCGAAGCGAGGGGGTCGCCTTCGACGACCAGGACGTCCGCCGCGAGCCCGGCTTCGAGCCGTCCGGTCACCGCGGCGAGGCCGAGCCCGGCCGCGCTGTCCTCGGTCGCGATCTCCAGGATCCGGCGCCGTGGGAAGCCGAGCCATTCGTAGAGCTCCAGCGCGCCGACCGGGTCGTCGAACACCGAGCCCGGCAGGCCGGCGTCGGTCCCGGAAAGCAGCCGGACGCCGTGCTCCTCCATCCACGGCAGCCGCCCGTACATCGCCTGCGCGACGTCGTCGCCGAGCTTCTCGACGATCACCCGCCAGTTGCGGCTGCTCGTCGAACACGCCGAGATGCCGTCGGTGGCCATCTGCTTGGCGACGTGCGAGCGGCGGTCGAAGGAGCGCGGCCCGGTCAGGAAGCTGCAGTGCTCGACCGTCGACACACCGGCGTCGACGGCGGCCTCGATCGCGTCGGCGCCGTGGGCGTGCGCGGCCACCGGCAGCCCGTGCGACGCCGCGTGCTCGGTGATCACCCGCAGCTGCCGGGCGTCGAACTGCGACTCCCACATGTCCGCGCCGCCCTCGGTGATCTGCCCGCCGCTGGCCATCACCTTGATCACGTCCGCGCCCGCGGCCGCGTTGGCGTCGATCAGGGCGCGGATTTCGCCGTCGGAAGCCGTTTCGCCGCCGAAAAAGTGGCAGTGCCCGCCCGGCACGGTGATCGGCGGGCCGGACACCAGCAGCCGCGGCGCAGGAGAACCCTCGAACGAGCGCCGGACGGCCGCGCCGAGGTGCCCGCGGTCCCCGAGGTCCCGCACGGTCGTGACGCCGCTGCGCAGCATCGCCGTGAGCCGCGAGCGCGCGCCGTCCAGGAGGTCTTCGGTTCCGGAGAAGCGGGCCGGCATCTCGCGGGACGCGTCGAACGCCAGGTGCACGTGGACGTTGCACAGCCCGGCCAGCGCGGTCCCGGTGGGGAAGTCGTGCCGGGCCGCGTCCGGCGCGGCCTGCGCGACGACGTCCGCGCGCGGGCCCGCCGCGACGATCACGCCGTCCCGGACGAGGACGGCGCCGTCGTCGACCGGGGTGGCGGGCCGCGGCAGCACCCGGCCGGCGGTGATCAGGGTGTCCACGTCACTTCCCGTTCGTCATCGCGGCCGACAGCGCGAGCAGCGGCCGGACGTCGGATTCGATGTCGTCCGCCCCGGCGGGCAGGACCTGCTTGGCGCGGCCGTCGCTGGCTTCGCCGTCCGCGTGCCGCCGCAGCGCCGTCTTCAGCGCGGCCGCCGCGGCACCGGGATCGGTGGCGACGACCTCGCCGAAGTCCGCGTCCAGGTACGGCGACAGCTGCACCAGGCCGTCCCGGATCTCGATCACCCGGCGGTAGTGCACGCGGTGGATGCCGCGCGGGGAGAGCCGGTCACCGCGGCGTGGCGGGGTCCGCAGCACGATGCTGGGGAACGCCTCGACCAGGACCGTCCACAAAGGAGCCAGCGTCTCGTGTTCGCGCCGGTGCTGGCGGCGGCGCCGCAGAGCGGAAACCCGCGCCCGCAACCCGGGATAGGTGACGCCGGCGAGGAACAGCATCCCGCCGGCGATCACGAACGGCACGCCGAGCAGCAGCAGGATCTTGACGACGGGGCCGAACCCCCACGCCACCACGATGTACAGCGCGCGGAAGATGCTGCCGACGGCCGCGCTGGCCATGCCGATCGCACTCAGCCGCAGTCCGATCCGCAGGTTTCGGTCGGCCACCCGCAGATATCGCACGATCCAGGCCGTGCAAGCGAGGAGACCGTAGATCAGGTACAGCCCGGCGCCGAGGTAGAAGACCGCGACCCCGCTGTCGTGGATCGTCGACGGTCCCAGCGGCAGGCCGCGCAGCTCGGGCGGCGTCCGGCTCATCGCGACGATCATCAGCACGATCGCCGCCACCAGCGGGATCAGCTCGACCACCACCCGGCGGTACCGGCGGGGGCCCAGCGTCGAGCCGAGGAAGAAGATCACCAGCGCGCAGATGCCGCACGCCAGCAGCGCGTTGTTCGCCACCCGCGACGCGCCCAGGCCCAGCAGCGCGTCGACGTCGTCGGAGAGCACCGGCTGCTGCAGCAGGAACGCCGCCGCGAACCCGGCGACGCACGCGGTGACGGCCCAGTTCGGCACGGTCGGCGCGCGCGTCACCTGGTAGATCCGCCACGCGAGCGCGGCGGCGAACAGCACCAGTGCGATCAGGTTGACAGGGCTGAACAGTGTGCTCACAACCACCCTTGGTGATCGCCGAGCGCCCCCTGGATCCGGCGGAGATCCCGGTCAGCGGCGCGCCTGGGGATCGTGTAGTTCAGGACCGACGCCCATTCGAGGATGATCGTCGCGACCGTTTCGGCTTCCCACTCGTGCGCGTCATCGTAGGACGAGCGGCGCAGGGCGCGGTGTACGGCATCCGGGTCAAGATCCGTCGCGGGGCCGCGCAGGAAGTCCGCCGGCTCGGCGTCGCCGTGCGGGTGGTGATCCGCCAGCATGTGCCCGAGCTCGTGCAGGATGATGTGGTCCTGGTGCGATTTCGTCGTTTCGGCCTGGTAGAAGATGTAGTCCGCGGCCGCCGTCGCGATCCAGCAGCCGAACGGCCCGGGCACTTCCAACGGGTACGCCATCAGCCGGATCGGCTTCCCGCGCCGCTCACCGAGCCGCGCGCACAGCACTTCGACGTCCAGCGGCGGCCCGATGTCCAGGTCCTTGAGCAGCTTCCGGCAGCGGCGGCGCAGCTCGCGCTCCTTCATCGCGCCGTGTTCCCCGGGCCCCAGCCCTCGCGGTCCGCCGGGTTCCGGCCATCGCGTTCGGCCCGCTCGTAGCGCTCGACGAGCTCCAGCAGGTCCATCACCTGCCGCCGGCCCTGCGGTGACAGCTCCTGCGCGCGCATCGCCATCAGCTGGGCCTCGCCCCCGGGCGCCGCGGCCGCCTCTTCGTCGAAGAAGTACGTCACCGGCACGCCGAACAGCCTCGCCAGCGCCTCGACGTAGTGGATCTTCGGGTTGACCCGCTTGCCCGTGGCGAGCTGCTGCAGGTAGGCGGGCGACATCGCCGGGCCGCCCGCCCGCTCGACGGCGGCCGAGATCTCCCGGTAGCTGTGCGGTGCGCGGCCATCGACCCGAGCGGCCTCGATGAGGGCGCTCAGACGCTCCGCGAAAGTGCGTTCCCGTGCCATCTCCACCCCCTGGAAAGCCAGCCGCGGAAAGTCTAACCGCACATCCACTGTACGCATATGTTGACAGCTGTCGTATGCAGTGGTTTACAGTTGGCTCGCCTCTCGCCTGGCTCTCCGTGCCCTGGGGGTGCACGGAACGACTCAGGCGAGAGGTTGTCGCGCCTTCGACTCGTCATGATCGGCCGTCTGTAGTACGCTTCAGAGGTCAAGGTTGAACGCCCTCGGGCGATCCCTTGATTACGGCCTGTTGCCGGAGGTCGACCCCCAGGGCTTCCGGTGACAGGCCCCTTTAATTTCTGCCCCTCCGCGGTCAGTCCATCAGGGTGGCGGCCAGCGTGCCGCCCAGTTCCGTGCAGGCTTCGAGGGTCTTCTTGTCCGGATCACCCGTGGTGATGACGGGTTCTGCCGCTTTGGCCCACGCCAAGCCGGTCGTGATGGCCAGCAGTTGTCGTTCCGTGCCCGAAGTGTCGCTGTTGCCGTGAATCCAATACCCGAACGGGCGACCTCGCGTCTCGTCCAGACACGGGTAGTAGATCGTGTCGAAGAAGTGCTTCAGCGCGCCGCTCATGCTGCCCAGGTTCGCCGGCGTGCCCAGCAGGTAGCCATCCGCCTCGAGCACGTCGGTGGCCGTGGCCGCCAGTGCCGCGCGGCGGACCACCTCCACTCCCTCGATGTCCGGGTGCGCCGCCCCGGCCACGACCGCCTCGAACAGCGCCTGCGTCGACGGCGACGGCGTGTGGTGGACGATCAGCAGCTTCGGCATCAGGCGAGCAGCTCCTCGACGTCCGCCCGCAACGCCGTCAGCCGCTCCTGCGCCGCACCGCGCGCGCCCGCCACCACCTGCAGGTACGCCTTCAGCTTCGGCTCGGTCCCGGACGGCCGCACGACCACACGCACGCCGTCGCCGGTCAGCCGCACCACGTCGGCGTCCGGCAGCAGGTCTTCGAGGGTGACGTCGACGCCGCCGAGCCGCGCCGGCGGGGTGGCCCGCACCTTCGCCATCAGCTGCCCGCGGACGGCGAGATCGGTGACCCGCAGCGAAACCTGGTCGGTCAGGTGGACGCCGTGGCGCTGCGCCAGTTCGTCGAGCACGTCCAGCGGCGTGCGGCCCTGCGCCTTCAGCTGCGCGGCCAGCCCCGCGGCCAGCGTCGCGGCGGCGATGCCGTCCTTGTCGCGCACGAAGCCCGGGTTCACGCACAGCCCGAGCGCCTCTTCGTAGGCGAACACCAGTCCTTCGCCGGCGCGCACCAGCCACTTGAAGCCGGTCAGCGTCTCGGCGTAGCGGGCGCCTTCGGCCTTCGCGATCTCGCCGAGCATCGACGACGACACGATCGTGGTGGCCACCAGCGGGTCCGGCAGCGTCGTACGGTCCACTGTGGACAAGACGTACGAGCCGAGCAGCACGCCGGTCTCGTCGCCGCGCAGCATGCGCCACCGCCCGTCCCGCTCGCGGACGCCGAGTGCGCACCGGTCGGCGTCCGGGTCGAGCGCGATCGCCAGGTCGGCGTCCACATCGGACGCCAGCGCGAGCAGCAGGTCCGTCGCGCCCGGCTCTTCGGGGTTCGGGAACGACACGGTCGGGAAGTCCGGGTCCGGCGCGGCCTGGGCGCCGACCAGGTGCAGGTCGGTGAACCCGGCCCGCTCGAACGCCGCTTGCAGCGTGTCGGCGCCGACGCCGTGCAACGCCGTCGCGGCCACCCGCACCGCGCGCTCGTGCCCCAGCGGCAGGGTCGCGACCTCGTCGAGGTAGCGGTCCAGCAGGTCGGCGACCTCGGCACCGGGCGCCCGCGGCACGTCGACGGCGGCCGGCGCGGCCTCGATGGCGCGCTCGATCTCGCCGTCGGACGGCGGGACGATCTGCCCGCCGGTCGCGTCGTAGAGCTTGTACCCGTTGTCCGCCGGGGGATTGTGTGACGCGGTGATCTGGATCCCGGCCACCGCGCCGAGCCGGCCGACGGCGAACGCGAGCACCGGCGTCGGCAGCGGGCGGGCGAACACCTTGACGTCGAAACCGGCCGCGGTCAGCACCTCGGCGGCGGCCGTCGCGAAGGCTTCCGACCCGTGTCGCGCGTCGCGGCCGACGACGACCAGCGCACCGGCGTGCCCGTGCGCCTTCAGCCACTCCGCGACCCCGGCCGTCGTGCGGGTGACGACGGCGACGTTCATCCCGTTCGGCCCGGCGCGCACCGGGCCGCGCAGCCCCGCGGTGCCGAACTCGAGGGGGCCGGCCAGCCGGTCGGCCAGGTCTTCGGCGGCGCCGGGGTCGCTGTCCGCGCGGGCCAACACGGCCTCGAGTTCGGCGCGGGTGGCGGGGTCCGGGTCGGCGGCGATCCAGCGGGAAGCGGCGTCACGCAGGGTGGAATCCGATGTCACCGCGACAGCCTACGGGCTATGGTCGGGTAGGTGCGCTTACTCTTCACCTCACTGGGGTCCTTCGGCCACACCTTCCCGCTCGTCCCGCTGGCGGTCGCCGCGCGCGACGCGGGCCACGACGTCGTCTTCGCCACCTCGGAAGACTTCCTGCCACAGCTGACGAAAGCCGGGCTCGAGACGGCGGCCGCCGGGCTCGCCATCAAGGACGCGTTCGGGCAGGCGTTCGGCGAAGGGGGTCCGCCCGGCCCGCCGGGAGACATCCCGCGGGAGCTGCTCTTCCCGGTCGTCGCGAAGGTGTTCGGCGAGCTGATGCCGAAACGGTTCGTCGCCGACCTGCTGCCGCTGTTCGAGCACGTCCGCCCCGATCTGGTGGTGAGCGAGGCGGGCAATTCGGGCGGCGCGTTCGCCGCGCTCAAGGCCGGGATCCCGGTGGTGGCGCACGGGTTCGGTCGCGTGTCGACCGGCGACCCGATGACCACGCAGATCCGGGACGCGATCCGCGCGCACGGCGCTTCGCTGGGCATCGAGGTCGGCGAGGACCTGGCGTTCGGCGGCCCGTTCGTCGACATCTGCCCGGAGTCGGTGCAGGACACGGACTTCCTGGCGCGCACCCTCCGGGTGCCGCTGCGCCCGGTCGGCTGGAGCGAGCCGGGCGAGCTGCCGCCGGGCGTGCTCGACAAGCGGCGTCCGCTGGTCTACCTGACGCTGGGCACGGCGATGGGGCACGCGGGCGTGCTCACCGAGGCGATCGCCGGACTGTCCGGTTTGGACGTCGACGTCCTGGTCGCCACCGGTCCGTCGCTGCCCGAGGACGCGCTGGGCGAGGTCCCGGCGAACGTCCGGCTCGAGGCGTGGGTCCCGCAGGCGGCGCTGCTCCCGCACGTCGACCTGGTGGTCCACCACGGCGGCAGCGGCACGACGCTCGGCGCGTTCGGCGCGGCCCTCCCGCAGTTGCTGCTGCCGCAGGGCGCGGACCAGTTCACCAACGCGGACGCGGTCGTCACGGCCGGCGTCGGCGACCGCCTGCTCGGCCGCGGGATCACCGCCGAGGCCGTCGCCGAGAAGGCCCGCCACCTCCTCGCGGACACCTCGGTCCGCGACGCGGCCCGCACCTTGGCCGCCGAAGTCGCCGCCATGCCATCCCCGGCCGACGTCGCCGCCCAGCTTCCCGCCTTCGCCTGAACTTGCGTCAGGCGCGGGTGACCAGGTCTCGGAGCAGGGAGCCCATGCGGGTTGCGGCCGCGCGGCCGGCTTCCAGGACTTCTTCGTGGTTGAGGGGTTCGCCGGTCATGCCCGCCGCCAGGTTCGTCACCAGGGACAGGCCGAAGACCTCGACGCCGGCCGCGCGGGCGGCGATCGCCTCCAGGACCGTCGACATGCCGACCAGGTCCGCGCCGAGCGTGCGCAGCATCCGGATCTCCGCCGGCGTCTCGAAGTGCGGCCCGGTCAGGCCCGCGTAGACGCCTTCTTCGAGCGACGGGTCGATCTCGCGGGCGATGCCCCGCAGCCGCGCCGAGTACAGGTCCGTCAGGTCGACGAAGTTCGCGCCGACGATCGGCGAGCGCGCGGTCAGGTTCAGGTGGTCCGAAATCAGCACCGGCTGACCCACCTGCAAGCCTTCGCGCAGGCCGCCCGCCGCGTTCGTCAGCAGGACCGTCCGGACGCCGGCCGCGGCCGCGGTGCGCACGTTGTGCACCACCGGGTCGATGCCCTTGCCCTCGTAGAAGTGCGTCCGGCCCAGCATCACCAGAACGTTCTTGTCGCCGACCTTCAGCGAGCGGATGGTGCCGCCGTGGCCGACCGCGCCGGGTGTGGTGAAACCGGGCAGTTCGGCGAACGGGATCTCCGTCTCGCACTCCCCGATGACGTCCGCCGCCGGGCGCCAGCCCGACCCCAGGACCACCGCGATGTCGTGCGCGTCGACGCCGGTGCGCTTGGCGATGGCGCTCGCGGCTTCTTGTTCACTCATACGAGGGAGCGTAACCGGGCACTTTGCCACTTCCGGGGTCCGGGGGCGGGCTCCCGGCCGGGGTGCGGGGGCGGGCCCCCGCAAGACACTGCACCACCAGGAACACCACCAGCCCGAACGGCGACAGGAAGATCGTCAGCAGCAGGATCGGGCTGACGAGCCACGGCGAGATCCCGCGGGCACGCCCTTCGAAGTACATCCACCGGGCGATGAACAGGTCGAACGCGATGAGGTGCGCCCAGACGAGCCCGGCGCCCCACGGCGTGGCCAGCAGCGCCTGCAGGACGCCGAGGTCGGGCCGCAGCATCGCCCGCCCCCACTCGCCGAAGTGCGGCAGCACGAGCGCGAAGTAGCACCCGAGCGGCAGCAGCGGCACCCACGGCGACTTCATGATCCGCTCGGTCCACCGCCAGTTCGGGGCCAGGATCATCAGCGCCCAGAACGGCGCGGCCAGGGGGAAGGTCAGGTCGAAGAGGCTCATCGGACGCGCACCGTAGCCCACGAAGCCAGCCCGGCCGCCGCGACCAGCACCGCGAACGTCTCGAGCGTCGTCGCGTCCGGGTGCACGATCGACTGCGCCCGCAGCGCCTGCCAGGTGACCAGCGCGGTCAGGCCCGCGTACCCGGCCGCCCCGATCAGGACGAGCCGGGCGCGGACGATGTCGTCGCGCAGCCGCCGGAACCGCGGAGCCAGCGCCGCCAGCGCGATGGCCAGCAGCGGCAGGGCCTGCAGCGCGTGCATCCCGACGAAGTGGGGGATCCGCAGGTCGCCGCCGGCCGTGCTCCAGCCGAGGATCGGCAGGCCGGGGCCGCCGTCTTCGAGCCCGACGGTGTGCCCGCCGACCAGGTCCGGCTGCCCGCCGGTCCGCCACTGCGCGAGCTGCTGCGCGGTCGGTGATGTCATCAGCTGGCCGAGCGTGATCCCCACCAGCGACAGCGCGGCCCCGGCCCGCACCGCCCAGAACGTCGCGCGGTCGGGCACCTTCGTGAACAGCACCAGCACCGTGAGCGCCAGGGTGGCGATCCAGAGCACGGCGATCATCGCGGCCATGGTGCCGAAGATCGCGGCGTCCTGCGTGGTCGAGACGTTGAAGTGGCTCGCGTGGCCGCGCACGGCCTGGAACACCAGCAGGACGTACTCGGCGGCGAAGATCACGACGAGGAGGTTGGTGAGCCCGTTCGCCGTGCGCCGGAACTTCGGCAGCAGCGAGACGAGCCAGCTCCAGGTGGCGAAGTAGAACGCCCCGGAGACCGCGAACTTGAACGGCTTCGCCCAGATCGGCGCGCCGGCCAGGGTCCGCCGGTCGAGCAGCAGGGCCGCGACGCACAGCACCGCCACCACCCCCAGCGCGACGGCCGCGAGCGCGGACGGCCGGTGCCACGTGTTCGTTCTGTGCCGGAGATCGGCAAGGATGGTCATGGTTCCTCCCAGAACGGATAGTCAAGCTCTCCGTTATGGGAAGTTAAACTATCCATACTGAGAAGTCTTCAGGGTCGTCCCCGAGACGGCCCCGGGATCGGAGCGGAAACGCATGCGGATGGCCGAGCTGAGCGCCGAGTCCGGGGTGCCGGTCGCGACCGTCAAGTTCTACCTGCGCGAGGGCCTGCTCCCGCCCGGCGAGCGCACCAGCCCGAACCAGGCGCGGTACTCGGCGGCGCACGTCCAGCGGCTGCGGCTGATCAAGGCGCTCACCGAAGTCGGCGGGCTGCCGCTGGCCTCGGTCGGCGTCGTCCTGAGCACGATCGACGGCGACGAGACCCCGCACCGGACGATGGGCGTCGTCCAGCAGGAGCTGGCCGGGCCCGCCCCGAAGGTGTCCGACGAGGCCGCCGAGTGGGCGTCCGGGCGGCTGGCGGACCTCATGAGCCGCCACGGCTGGAAAGGGCACCCGCCGGAGCACCGCACGATGGCCAACCTCGTCGCGGCCCTGGCGACGGCCAAGGAGCTGGGCCAGGAGAAGCTGACCGAGCGGCTCGAGGAGTACGCCGAGCTGGCGATGCGCGTCGCGGAGCTCGACGTCGAAGTGGTGAACGGCCTGACGTCGCTCGACAAGATCATCGAAGCCGGGCTGGTCGCCTCCGTGCTCGGCGACCGGATCTTCGTCGGCCTGCGCCACCTCGCCCAGGAGCAGGTGTCCCGCCAGGTGCTCGGCGGTTAGTCCGAGACGCTCAGCGTCGGGGCGACCCGGTCGAAGACGTCCTGGCGGCCGGAGTTCTCCTGCTCGGCCGGCACGGTGACCGAAAGGATCCACAGGCTCGTGCCCGCCTGGACCAGGTTCATGAACGTCACCCGGGTGCCGCCCCCGTCGCTCGCCGGCAGGTTGCCGCCCTCGGCCAGGCGGTACGTCAGCGTCGAGCCCTTGCCGCCGGGCAGCGGTGACGGCCCGAAGAGCTGGAACGCGTTGCCCGGGTAGGACTCCTTCAGCCAGGAGATGTACGCCTCGTCGTCGGAGTACTGGGCGAAGTACTTCATCAGCCGTTCCACCCGCAGCGACCGGCGGCCGTCGGGGGAGACGTACTGCACCGCCGTGCTCGCCCCGAACTTCGACGTCGTGTGCGGGGCGACGAACTTCTGCCAGCCCTCCGGCACCTGGAGGCCGAACTGCCCGCCGTTGCCGGTCACGTAGCTCGCGTCGCCGGACTGCTGCACCAGTGACGGCGGCGGCACGTCGGTCGGGCCGTTCGACGTGTTCCGCGAGGCGGCGTCCGGCGGCAGCAGCGACTGGCCGCCGACCGCTCTGGCCAGCGCGAACCCGCCGCCCGCGGCGAGCAGGAAGAGCAGGATCGCCACCGCGACGAGCACGGCGGTGGCCGTGGAGCCGCGCCGCGCCGGCCGCGGCGGCGGGGGCGGGACGAACATCGTCGGCGCACCCGAGGCGGGGCCCGCCGAGGGCGCCGGGGTGGGCGGCCGCAGGAACGGCAGCGGTCCCGGGTCGGCGGCGAGCTCGCTGCTCGACGCCTCGGCCTTCTTCTCGGCCTTGATCCGGTCCTTCTCGGGCAGGATGGTCTTGATCACCTGCGTGTCGGTCGCGTCCGGCTGCGCGGACGTCTTCTTGCCGTCCGGGGTGTGGAACAGCTCGGGCCCGAACAGGTCGAGCGGCGTCTTCGTCTGCAGCGGGTACAGCCGGTGCCGGACCTCGCGCAGGGTGATCCGCTTGCCCGGCTCCTTCTTCATCAGCGCGCCGATGACGTCGGCCAGCGGGCCGGCCTTCGGCTGCGGCACCTTCCCGTTGACGACCTTGCCGACCGTTTCCAGGGGGTCGCCGTCGGCGTCGTACGGCGGCGCGCCCTCGACCGCGGCGAACAGCGTCGCGCCGAGGCCCCACAGGTCCGCGGACGGCGTGACGGCGCCGCCGGAGGCCACTTCCGGCGCGATGTAGGCGGGCGAGCCGAGCATGATCCCGGTCCGGGTCATGGTCGCCTCGGAGACGTTGCGGGCGATGCCGAAGTCGGTCAGCTTGATCCGGCCGTCGCTGGCCACCAGGACGTTGCCCGGCTTGACGTCGCGGTGGGTGATCCCGGCGGAGTGCGCCGCCTCCAGCGCGGACGCCACGGCGATGCCGACCGCGGCGGCCTGCCCGACGGTCAGCGGCCCGTGGTCGCGCAGGATGTGCGCCAGGCTGCGCGAGGGCAGCAGCTCCATCACCACGAACGGCTGGTCGTCCTCGCGGGCCACGTCGTGCAGGATGATCACGTTCGGGTGGGACAGCACGGCGATCGCGCGGGCCTCGCGCAGGGTGCGCTCCCGCAGCTCGTCCGCCTGCGCCGCCGGGATGCCCGGCGGCACCTTCATCTCCTTGACGGCCACCTGCCGGTGCAGGAACTCGTCGTAGGCGGACCAGACGGTGCCCATCGACCCGGAGCCGAGCACCGAACGCAGCCGGTAGCGACCGGCGACCACTCGTGTCTCTTCGCTGGAGGGGGGCACCCGCCAATTGTGGCGTACGGGACCGACAGTCTGTGCAAGCTGGCCCCTAACCCGTCCCCGGCCGCCCCCTAGCGCGACCAGACTCACAGGTCGAGCGCGGCGAGTGCCTCTACCATCACTGGTTATGACTGATGTGGCCGGTCCGGAGTCAGTGCCGATCTCCGAGCTCGACCTCGCGGCCGAGTTTCCCCAGGCAACGCGCGCGCAGTGGCAAGAGCTGGTCGCGGGCGTGCTGCGCAAGAGCGGGAAGCTGCCGGAGGACTTCGCGGGCGCCCCGGAGAGCAAGCTCGTCACGCGGACCTACGACGGGATCGAGATCCAGCCGTTGTACACGGCCGAGGACGTCCCCGGCGACATCGGTTTCCCCGGCCTGCCGCCGTACGTGCGCGGCGCGCGCCCGGAAGGCCAGGTCGGCACCGGCTGGGACGTCCGGGCCCGGTTCACCGGCGACGACGCCCGCGCGGTCAACAAGGCGATCCTCGCCGACCTCGAAGGCGGCGTGACGTCGATCTGGCTCTCGGTGCCGCCCGCGTCGCTCGCCGACGCGCTGAACGAGGTGTACCTCGAGCTGGCGCCGGTCGTACTGGACGCGGGCCCGGAGTACGAAGCGGCCGCCGAAGCCCTGTTCGAGCTGTTCGCCGAGCGCGAGATCCCGGCCAGCGAAGCCACCGCCGTGCTGGGCGCCGACCCGATCGGGCTGGCGGCCCGCTCCGGCGCCGCCGTGGCGCTGGAACCGGCCGCCGCGCTCGCCGTGCGTGTCGCCGGGAAGTACCCGAAAGTGCGGACGATCGTCGCCGACGGCCTGCCGTTCCACGAAGCCGGCGGCTCGGACGCGCAGGAGCTGGGTGCGCTGGTCGCCGCCGGCGTCACCTACCTGCGGGCGCTGACCGACGCCGGACTCGACGTCGAAGCCGCCGCCGGGCAGCTGGAGTTCCGGCTCGCCGCGACCGCCGACCAGTTCTCCACCATCGCGAAGCTGCGCGCGGCACGCCGCCTGTGGGCGCGCGTCGCCGAGGTCTGCGGCTTCACCTCGCCGATGCGCCAGCACGCGGTGACGTCGCCGGCCATGCTGACCAGGCGCGACCCCTGGGTGAACATGTTGCGCACGACCGTGGCCTGCTTCGGCGCGGGCGTCGGCGGCGCGGACGCGGTCACCGTGCTGCCGTTCGACGCGGCGATCGGCCGCCCGGACGCCTTCTCCGCGCGGATCGCCCGCAACACCCACGCCGTGCTGCTGGAGGAGTCCAAGCTGGCCGGTGTGGCCGACCCGGCGGGCGGCTCCTGGTACGTCGAGAAGCTCACCGACGACCTCGCGCACGCGGCCTGGGCCGAGTTCACCGCCATCGAAGGAGCGGGCGGCCTGGTCGCCGAGCTTTCCTCCGGTGCGCTGGCCGGGCGGCTGGCTTCGACGTGGGAGAAGCGGTCGAAGCGGATCGCGACGCGCCGCGACCCGCTCACCGGCGTCAGCGAGTTCCCGAACCTGGCCGAGAAACCGGTGGTCCGGGCGCCCTCGGAGTCCCCTGTGGACGGTGGGCTGCCACGGCACCGGTACGCCGAAGACTTCGAAGCCCTGCGGGACGCCTCCGACGCGCACCTCGCTTCGACCGGTGCGCGGCCGAAGATCTTCCTGGCCACGCTCGGCCCGGTCGCCGCGCACACCGCGCGCGCCGGGTTCGCCGCCAACCTGTTCCAGGCGGGCGGCATCGAAGCCGTCAACCCGGGCGCGACCGATGACCTGCCCAGCGCGTTCCGGACCTCCGGTGCCCGCGTCGCCTGCCTCTGCGGCACCGACGACGCCTACGCGGCACAGGCGGCCGACGTCGCCGCGGCCCTCGGCGCCGAGTACGTCCTACTCGCGGGGAAGGGGTCCTACGACGGCGTGGACGGGAACGTCTTCGCCGGCTGCGACGCCCTGGAAGTCCTCGACGGCCTGCACGCCAAGCTGGGAGTCACCCGATGAGCATCCCGAACTTCGCCGGTCTCGACCTCGGCACGCCGTCGCCGGGTGACCGCGACACCTGGGCACGTGCGGTGGAGAACGCCACCGGCAAGGGCCCCGACGCCCTGGCCTGGGAGACGCCCGAGGGCATCGGCGTCAAGCCCGTCTACACCGCCGCCGATCTGTCCGATGTGGACTTCCTGGGCACGTACCCGGGCGTCGCGCCCTTCCTGCGCGGGCCGTACCCGACGATGTACGTCAACCAGCCGTGGACCATCCGCCAGTACGCCGGGTTCTCCACCGCCGAGGAGTCCAACGCCTTCTACCGGCGCAACCTCGCCGCCGGGCAGAAGGGCCTCTCGGTCGCCTTCGACCTGGCGACCCACCGCGGCTACGACTCCGACCACCCGCGCGTCTCGGGTGACGTCGGCATGGCGGGCGTCGCCATCGACTCCATCTACGACATGCGGCAGCTCTTCGACGGCATTCCGCTCGACAAGATGTCGGTGTCCATGACGATGAACGGCGCGGTGCTTCCGGTGCTCGCGCTGTACGTCGTCGCGGCCGAGGAACAGGGCGTCAAACCCGAGCAGCTCGCGGGGACCATCCAGAACGACATCCTCAAGGAGTTCATGGTCCGCAACACCTACATCTACCCGCCGCAGCCGTCGATGCGGATCATCTCCGACATCTTCTCCTTCACTTCGCAGCACATGCCGAAGTACAACTCGATCTCCATCTCCGGCTACCACATGCAGGAAGCCGGCGCGACGGCCGACCTGGAGCTGGCCTACACGCTCGCCGACGGCGTCGAATACCTCCGTTCGGGTGTCGCCGCGGGGCTCGGCGTCGACAAGTTCGCGCCGCGGCTGTCGTTCTTCTGGGCGATCGGGATGAACTTCTTCATGGAGGTCGCGAAGCTGCGCGCGGCCCGCCTGCTGTGGGCGAAGCTGGTGAAGGGCTTCGACCCGCAGTCTCCGAAGTCGCTTTCGCTGCGGACGCACTCCCAGACGTCGGGCTGGTCGCTGACCGCGCAGGACGTCTACAACAACGTCGTCCGCACCTGCGTCGAGGCGATGGCCGCGACCCAGGGGCACACGCAGTCGCTGCACACGAACGCCCTCGACGAGGCGCTCGCGCTGCCGACGGACTTCTCCGCGCGGATCGCCCGCAACACCCAGCTCCTGCTGCAGCAGGAGTCCGGCACCACGCGTGTGATCGACCCGTGGGGCGGCAGCGCCTTCGCCGAGAAGCTGACCTACGACCTCGCGCGCAAGGCGTGGGGCCACATCAGCGAGGTCGAGCAGGCCGGCGGCATGGCCAAGGCGATCGACGCGGGCATTCCCAAGCTGCGTATTGAGGAGGCCGCCGCGCGCACCCAGGCGCGCATCGACTCCGGGCGGCAGCCGGTCATCGGCGTCAACAAGTACCAGGTCAGCGCCGATGAGGAGATCGACGTCCTCAAGGTCGACAACGCCGGCGTCCGGGCCCAGCAGCTGGAGAAGCTGCGGCGGCTGCGGTCCGAGCGTGACTCCGCGGCGACCGAAGACGCGCTGAGGCGCCTCACCGAAGGCGCTCAACAGGGCGGCAACCTGCTGGAACTGGCCATCGACGCGGCCCGCGCGAAGGCGACCGTCGGCGAGATCTCCGACGCGCTGGAGAAGATCTGGGGCCGGCACTCCGGCCAGATCCGGACCATCTCGGGCGTGTACCGCGAGGAGGTGGGGAAGACGCAGAACGTCGAGAAGGCCCGTCAGCTGGTCGACGAGTTCGCCGCGGAGGAGGGCCGCCGCCCGCGGATCCTCGTCGCGAAGATGGGCCAGGACGGCCACGACCGCGGCCAGAAGGTGATCGCCACCGGCTTCGCCGATCTCGGCTTCGACGTCGACGTCGGCCCGCTGTTCTCCACCCCGGCCGAGGTGGCGCGGCAGGCGATCGAGGCGGACGTGCACGTCGTCGGCGTCTCGTCGCTGGCCGCCGGGCACCTTTCGCTGGTGCCCGCGCTGCGGCACGAGCTCGCCGAGCTGGGCCGCGCGGACATCATGGTCGTCGTCGGCGGCGTCATCCCGCCGCAGGACTACCCGGCGCTGCGCGAGGCCGGTGCGGCGGCGATCTTCGGCCCCGGCACGGTGCTCGCGGACGCGGCCATCGACCTGCTCGGCCAGCTGTCGGCGCAGGAGTCCTGACCGTTGCCGCGCAAGATCGACGTCACCGCCTACGCCAAGGGGGTCCTGGCGGGTGATCGCGGGACGCTGTCGAAGGCGATCACGCTGGTCGAGTCGCAGCGGGAGGACCATCGGGCACTGGCGCAGGAGCTGCTCGTCGAACTGCTGCCCGCGGCCGGTGGCGCCCGGCGCGTCGGCATCACCGGCGTCCCCGGAGTCGGCAAGTCGACATTCATCGACCAGCTGGGCACCGACCTGACCGCGGCCGGGCACCGGGTGGCCGTGCTGGCCGTCGACCCGTCGTCCACCCGGACCGGCGGGTCGATCCTCGGCGACAAGACCCGGATGGCGCGGCTGGCGGTGGACCCGCGGGCGTTCATCCGGCCGTCGCCGACGTCCGGGACGCTGGGCGGGGTCGCGCGGGCGACCCGCGAGACGATCGTGCTGATGGAGGCGGCCGGCTACGACGTCGTGCTGGTCGAGACGGTCGGCGTCGGGCAGTCCGAGGTGACCGTGGCGAACATGGTCGACTGCTTCCTGTTCCTGACCCTGGCCCGCACCGGCGACCAGCTCCAGGGCATCAAGAAGGGCGTGCTGGAACTCGCCGACGTCATCGCCGTCAACAAGGCCGACGGCGACCACGAGCGGGACGCCCGCCGCGCGGCTCGCGAGCTGGCCGGCGCGCTGCGGATGATCTACGGGCCCGAAGCGTCGTGGACGCCACCGGTGCTGACCTGCAGCGGCCTGCACAACGTGCGGCTCGACGAGGTCTGGGGTGCGATCGAACAGCACCGCGACACGCTCACCGCGTCCGGCGAACTCGACGCCCGGCGGCGGCAGCAGCAGGTCGACTGGACGTGGGCGATGGTGCGCGAGCAACTGCTCGGTCGGCTGGCGGTGCATCCGGACGTGCGAACGGTCGTTCCCGACGTCGAACGGGCGGTGCGGGACGGTGAACTGACGGCTACCCTCGGTGCACAGCGGATCCTCGACGCGTTCGGTGGCTGACGTGCGGGTGGTCCGTGGGCAGAATGCCTGGTCGTGGCGAAGGGATGACATGGCGAAACTGCGGGGTCTGGTCCTGGTCGGGCTGCTGGGGGCGGTCCTGTTCACGGCGTCGCCGGCACTGGCTGCACCGGTGCGTCCGGCCGCCGTCACATTGAGTGTGGCTTCTCCGGCGCTGGTCCCGGCGCAAACCACGGTCAATCCGGGTCCGGTCCTCGACCCGGCCCAGACGGACAAGGCCAACACCGAGAAAACCAGGAACAAGCTGGTCGCGGGCTTGATCGCGGTGGTACTGCTCGGCATCGTGATCTGGGGGCGCAAGATCCGTTCGAAGCGGGCCAAGGGGTCCTGAGGTTTTCGGCTTTGCCGAAGTGGTGCACGCCGTTCAACGCAGATCCGGTACCGGCCGTCTAGGACGCCGGTTTTCGAGGCGCGGCTTGCCGCCTGCATGGTGCACGATCGTCTGCAAATGCGTACAGATCGATCGGCACGACGCGTGACCCCAGCCGCTGCGCGGGTTACCCGTGTTGCGGGAGGAGGTGCGGCGTGACGGTGCTCGACTCACGGCCGGACGTTCCAGGCGACCCCCAAGGGCGCATCATCAACCCCATGGAGGGGTCCGAGGCGCTCATTTCCGAAGCCGGCGTAAGCATGGCTCCCGTGGAGGACCTTGGTGCGGGCCGCGGCCCGTTCTGGCTGGACGACTGGCTGCGCGCCAACGCGACCGACGTGCTGGCCTGGCGGCGGCACATCCACGCGCACCCGGAGCTGTCGCGGCACGAGTTCGCGACCACGGAGCTGGTCGTCACCCTGCTGCGCTCGGTCGGCCTCAAGCCGTGGGTGCTGCCGGGCGGCACCGGCGTCGTCTGCGACATCGGCAGCGGTGAGCGGTGTGTGGCGCTGCGCGCGGACATGGACGCGCTGCCGCTGACGGAGGCGACCGGCCTGCCGTACTCGTCGACGACCGAGGGCGCGGCCCACATGTGCGGCCACGACGCCCACACGGCGATCCTCCTCGGCGCGGCCCGCGCCCTGGCCGGCGCGCCGGAGCTGCCGGGCCGGGTGCGGCTGATCTTCCAGCCGGCCGAGGAGGTCATGCCCGGCGGCGCGCTGGACATGATCGCGGCGGGCGCGCTGGAAGGCGTCGAGCGGATCTACGGCCTGCACGTCGACCCGCGGCTCGAGGTGGGTTTGGTCGGGATGCGCGTCGGCGCGCTGACGTCGGCCGCGGACCTGATCGAACTGCGCCTGACGTCGCCGGGCGGCCACACGTCCCGCCCGCACCTGACGGCGGACCTGGTGCACGCGCTGGGCACGGTGATCACGTCGCTGCCCGCGGTGCTCTCCCGCCGCGTCGACCCGCGTTCCGGGACGGTCCTGGTCTGGGGAGCGGTCCACGCGGGCCAGGCGGCCAACGCGGTCCCACAGGACGGCGTCCTTCGCGGCACGTTGCGCACGGCGGACCACGAGGTCTGGACGGCCCTGGAACCGCTGGTCGCCGCCTCAGTGGAGTCCCTGCTGGCCCCGACCGGTGTCGGCTTCCACCTGGACTACCGCCGCGGCGTCCCGCCGGTGGTCTCGGACGCGGAGTCGACGGCCCTGATGCGCGCGGGCACCGAGGCGGCCCTCGGAGAGGGCGCGGTGGCCCCGACGGAGCAGTCATCCGGCGGCGAGGACTTCGGCTGGTACCTGGAGCACGTCCAGGGAGCCTTCGCCCGCCTCGGCGTCTGGCCCGGCCCCCCGGCCCCCCAATCGGACATCCACCGCCCCACGTTCGTCCTCGACGAGCGAGCCCTCCTCTGCGGAGTCCGAACCCTGATCCACACCGCCCTAACCACCCTCGCCTAGCCTGTGTCGTCTCTTAAAACACGCGTGTCGACCCTCTGATCACGCGTGTCGACCCTTCCCGCACTGTCGGGTTGTGCACAAGTTATCCACAGGCAGCTAGTTGTCCACAGATCGAGAATGAGGTCCTTCCAGGCGGACGCGGAAGGGCCTCATTCTCGATCTTGTGAACGATTGGGCAAGACGACATGGAGTGCTCTCGCGAGGCGAAGCCGATCGGATTCTAGGCCGGCGGAAGGTCCTCGAAGGGCTCCAACGAGGGCTGCTTTCGCAGCCGTGGCGGGGCGTCGTCGTGCACGCCACCGACCTGCTGAAGCTGCCGACGAGAGCCGCCGCCGCATTGCTTGCCGTCGGTCCGCCTGCTGCGCTGAGCGGTGTGACTTCCCTTGCCCTGCATGGTGTTTCGGCTGCCGACGACCGTGACATCCATGTGATGGCGCCGTATTCGCGGCGCATCCGGTCGCGAGCCAGCCTGGTCGTGCACCAGGGTGGTTTCCGGGACGGGGACGTGATCGAGATCGAAGGCCTTTCGACCTTCATGATCGACCGCGCCCTCGCCGATCACCTCTGCGACGGGAACAAGCGAAGCGCGTTCAGCGCAGTTGACGAAGCTATGCGAGGGCTACCTCCGGACCACTGCGCGAAGCTCCGGGAGAACGTGCGCGATCGGCTCGCCGACCGTCGGGACCGGCGAGGTATCCACAGGGCGTTGATGCTCTTGGACCTCGCCACCGGCAAGGCGGAGTCGCCTCCGGAAAGTGTGCTCCGGCTCATCGTCGTGGAAGCCGGCTTTCCGGTGCCCGAGCCCCAGTACCCGGTCACCACGATCGACGGCCGCAAGTTGTACGTGTTCGACATGGCGTGGTCGAGCAGGCAGATCGCGCTCGAGTACGACGGGTACGCAGCGCACGAGGAGCGGCGTGAGTACGACCTCGAACGTGACAACCGGATGGCAGCTCGCGGCTGGATCACCGTCCGGGCCGCCGCAGCCGATCTCCGGGATCCGAGTCGTCTTCTGATTGAGTTGCGGTGTGCCTTCGACCAGCGATCCGGCCGGGCCGCGTGATCAGAAAGTCGACACGCGTGATTGAAGGGTCGACACGCGTGATCAGAGGGACGACACGGTTAGCCGGTTATGCCGGAGCAGGGGCGGGTTCGGAGGTCGTCGACGTAGTCGGCTGGGGCGCCGGCCGCCTCGGCGGCGTCGGCGAGGACGCCGAGGTAGCGGGCTGAGGGGAGGCCGCCTTCGTAGGCGTCCAGGACGTAGAGCCAGGCCAGGACCGAGCCGTCCATGGACTGGACGCGGAGGCGGATCTTGTTGTGGATCCCCAGCTCACCGCCTTCCCAGCGGTCCAGGCCGGCCTCGTCCAGCGAGGTCACGTCGTAGAGCACGACGAACACCCGTGACCCCGGGTCCTCGACGATCGTGGCCAAGGCACCTTCCCACCCCAGGTCCTCGCCGCCGAAGGTCAGGCGCCAGCCCTCCAGCCAGCCGCTGCCGGCCATCGGAGAGTGCGGCGCGCGCTCCAGCATCTGGGCGGGCTCCATGTTCGATCCGTACGCGGCATACAACGGCACGCCGACAGCGTAGCGACACCTCCCTCACCCGAGTGGACGCACTCGCCGTGTTCGCCCACTTCAGTGTCCGGACACCTTCGCCGCGTACGGTGAGAGCACCGCACGCACACTCCGAGGAGGACCCAGGTGACCAGGATCGTGATCATGGGCGGGGGCCCGGCCGGCTACGAAGCCGCGCTGGTCGCAGCCCAGCACGGGGCCGACGTCACGATCGTCGAGCGGGACGGCCTGGGTGGCGCCTGTGTCCTCTACGACTGCGTCCCTTCGAAGACGTTCATCGCGAGCTCGGGCGCGCTGGCGAAGATGCACGACCTCAGCGAGCTCGGCATCAACACCGACCTGGCCGACACCAGCATCGACCTCCCGACCGTCCACGGCCGGGTGAAGGGGCTCGCGCTCGCCCAGTCCGCCGACATCCGCGCCCGCGTCCAGCGCGAAGGCGTCCGCGTCATCGCCGGCGAGGCCCGCTTCTGCGACGAAGAGCCCGGCCTGGCGACGCACAAGGTCGCCGTCACGACCAAGGACGGCACCGAGAAGCTGCCCGCCGACGTCGTCCTCATCGCCACCGGCGCCACCCCGCGCGTCCTGCCCGGCGCCGTGCCGGACGGCGAGCGCATCCTCGACTGGCGTCAGCTCTACGAGCTCCAGGAGCTGCCGGAACACCTCGCCGTGATCGGCTCGGGCGTCACCGGCGCCGAGTTCGCGTCCGCCTACACCGAGATGGGCGTCAAGGTCACCGTCGTCTCCAGCCGCGACCGCGTTCTCCCGCACGAAGACGCCGACGCCGCCGCGGTGCTCGAAGAGGTCTTCTCGCAGCGCGGCACGACCGTCGCGAAGCAGGCGCGCGCCGACCGCGTCGAGCGCACCGAAAAGGGCGTCGAGATCCACCTCGCCGACGGCCGCGTGATCGAAGCCAGCCACGCGCTGATGACCGTCGGGTCGGTCCCCAACACCCAGGACGTCGGCCTCGACAAGGTCGGCATCTCGCCCGGCCCCGGCGGGTTCATCACCGTCGACCGCGTTTCGCGCACCTCCGTTCCCGGGATCTACGCCGCCGGCGACTGCACCGGCGTGCTCATGCTGGCCTCGGTGGCGAGCATGCAGGGCCGCATCGCGATGTGGCACGCGCTGGGCGAAGGCGTCGCGCCGATCAAGCTCAAGACCGTCGCCGCCAACGTGTTCACCCACCCGGAGATCGCCACCGTCGGCATCAGCCAGCAGGCGATCGACTCCGGCGAGGTGCCCGCGCGCACCATCATGCTGCCCCTGGCCACCAACGCGCGCGCGAAGATGGAGGGCCTCCGCCGAGGCTTCGTGAAGCTGTTCTGCCGCCCCGCCACCGGCGTGGTCGTCGGTGGTGTCGTCGTGGCGCCGCAGGCGAGCGAGCTCATTCTTCCCATCGCGCTCGCCGTCCAGAACCAGCTCACAGTGGACCACCTGGCACTGACATTTTCGGTCTACCCCTCGCTGTCGGGCTCGATCACCGAGGCCGGCCGCCAGCTCATGCGCCACGACGATCTCGACTGATCCGGCACGCAACCCGGGCGCACCCGTCGCGTCTTGTCGGTTGTAAGGCTGAAGAACGCGAAGGGTGCGAGAGTGCGCAAGACGGTGGTTTTCGTTGTGGCAGCGGTGATCGGGACGACGGCGCTGACGGGACCGGCGATGGCGCAGAGCACCGGCCCGGCGCCGAGCCAGGCCTCGAGCACGAGCCCGGCCCCGAGCGCGAAGGCCGGCAGCGTTCAGCTCAACGTGAACACCGCGATCAACCAGACGCTGGTGGACAAGTACGTCCGCGACGCGCCGAACGTCGCGCTGGCGAAGTGCGAAGGCCCTTCTCCGACGTTCTCCTCGCCGGCGCTGACGTTCGCCAACTACACCCCCGGCCCGTTCATGGGCGCCGACGCGAACATCAGCGCCGATGTCGAGCTGAAGCCCGGCACCGCGGCGGGGACGTACCCGCTGACCGTGACGTGCGGCAGCCAGACCTACACGACGCAGTTCACCGTGCCCGCCGCCCAGGTCGCGAAGGTGCCGTCCGGCGCCGCGAAGGCCGGCGACGGCAGCATGGCGGGCTGATTTCCCGAAAACGTCACGACCACCCCGGAGCCGCGCTCCGGGGTGGTTTTTTCATGGCCCGAGGCAACCCTCTCCGCAGGTAGAGCGTCTTTCCCAGCAGAACTCCCGGGGAGGGAAAAGGAAATGCAGAAGATTCTGGCCGTCGCCGCCGTTGCGGGCGGATTGCTGCTCTCGGCCCCGGCGGCCTTCGCCGCGACGCCGGCGGAGCACCCGGGGAACCCGAAGGCCTACTTCCGTGTCATGCCGACCGCGGCCCGCCCGGGCGCGAAGGTGCAAATCCGGCTCGGCTGCGAAGCCGCGAGCACGCGGAATCCGGCGTCCCCGGTCCTCACGATCGGCGCGCTGCGGCGCGTCGGCCCGCAGAACGACCCGGCCAAGGCACCGGCCGCAGCCGCGTCGGCGGTCGTGCAGCCGGCGAAGCCGGGTGTCTACCAGGTGTCGTTCTCCTGCGGCGGTGCGGAACTGACCACGAAGTTCACCGTCCTGGGTGAACGTCGACAGGTGGCGAAGGTGCCGTCGGGAGCACCCCAGACCGGCGGCGGTCCGGTCGGCCACGGCCCGCTCGCCGCCGCGGGTGCGATGGGCGTGCTGGCCGTCGGCGGTGGCGGTCTCGTGCTGGCGCGGCGATCCCGGCGGCGCTGACCCGCTGATTACCGGATCGGAGGCCGCCTCTCGGGGCGGCTTTTTCGTGGGCTCCCGACGTATCTTTTCGCGACGCATTCGTGACCTCCAGGTGCAACCAACCGCTGGTGGAGACGTCCTTGGAAGCGTAGGTGGGGGCTGGGGCCGAAGCAGGGGGAACTGCGAACGGTGTCCGCGACCCGTCGTTTTCCGATCCGGAATTATTTGGGGAGAAAGAATGAAGAACACTGTTGTCGTCGCGGGCGTTGCCGCGGCTTTCCTGGTTCTCGCGCCCGGCGCCGCGCTCGCCACCACGCCGACAGGGGCGCCGGCGACGCCGTCGACGAGCACGATCCGGACCGCGCCGCCGTCCCCGACCGGCATGCCGACGGTGACGCCCACGCCGGACCCGGGGACCGACTTCCCGGACGGCCCGATCGCCCGGATCAACCGGTCGTTGACCGTGTCGCCGGGCAAGGCGGTGCCGGGTGCGCGCGTGAAGCTCGACTTCGTCTGCCGGACGCACGGGCCCGACGAGAAGGTCTCCGTTCAGTCGGCGGCGCTGGCCTTCGGCAAGCCCGGCGACCCCGCCAGATGGGCCACCGCCACCGTGAAGGACGTCAAGCCCGGCAAGTACGCCGTGACGATGTACTGCGCCCACGAGGACTCCACCACGTTCTTCGAGGTGCTCCCGGCGGCCAAGCAGGTCGCCAAGGTGCCGTCGGGTGCGCCGCAGACCGGGGGCACCGACGGCCCGGCCGATGACTCCGGGTTCCCGGCCGCGGCCGCCATGGGCATGCTGGCCGTCGGCGGAACCGGGCTCGTGCTGGCCCGGCGGGCGCGCCGTCGCTGACCCGGCGGGCCACTCCGGAGCCACGGTTCCGGAGTGGCCCGGCCGCGGAGGTACCGTCGGGCTCAACCGAAGTAACCACCCGGACGTGTGAACGTGCAGGCGCCAGTCAGGGGGAGAGCATGACCAGGAGGATCACGAGCAGACGGGGTGTCCTGATCGCCGTCATCGCGGCGCTACTGGCCACGCTGGTGGTGCTGGCGCTGACGCTGGGCGGCGGCCCCGCCCCGGACACCGCGCAGCCGCCGTCCACCCAGCCGGTCGCGGTCGTCCCCACGCCGGCGGCGGGCAGTCAGGACGCCGACGCAGACGCCGACGCGGCGCTGCCCAAGTCCGAGCCCGTCTCGATCGACATCCCCAAGATCGGCGCGCATTCGTCGCTGATCCCGCTGGGGCTCAACCCGGACAACACCGTCCAGGTGCCGCCGGTGACCACGCCGCTGCAGGCCGGCTGGTACACCTACGCGCCGACGCCGGGCGAGACCGGTCCGGCCGTCGTGCTCGGGCACGTCGACGGCAACCACCAGAAGGGCATCTTCTTCCGGCTCAAGGAGCTGGCCGCGGGCGATCGCGTCTCGATCGCCCGCAAGGACGGCACCACCGTGGTGTTCGAGGTGACGAAGGTGCACCAAGTGCCGAAAAAGGACTTCGAGAACGAGGGCGTCTACGACGACACGTCCGGTCCCGAGCTGCGGCTGATCACCTGCGGCGGCGTCTTCGACCGGAGCGCGCACAACTACGTCGACAACATCGTCGTCTACGCCCGCCTGGTCCAGGGCTGATTTTCGGTTTTTGTCGGTGCCCGGTGCCAGACTGTCCCGGTCGTCACCAGAGGCGACGCAGACGGAGGGTTGGGAGTCGCCATGGTGTTCCGGGACGAAAGATGGCCCGAGGGTACGCCCGGCTGGGTGGACCTCATGGTGCCCGATCAGGCGAAGGCGATCGCCTTCTACGGCGGCCTGTTCGGCTGGGACGTGCAGCGGGGCGGTGAGGAGACCGGCTACTACGGCATGGCGGAGCTGCGCGGACGTCCGGTCGCCGGCATCGGCCAGACCCCACCGGGCCAAGACATCCCCCCGGTCTGGACGACGTACCTCGCGGTGTCCGATGTGGACCGGACGGCCGCGGCGATCACCGAGGCCGGCGGGCAGATCGTCATGCCGGTGATGGAGGTGCTGAAGGAGGGCCGGATGGCCGTCGCCGCCGATCCGGCGGGCGCCGTCTTCGGGCTCTGGGAGGCCGGCAACCACATCGGCACGCAGGTCACGGCGGCCCCGGGCACGCTGGCCTGGAACGAATGCATGAGCCGCGACTACGCGGCGGCGAAGCCGTTCTACGAGGAAGTCTTCGGCTACGGCTTCCAGGACATCTCCGGCGACGACTTCACGTACGCGGTGGTGCTCATCGACGGGCGTCCGGTCGGCGGCCTCGGCGCGGTGCCACCATCGGTGCCACCGGAGGTGCCGTCGTACTGGTCGGCGTACTTCTGGGTGGCGGACGCCGTCGCGAGCGCGGCCAAGGTGACCGCGCTCGGTGGCACGGTCGAGGGGAAACCCTTCGACTCGCCGTACGGGCGGCAGGTGCGGGTCACCGACGACCAGGGCGTGCCGTTCATGCTCGTCGCCCCGAACGAGCAGTCGGGCGAACCGGAGGGCTGGGAAGTGTGAACGGGCGGGCCGGGAGCGCCATGAGGCGGCACCCCCGGCCCTCGCCGGTCGGTCGGCTCAGTCGGCTCAGTCGTCTTCGGAGACCCAGTCCAGGGTCTTCGTGACGGCCTTCTTCCAGTTGCGGTACTCGCGCGCGCGGCGGTCGTCGTCCATCGACGGGTCCCACTGCTTGTCCTGGGCCCAGTTGGTGCGGATGTCGTCCTCGGACTTCCAGAACCCGACGGCGAGACCGGCGGCGTAGGCGGCACCCAGCGCGGTGGTCTCGTTGACCACCGGGCGGACCACCGGCACGCCCAGGATGTCGGCCTGGAACTGCATGAGCAGCTCGTTGACGACCATTCCGCCGTCGACCTTGAGCGCCTTCAGCGGGACTCCGGAGTCGGCGTTCATCGCGTCGAGCACCTCGCGCGTCTGGAAGGCGGTCGCCTCCAGCACCGCGCGGGCCAGGTGGCCCTTGTTGACGAACCGGGTGAGCCCGACGATCGCGCCGCGCGCGTCGGATCGCCAGTAAGGAGCGAACAGACCCGAGAACGCCGGGACGAAGTACGCGCCGCCGTTGTCTTCGACGCTGCGCGCGTGCTCCTCGATCTCGGCCGCGGTCGAGATCATGCCGAGGTTGTCGCGCAGCCACTGCACCAGCGAACCGGTGACGGCGATGGAGCCTTCCAGCGCGTAGATCGTGTCGTTCGAGCCGATCTTGTAGCAGACCGTGGTGAGCAGCCCGTTCTGCGACATCACCTTCTCGGTACCGGTGTTGAGCAGCATGAAGTTGCCGGTGCCGTAGGTGTTCTTGGCTTCCCCGGGCGAAAGGCAGGCCTGGCCGAACGTCGCGGCCTGCTGGTCGCCGAGGATGCCCGCGATCGGGACGCCGGCCAGCGCGCCCTTCTCGCGGACCTTGCCGTACTCCTCGGACGAGGAGCGGATCTCCGGCAGCATCGAAAGGGGGATGCCCATCTCGCCGGCGATCCCGGCGTCCCACTGCAGGGTGTCGAGATCCATCAGCATGGTGCGGGAGGCGTTGGTCGGGTCGGTGACGTGCACGCCGCCGTCGGCCCCGCCGGTCATGTTCCACAGCACCCAGGTGTCCATGTTGCCGAAGATCAGGTCACCGGCTTCGGCCTTCTCACGTGCGCCCTCGACGTTGTCCAGGATCCACTTGATCTTGGGCCCGGAGAAGTAGGTCGCGAGCGGGAGGCCGACCTTGTCGCGGTAGCGCTCCTGGCCGCCGCCGAGGTTGCCGAGCTCGGTGACGATCTTGTCGGTGCGGGTGTCCTGCCAGACGATCGCGTTGTACACGGGCTTGCCGGTCGTCTTGTCCCAGACCAGGGCGGTCTCCCGCTGGTTGGTGATGCCGACGGCGGCGATGTCCTTGGCCGTGAGGTCGGCCTTGGCCAGCGCGCCCGCGGCGACCCGGCGCGTGTTCTCCCAGATCTCTTCCGCGTTGTGCTCGACCCAGCCGGCGCGGGGGAAGATCTGCTCGTGTTCGCGCTGGTCGACCGAGACGACGCGGCCCTCGTGGTTGAAGATCATGCACCGGGTGGAAGTGGTGCCCTGGTCGATCGCTGCTACGTACGAAGTCATGTGTGCTCCCGGAAATCGGCGTCGGAGGAGGCGATCAGGTCAGGTTGTGGACGACGAGGTAGAGCAGGGCGGCGATGGCGCCACCGGCCAGCGGGCCGACGACGGGGATCCACGAGTAGCCCCAGTTGGGGTTCGCCTTGTTGCGGATCGGCAGCAGGAAGGCGTACGCGATGCGCGGGCCGAGGTCGCGGGCCGGGTTGATGGCGTAGCCCGTCGGCCCGCCGAGCGAGGCACCGATCACGAGCACCACGAACGACACGCCCGCGTAGCCCAGTGCGGAGTTGCCGAAGTTCGGCGTCCCGCCGTCGCCGGCGGCGTAGCTCGGGCTGAGCAGGATCCACGCGACCAGGACGAAGGTGCCGATGACCTCGGTGACGAGGTTCCACACGGTGTTCGGGATCTGCGGTCCGGTGGAGAAGATGCCGAGGGTGTTCTCGGGCTCGGGGTGGTCGTCGAACTGCAGCTTGTAGGTCGCCCAGCAGAGCACCGCACCGATGATGGCGCCGGCCATCTGCCCGATGAAGTAGAACGGGACGTCGGCCCACGGCGTCTTGTCGGCGATGGCGAGCCCGAGGGTCACCGCCGGGTTCAGGTGCGCGCCACTCGGCGCCGCGATGCTGGCGCCGGTGAACACCGCGAACGCCCAGCCCAAGTTGATGAACAGGAAACCTGCGTTGTGACCGTTGTTCTTGCGCAGTACGTGGTTGGCCACCACGCCGTTGCCGAGCAGGATCAGCGTCGCCGTTCCCAGTAGTTCCCAGACGATTATCGCTCCAGCACTCACCGCTGCACCTCCACACTGGACACTCTGCGCAGGGTCGATCACGGCGTGCCACGGCACCGTTGCCGACCCACGTCCGCGCGACGTTACCGGGGCGTAGAAGCTACTTCCAAGCACCTGGAAGGCGAATCTTTTCAAGATCCCAGTCAAGATCCCGGTCAAGATCGCGGAGGGTTACGCCACAAGTGTCATCCGTGGACGGGCGGATGATCACCTGGTCGTGCGATGCTGGAAGCCTCGCCGGCACGAGGAGGAATGTCACGTGGCTCAGCACGCATCGGAGACGAACCCGGCTCGCTTGGGCCCGGTCAAGCGGGAAGAGACGTGGCAGCGGCTCGGCAAGGAAACGTTCGACGTCGTCGTCATCGGCGGTGGCGTGGTCGGCGCGGGCACGGCGCTGGACGCCGCGACGCGTGGGCTGCGGGTCGCGCTCGTCGAGGCCCGTGACCTCGCCTCCGGGACGTCGAGCCGGTCGAGCAAGCTCTTCCACGGCGGCCTGCGGTACCTGGAGCAGCTCGAGTTCGGCCTGGTCAGGGAGGCGCTGCGCGAGCGTGAGCTGATGCTGACGACCATCGCGCCCCACCTGGTGAAGCCGGTCAGCTTTCTCTACCCACTGACGCATCGCGTGTGGGAACGGCCGTACACCGCGGCGGGCCTGCTGATGTACGACACGATGGGCGGCGCCCGCAGCGTCCCGGGGCAGAAGCACCTGACTCGCGCCGGCGCGCTGCGGATGGTGCCGGCGCTCAAGCGTTCGGCGCTGATCGGCGGGATCCGCTACTACGACGCGCAGTCCGACGACGCCCGGCACACGATGACGGTGGCCCGGACGGCGGCGCACTACGGCGCGGTCGTGCGGACGTCGACGCAGGTCGTCGGGTTCCTGCGCGAGGCCGACCGGGTGTCCGGCGTGCGCGTGCGCGACGTCGAGGACGGGCGCGAAACGGAGATTTCGGCGGCCGCGGTGATCAACTGCACCGGCGTCTGGACCGACGAGCTCCAGCGCCTTTCGGGAGGCCGCGGCCGGTTCCGGGTGCGCTCGAGCAAGGGCGTGCACATCGTCGTCCCGCGCGACCGGATCGTCTCGGAGTCGGGGATGATCCTGCGCACCGAGAAGTCGGTGCTGTTCGTGATCCCGTGGCGCAACCACTGGATCATCGGGACGACGGACACGGACTGGAAGCTCGACCTGGCCCACCCGGCGGCGACGAAGCACGACATCGACTACCTCCTCGAGCACGTCAACACGGTCCTCGCGACGCCGCTGACGCACGACGACATCGAAGGGGTGTACGCGGGCCTTCGACCGCTGCTGGCGGGGGAGAGCGAAGAGACGTCGAAGCTCTCGCGCGAGCACGCGGTGGCGCGGGTGGCCCCGGGCCTGGTGGCGATCGCGGGCGGCAAGTACACGACGTACCGCGTGATGGCGGCGGACGCGGTCGACGCGGCGGCGGTGGACCTGCCGGGCCGGTCCCAGCCGTCGATCACGGACAAGGTCCCGCTCCTGGGCGCGGACGGCTACCACGCGCTGGTCAACCAGGCCGACCACCTGGCGGCGGAGCACGGCTTGCACCCCTATCGGGTGCGGCACCTGCTGGACCGCTACGGCTCACTGGTCCACGAGGTCCTGGCCCTGGCGGAGGGCCGCCCGGAGCTGCTGAAGCCGATCGAGCACGCCCCGGACTACCTGGGCGTCGAAGTGGTGTACGCGGCTTCGCACGAAGGGGCGCTGCACTTGGAGGACGTCTTGGCCCGCCGGACGCGCATCTCGATCGAGTACGCGCACCGGGGCGTGGACTGCGCCGAGCAGGTGGCCACCCTGGTGGGTGAGGTCCTGAGCTGGTCCTCCGAAACGGTGAAGCACGAGATCGAGGTCTACCGGGCCCGGGTGGAGGCGGAGCGCAAGTCCCAGTCCCAGCCGAGCGACGAAGCGGCGGACGCGTTGCGGTCGGCGGCCCCGGAGGCCCGCGCGGGGATCGTGGAGCCGGTGAGCTGAGGCCGGCTTCGGTCAGGACGTGCGGTGCCAGCGGATCAACCGCTCACCCGTCGGCGCTCGCTCCGCCTCCGGGCCGACCAAGGTGAACCCGCAGCGCTCGGCCACGATCGCCGAGGCCGCGTTGCTCTCCTCGTACCGGTAACTCACCTCGGTCAACCCCAGCCCCCCGAAGCCGAACCGGAGCGCGGCGTTCAGCGCCGTCGTGGCGATCCCCTTGCCGCGCTCCGTCGGGTGGATCCAGATCGTCGCTTCCGCGTACGACGCGTCCAGGTTCAGCTCCCGTAGCCCCACCTCGCCGAGCAGCCTGCCCGAGGTCGGCTCCGCGATCGCCCAGGAGCAGCGCTCGTCGCCCGCCCACTGGGCTGCGCGCAGGGCCACGTACTCCGTGGCCTCGTCCGGCGTGCGCAGCCGGTAGTTCAGCACGTACTTGCGGTGCGTCGGGTCGGCGAACGCCTCCATCAACAACGGGCGGTCGTCGATGTGGCGGTCGGCGCGCAGCTGGCGCAGGTAGTAGGTGCCCGCGTTGATCTCCACCGGTTCCACTCCGCCCAGCCTAGCCAGGCCGGGAGCACGCCGCCCCCGGCCCGGCGATCAAGACCGGTTCACGTCATCAGGCGCCAGACCACCGGTACGCCGCCCTCGTCGAGCGGACCGTTCGACGCGACCCCGGCGAACGTTCCGTCGTCGGTCACCTGGCTCGCCTGGTAGCTCGAATAGCTACCGGGCTGCCGCAGGTCGCCGGTCGGGGTGGTGTCGAACCACGTGACCGGCTTCCCGCGGAACGAGCCCGGTACCGGGGCCGTCCCGAAAGTCAGCCCCGCGCGGTTCAGCGCATACGCGCCGTCGCCGCCGGGCAGCACGGTCGGCACCCCCGCCGAGTTCCAGCGCATGGCCCGGGAGCCGGCGACCGTGCCGTCCGAGGCCGAGCCGACGACGACGCCGTTGCGGATCGCCGAGCCGCTCGTGTACTGGAATCCCGGTGCGGTGAGCTCCCGGTAGACGCCGTCCTTCCACACCAGCCCCGACTTGAACGAGGAGAACAGGACGGTCCCGTCGTCGTCGATGTCCAGCGGGATCTCGTACTCGTGCGTCGCCGGGATGATCACCGGTGTGCTGCCGTCCGCCGGCCACACGATCGCGCCGTTCCGCGCCGGGTCTTCGTCGAAGACCTGCCCCACCACGTCTCCGCGGGCGTTGACGGCTGTGGTCTGAGCCTCCTTGTAGCCCGCCGGGGTCTCGCGGAGGTGGAATCCGGCCGCGTCCAGCACGAACGACCGGACAGCGCTCGTGTCGTAGTCGATCGCCGTGCCGACGACGGTGCCGGCGCCGTTCTCGTCTTCGGCCATCGCCCATTCGAAGCCGTCCGGAACGCCGCGCAGCACCGGCTTACCGCCGCGCCAGCTCACGACCTGCAGCTTGCCGCCGACGATG
This sequence comes from Amycolatopsis sp. lyj-109, assembly GCF_046548995.1. Lineage (NCBI taxonomy): Bacteria > Bacillati > Actinomycetota > Actinomycetes > Pseudonocardiales > Pseudonocardiaceae > Amycolatopsis > Amycolatopsis sp. lyj-109. Next base: position 254,470 of record NZ_JAJPWR010000003.1, read on the forward strand.
AACGACCCCGTGTATTCGCCGCGGCCGTTCGAAGCCGTCAGATAACCGTGCCCGGCGGCATCGGCCCCGGCGGGCAACGGCAGCACCGTCGGCCGCCAGCCCAACCGCGCGGCCTGCGCCGGTCCCGCCGCCAAGGCCGCAACGGCGATCGCCACGGTGGCGAGCACCCCCGAGCGCGCCCACATCTTGTTCATGGACTCCTCCCTTTCCCCCGACCTGCATGATCACCACGCCCGAACGCGGGAGCAGGTTGCTTGGCAAAAGGAGTAATCAGGAGCGGCGGCGGGCCCTCGCGATCATCGCGACGACCAGCGGCAGCGCGACCGAGATGATCAGCAGCCGGCCCCGGGAGAGGATCAGCACCGCGATCGCCAGGACGATCGCGATCGGCACCGCGCCCGCCGTCAGGAACCGGACCAGTGCGGTGTCCTCCGAGGACGCCACCGGTACCCCGGGCGCGGAAACGCCGCTCAGCAACGCACTCGGCCGGGGCGACGGCAGGTCGTCGAACAGCGGTACGAGCTCGCTGACCCGCTTCGCCGCCGTGACCTTCGCGGTCCGGGCTCCGTACTCGTCGATGTCGAGCCGCCCGGTGCGGACGTGTTCCTCCAGGACGTCCAGGGCGTCCTGGCGTTCCTCGTCGCTCAAGCGCATGTCGCCCACCGTGGGATCAGCGACCCAGCTCGCGGCGGTAGGAGTCGCGCAGCTCGCGGCGGCGCTGCCGGTCGCGCAGGTGCCGGTCATGGCGATCACGGTGGCGCTGGTCGTGGTTCCAGTCGTGGCCCCACATCGACTTGCCGAACACCGTCAGCCCGATCGGGACGAAGATGATCGGCCAGGCCAGGACGCCCGAGGCGATCAGCGCGATCGCGGCGATGAAGGCCAGCGGCACGATCGCGGCGACGAACCGCTGCGGCGGCGACCAGTTGTCGGGGGTTCGCGGGCGGGCCGGCTCGGGGGCCGCGGCGGCGGGCTCGGGTGCCGCGACGGCCTGGGGGACGTCCTCGTACCGCGGGTGCGGGGCCGGCAGGTCCGCGAAGATCTCGCTGAGCTCGCCGCGGGTCTTGGCCGCGGTGATCCGGGCCGAGCGTTCGCCGTACTCGTCGATGTCGATCCGTCCCGCCGTCATGTGCTCGCCGAGGGCGGACAGCGCGGACTCACGGTTCTGGTCGCTGATCCGCAGCTGCGGAGACGGGACTTCGGTCACGTAGTCGATGGTAGGCCGCCTCGGGGTCGGCCCACCACGACATCCGTAACGAACTGCGCTACTTGATCTCGAGCAGCTGTGTGCCTTGCGTCACGGCAGCGCCCACTTCGACCGAAAGGCCGGTGACGGTGCCCGCCTTGTGGGCGGTGACCGGGTTCTCCATCTTCATCGCCTCGAGGACGACGATCAGCTCACCGGCTTCGACCGGCTGGCCCTCTTCGACGGCCACCTTCACGATGGTGCCCTGCATCGGCGCCGTGACGGCGTCGCCGCTGACCGCGGCCTTGGTACCGCCGGCGCGCTTGCGCGGCTTCGATTTGACGGCGGTGCCGCCCCCGCCGCCGCCTTCGAGCGCGAACCCGCCCGGCAGCGACACCTCGAGCCGCCGGCCGCCGACCTCGACGACGACGTTCTGCCGCGGTTCCTCTTCGGCCGCTTCGACGTCCGGCGCCACGAACGGCTCGATCTTGTTGTCGAACTCCGTCTCGATCCAGCGGGTGTGCACGCTGAAGCCGTTCTCGTCGCCGATGAACGCCGGGTCGTCGACGATCACGCGGTCGAACGGCAGCACCGTCGCCATGCCTTCGACGACCATCTCGGCGAGGGCGCGGCGGCTGCGCTCGAGTGCGTTGTTCCGGTCCGACCCGGTGACGATCAGCTTGGCCAGCATCGAGTCGAACTGCCCGCCGATGACGCTGCCGGATTCGACGCCGGAGTCGACGCGCACGCCCGGCCCGCTCGGCGCGACGAACTTCGTCACCGTGCCCGGGGCGGGCAGGAACCCGCGGCCGGCGTCCTCGCCGTTGATGCGGAACTCGATCGAGTGGCCGCGGGGTTCGGGGTCGGAAGTGATCCGCAGCTTTTCGCCACGCGCGATGCGGAACATCTCGCGCACCAGGTCGAGCCCGGTGGTTTCCTCCGACACCGGGTGCTCGACCTGCAGCCGCGTGTTGACCTCGAGGAACGAGATCGTGCCGTCGACGGCGACGAGGTACTCGACCGTGCCGGCGCCGTAGTAGCCGGCTTCCTTGCAGATCGCCTTCGCGGACTCGTGGATGCGCTTGCGCTGCTCGTCGCTCAGGAACGGCGCGGGCGCCTCCTCGACGAGCTTCTGGTGCCGGCGCTGCAGCGAGCAGTCGCGGGTGCCGACGACGATCGCGTTGCCGTGCATGTCGGCCAGCACCTGCGCCTCGACGTGCCGCGGCTTGTCCAGGTAGCGCTCGACGAAGCATTCGCCGCGGCCGAACGCCGCGACCGCCTCGCGGGTGGCCGATTCGAACAGCTCGGGGATCTCTTCGCGGGTGCGGGCGACCTTCAGGCCGCGGCCGCCACCGCCGAACGCGGCCTTGATGGCCACCGGCAGGCCGTTCTCGTCGGCGAACGCGACGATCTCGGTGGCGTCCTTGACCGGCTCCTTCGTGCCCGGCACCAGCGGCGCGCCCGCACGCATGGCGATGTGGCGCGCGGTGACCTTGTCGCCGAGGTCGCGGATGGCCTGCGGGCTCGGCCCGATCCAGGTCAGCCCGGCGTCGAGGACGGCCTGGGCGAAGTCCGCGTTCTCGGAGAGGAAGCCGTAGCCCGGGTGCACCGAGTCGGCACCCGACCGCTTGGCGGCGTCCAGGAGCTTGTCGAAGTTCAGGTAGCTCTCGGCGGCCGTCGTGCCGCCCAGCGCGAAGGCTTCGTCGGCCAGTCGCACGTGGGGCGCGTCGCGATCCGGGTCGGCGTACACCGCGACGCTGGCCAGGCCTGCGTCCTTGGCGGCTCTGATGACGCGTACCGCGATTTCGCCACGGTTGGCGACCAGGATCTTGGTCACCGGACCACCCGTGGTTTCGCCGACCTGCTCGGCCACCCCGCACCTCCTGCGTCCGACAGCTGCATTGCTGACCGCCCACGCGGCATCAGGGAGTCTACGGATATGACGTCGGGAGTCTCTTGAGTGAGAGGTGAACCACGCTCAGACGTGGTGGCGCAGCTCCTCGGGCAGCGGCGAATCGAGCACGATCACGTCGTACGGGTTCGCGGAGTGCACCTTCGGCAGGTGCTCGGTGTTCACCAGCACCCACGGCTGGTGCTCGCCGCAGCAGTCGATCAGCCGGTCCAGCGCGGTGAAGGCGACCAGCGCGGTGCGGCCGTCCGGCGTACGGCGCAGCTCGATCGACGCGCCTTCGGTCTCGGTGCTGACCGGGCCGGTCGGGAGGTACAGGGCGGGCGGCAGGTTGGGGTTCGTCACCCGGACAACATAGACGGACACCCTCCGCTACCCGCGACCCCGTCGGGCACCCACGCTTTGGGGGGTCCGTGGGGGCGGGCCCCCCGGGCGGGGTACGGGGGTTGCACCCCCGGGGGATTCAGTCACATCGCGCCGGGGCGCCGCCGACAGACGGTCGGGAAGCGGCTTACGCTCTGTCTTATGCGGACTACGGCAGCGCGGACGCCTCGGTCGGCGCTGCTCACCGCGGTGCTGGCCGCGGTGGTCACCGTCGCCGCGATCGGCGCGGTGTTCCTGCTGCGGCCGCGGCCCGAGGCCACCCCCGGCCTGGCCGAACCCGCCGCCGCGCCGGTGACACCGGCGGTGACCTGCGGTGGCGGCCCGTGCCGCCAGCTCGCGGCGGTGACCGTCGGGGGCACGCCGGTGGTGCTGCTGACCGGCCCGGCGGGTGGTTCGGCCCGCCTGCGCGTCGGACCCGAGCCGGGGACGGTGTTCGAGCTGTCGATCGCCCAGCTGGGTGTGCGGCTGGACCAGAACTCCCTGCGCTGCATCGACGGCCCGGCCCCGGCGTGCCTGGTCCGCGGCGATGTCGGTGACGACGGCACGGCCGCGTACGGCGAACTGCTGGTCGGCAGCGGGGGAGTGTGGCGCGACGCGGGCAAGCCGTACTACGCGGACGCCGGGACGCTCTCGCTCTACGACGTCACGGCCGACGCCAGCCCCGACGTGATCGTGGTCCGCCACGACTGCGCGGACTCCGCCTCCGGCACCCCGAAGTGCGCGGCGGCCCCGGTGCTGGGCGAGGTGTACGACCTGGCGGGCAAGTCGGTCGGCTGCACCCGCCGGGTCACCTCGCCCTCGGACCTGCGCGGCTGGCCGGACATCCGCTTGACCCGCGCCGACCTCCGCGCCTGCCCGTCCTGAAACGCCGTGAAGGCCACCTTCACGAACTTTAAGTTCCTCAAGGTGGCCTTCACGAACTTGTGGGTCAGGCGGGAGCGGGGGCGGTGTGACGGGCGGTGGCGCCGTCGTCGCTGTGGTCGGGACGGTCGGTGGGGGCGTTGAGGACCTCGTCGTCGAGGAGGCCTTCGCTGCGCGCCACGATCGTCGGGACCACGATCTGGCCGGCCACGTTCGTCGCCGTGCGCATCATGTCCATGATCGGGTTGACCGAGTAGATCAGGGCCAGGCCCAGCGCGACCTGCTTGGCGTCGAGGCCGATGAACGACGTCGTCAGCGTGAACGCCGTCAGCCAGCCGGTGGTCCCGGCGGTCGCCAGTGCGCCGACCACGGCGACCACGACGATGCCTGCGTACTGCCAGAAGTTCAGCGACACCCCGGCCAGGTTGGCCACGAAGATGGCCGCGATCGCCGGAAACACCGCCGCGCAGCCGTCCATCTTGGTCGCGCTGCCGAGCGGGGTCGCGAAGGCCGCGTACGCCGGCTGGACGCCGAGGTTGACCGCGGACTGGCGGGTCAGCGGCAGCGTCGCGGCCGAGGACTGCGAGGCGAACGCGAACTGGATCGCCGTGCCCGCCTTGGCGAAGAACTTCAGCGGGCTGACCTTCGCCACGAACTGCAGCAGGATCGGGTAGACGACGAACAGCACGAGCAGGCAGCCGACGTACACCGCGAGCGTGGTGGAGAACAGCGGCCGGAACAGCGCGTCGCCGTAGTTGGCGACCGCCGCGCCGATCAGGCCGATGATGCCGATCGGGGCCAGCCGGACGATCCAGCCGAGGTAGCGCTGGATGATCTCGAACACGCTCGTCGTGAAGTCCACGAACGGCTTCGCCTTGTCACCGAGGCTGTAGGCGGCGGCGCCGATGACCAGCGCGAGGAACAGCACCTGCAGCGTCTCGCCGTCGGCGAACGCTTTCACGAAGTTCTCCGGCAGCAGCCCGTTGACGAAGGCGTCCCAGGAGCCCCAGCGGTCGACGCTCTTCGCTGCCTTGTCGGCGTTCTTCGCGGTCGCCTCGACGCCGCCGAGCCCGCCGGCACCCGGGTTGAAGATCCGGCCGACCGCGATGCCGATGAGCGACGCGATGAACGACGTGATGGCGAACCACAGCACCGTCTTGCCGCCGAGGCGCGCGGCGGTACGGCCGCCGCCGAGCCCGCGGAGGCTGTTGATGCCGACCACGATCGCCGTGAAGACCAGCGGGATCACCGCGATCTGCAGCAGCGTGGTGAAGATGGTGCCGATCTGGTCGAGGAGATCGGTCAGCCAGCCGGCCTCGGTCTGCCGCGCGATGACACCCAGGAGGGCGCCGACGACGAGCGAGCCGAGAACCGCGGCCGCGAACACCCGCGGTTTGGTGTACGTCCGGATGAAAGACACGGGGCGACTCCGGTGCTCGAAAGTTGCAGTCTGTCTTGCCGGGTAAAGGGAACGTCAGGCAAGCGAGGACTCTTCCGGATCACCCGAAGGTGTGGTGCCTTTCTCAGGATGCGGGAGGCCGCCAGAGATCGACCACACTCACGCCGACCTCGGCCAGCAGCCGGCGCGTCAGCGGCAGGCTGATGCCGATCACGCTGGTGTGGCCGCCCTCCAGTCCTTCGACGAACCAGCCGCCCAGGCCGTCGATCGTGAAGCCGCCGGCGACGTTGAGCGGCTCGCCGCTGGCGACGTAGGCGTCGATCTCCGCGGGGCTCGGCGTGCCGAACCGGACGGTGGTCGATTCCCAGCCCGCGGCCTCCTTCGCGCGCGTCCCCCCGTCGAGCCGGACGACCGCGTGTCCGGTGAGGAGTTCACCGGATGTTCCCGCCATCGCGGCCCAGCGGCGGCGGGCGACGTCCGGCGAACCGGGCTTTCCGACCATCTCCCCGTGGATCGAAAGCATCGAATCGCAGGCGACGACGACGGCGTCCGGGTGCGCGGCGGCGACCTGGTCGATGACCGCTTCGGCCTTGGCCGCGGCGAGGGCCGCGACCAGTTCGGAAGGGGACGGGTCGGTCAGGGAGGCGGCGACCGCGTCCTCGTCGACGCCGGACACGAACACGGCGGGATCGAGGCCCGCGGAACGCAGGAGGGCGAGGCGGGCGGGGGACTGGGAGGCGAGGACGAACTGCACGACTGAAACTTACTTGACCAGGGGGACGTGACCGAATCGTGACCGGCGTCACGCCGCAGGCGAGTTAATTTGTTTTGGCTCGCAACTTATGGATCGACGGATTGTCACGGAGAACCGATGCCGCTCCTCCGCACCACGAGATCATTGCGAACCACTGTCCTGGCTGGTCTGCTCCTCGCGGGCACGGCCCTCGTCCCGATGGCGTCCGCCACCGCGACGCCGCGCTACGAGAACCCGCGCGCTTCCGTGGCCGACCGCGTCACGGATCTGATGGCGCGGATGACGCTCGACGACAAGGTCGGGCAGATGACCCAGGGCGAGCGGGGCTCCGCGACTCCCGCCCAGTCCGCCGCTGCCCGGCTCGGCTCCATCCTCTCCGGCGGCGGTTCGACGCCGGCGCCGAACACGCCGGCCGCCTGGGCGGACATGATCGACGCCTATCAGCGGGCGGCGACGTCGACCGGCCTCGGCATCCCGATCATCTACGGTTCCGATGCCGTGCACGGCCACAACAACGTCCAGGGCGCCACGGTCTTCCCACACAACATCGGCCTGGGCGCGGCGAACGACCCGCAGCTGGTCGAGCAGATCGGCGCGGTCACGGCCCAGGAAACCGCCGCCACCGGCGTCAAGTGGGCGTTCGCGCCCTGCCTGTGCGTCGCCCGCGACGACCGCTGGGGCCGCACGTACGAGTCCTTCGGCGAAGTCCCCGCCAACGCCGTCGCGAACTCGGTGGTCATCAAGGGCCTGGAGGGCCGCGCGCTCGGCGACCCGACGTCCGTGCTGGCCTCCGCCAAGCACTTCATCGGCGACGGCGGCACCACCGGCGGCGTCGACCAGGGCAACACCCAGATCACCCTCGACGAACTGCGGAAGATCCACCTGCCGCCGTTCCAGGCCGCGATCGCCCACGGCGTCGGCTCGGTGATGATCAGCTTCAACAGCTGGAACGGCGTCAAGGACCACGGCAACAAGTTCCTGATCACCGACCTGCTCAAGGGTGAGCTGGGCTTCTCCGGGTTCGTGGTCTCCGACTGGAACGGCATCGACCAGATCGACGGCCAGACGGGATTCACCGCCGCCGAGGTCAAGCAGGCCGTCAACGCCGGGATCGACATGGTGATGGTCCCCAACGACTACCTGAAGTTCGTCAGCACGCTGAAGGCCGAAGTCCAGAACGGGCACATCCCGATGGCGCGCATCGACGACGCCAACCGGCGGATCCTCACGAAGAAGTTCGAACTCGGCCTGTTCGAGCACCCGTACACCGATCGCTCACTGCAGAAGGACTTCGGCAGCGCGGCCCACCACGCACTGGCGCGGCAGGCGGCGCGCGAGTCGCAGGTGCTGCTGAAGAACGACGGCGTGCTGCCGCTGGCCAAGACGAACAACAAGATCTTCGTGGCCGGGAAGAACGCCAACGACCTGGGCAACCAGTCCGGCGGCTGGACGCTGACCTGGCAGGGCCAGAGCGGCGAGCGGGTGATCCCCGGCACGACGATTCTCGACGGCATCAAAGCGGGTGCCGGGAAGGGCACGGGAGTGACCTATGACCGTGCGGGTAACGGAATCAACGCCACTTACCAGGTCGCCGTCGCCGTGGTGGGCGAAACGCCGTACGCCGAAGGGCAGGGCGACCGGCCGAACGGTCTCGGCCTCGACGCCGAAGACGTCGCCCTCATCGGCAAGCTGAAGGCCGCTCGGGTGCCCCTGGTCGTCGTGACCGTCTCCGGACGGCCGCTGGACATCGCCGCGCAGCTGCCTTCGTTCAACGGGCTGGTGGCGGCCTCGCTGCCCGGCTCGGAAGGCGCCGGCGTCGCGGACGTGCTGTACGGCGACTACAACCCGACCGGGAAGCTGAGCTTCACCTGGCCGAAGAGCTCGTCCCAGGAACCGATCAACACCGGTGACGGCAAGCAGGGCCTGTTCCCGTACGGGTTCGGCCTGTCCTACAGCCGTCGCCACTGAGCGGGTGGCTCGTGAGTGGTAATTAGGGTTAGAACCCTAATTACCACTCACGACCAGCCGCGGCAGACCACCGCTCCCGCGGTCCGTGCAGGCCCTCGTCCCGGTACCCGACACCGGAACGGGGGCCTGCACGGTGCTACGCCGCGGCCGCTTCGGGCACCGGGGTTTCCCAGCGTGGCTTGACCCGCTGCATCACCGCCGCCGAAACCACGCCGAGCAGGAGCACGCCCATCGGCAGCAGCATCGTCACCCGGGCGGCGTCGGTCAGTCCACTGTGGACCGCCTCGGTCGCCAGCTTCCCCGCCTGCGCGGCGATCTCCGCGGGCAGGCCCGGCATCGGCGACGGGCCGCCGGCCGAGCCGAACTCCCCGGTGCCCGCCGCCGCGTGCGCGATCCCCTCGGCGAACGGCGCCCGGTACTGCTCCGGCAGCTGCGAAGCCGCCTTCGTGGCCTCGTCCGCGATGGACGCGCTGATCCGCGCCTGCAGCAGCACGCCGATCGCCGCGCTGCCGAGCACGCCGCCCACCTGGCGCGCGGTGTTGAAGATGCCGGACGCGGTCCCGGCCAGCCGCGGCTCGACCGAGCCCATCGTCAGGTTGCTCATCGGCGAGAAGATGCAGCCGATGCCGAGCCCGCACACCAGCAGCGCCGGGACGAACGTCCACGGGTTGCTGTCCGGCGTCGCCTGCAGCGCGATGATCCCGAGGCCGGCCGCGAGCGCCGCCAGGCCGAACATCACCAGGTACTTGCCGTTCACCTTGTCCGACAGGTTCCCGACGAACGGCGCCACGATTCCGGCCAGCAGTGACATCGGCGCGGTCAGCAGGCCCGCCGTCGTCGGGGCCAGGCCGAGCACGGACTGGATGTAGATGACCAGCGGCAGGAACATGCCGGTCATCGCGAAGCCGACGGTGGCCGCGGTGAGCGTCCCGGCCGAGAAGTTCCGGTTCGAGAACACCTGCAGCGGCAGCAGCGGCTCACGCTTGTTGAACCGCTGCCAGACGACGAACGCGACCAGCAGCACCACGCCGGCGCCGATGATCTCGAAGACGGTGATCCCGCCGAAGACCGTGCCCCAGTCGTACTGCTGGCCGTTCTGGACGCCGAACACGATGCACAGCAGCGCCGCGCTCGAGAGCACGATCCCCAGCAGGTCGAAGGAGTGCGAGTGCTTCGGCTGCCAGTCCGGCACCAGCAGCAGCGTGAGCACGACGGCGATCACGCCGATCGGCACGTTGACGTAGAAGATCCACTCCCAGCCGAAGTGGTCGACCAGCACGCCGCCGAGCAGCGGGCCGGCGATCGTCGCCAAGCCCGCGACGCCGCCCCACATCCCCATCGCCGGGCCGCGCTTGGCCGGCGGGAACAGGTGCGTGATGAACGCCAGCGTCTGCGGCGTCATCAGCGCGGCGCCGAGCCCCTGCACGGCCCGCGCGGCGATCAGCATCTCGACGTTGCCGGACAGGCCGCACCACAGCGACGCGCCGGTGAACACGACGAGCCCGGCGAGGAACACGCGCTTCGGGCCGAAGCGGTCACCGAGCCGGCTGGTGAACAGCATCGGCACGGCGTAGGTGAGCAGGTAGACGCTGATCACCCAGACGATCGAGTTCAGCCCGGCGCCCAGCTCGCGCAGCATGGTCGGGATCGCGATCGACACGATCGTCGTGTCGAGCAGGATCATGAAGAAGCCGAGGCACAGCGCGCCCAGCGCGGCCCACGGGTTAGCTTGTCTTGCGTTCATCGTCGTCTTCCTCGGTGATGAGCGTGAGCTTGGGTGGTTGGTGTTCCTGGAACGGGATCCGCCCGGAGCGCAGGTCTTCCATGAGTCGTTCGGTCCACTCGAGTTCGAACAGCCGGTGGTCGCAGCTGTAGCGCCAGTCGAGCCAGTAGATTTCCGGCGTCTTGTCCTCGGTGAGGTGCTGCAGCACGGCCCGATCGGAAGCCACCGCGGAGCGCAGCCGCATGAGCCGGGTTTCGAGCTCGTTCAGGGACGCCTCGCGCCCCAGTTCGTCGATCACGGCGAGCCCGGACAGGTAGGCGGGGAACTCCGTGGCGACGTCTCCCAGGAGTTCGCGGCCGCGCTGGTTGAACTCGTCCAGCCCGGTCTGCGTCATGCCGTAGACGGTCCGTTCGGGCCGCCTGCCGTCGCGTTGCGTGTCGACGACCTCGATGAAACCGCTGCGGTGCAGGCGTTCCACGGTGTGGTAGAGCGAGCCCGCCTTCACGTTGACCCGCGTGTCGACGTACCGCTCGCGCATGAGCGTGGCCATCTCGTACGGGTGCATGGGCTTCTCGTGGAGCAGCTCCAGCACGGCGATGCCGAGTGGCGTCAGCTTGGCCGAGGCCATGATCGGATTCCTCCATATCGTTTATTCCACGTGGACTATACGACTCGGGCTACCGTCCGGTCCACGGTCATTTCCGTGACGGTCCGTACACCTTCCGACATGCGTGAAGGCCACCTTGAGGAACTTCAAGTTCCTCAAGGTGGCCTTCACGAACTTGCGGTCAGAACGGCCAGTCGGCCATCGAGCCGCGCTCGAGCAGCGGGATCATCCGGAAACCCTGGTCGGTCAGGCCGCCGAACGTGTGCCGCAGCCCGCTACCGGACGGCGCGTGACCGGCCCGGTACCCCGCGAGGTTCCAGGTGTACAGCGGCACGTGCGCGGGCAGCGCCTGCCCGACGTCGCCGTACGCGGCCTGCTCGTCGGTGAGGATCACGACGCGGTCGTGCTTCGCGTAGTGCTTCTTCACCGCGCCCGCCGTGTCGGTGCCGCCGCCGATGAAGAACCCGCCGGACTTCCAGCGCTCGACGTCGTTCAGCAGCGAGCCGCCCCGGCGCAGCTTGAACACCTTGGTGCCCTGACCCCAGTAGCCGTCCGAGAACGACACGACGTCGGCCTTCGCGCAGCGCCGGCCGAGCGCCAGGCCGAAGACCGCGGCGGCGTCCCAGCGCATCAGGCTGCCGTCCTTGCTGAAGCGGTCGTTCATCGACGCCGACGTGTCGACGAGGACGAGCGTCCGGCCACCCAGCACCGGCACGTTCGCCAGCGCGTGCGCGATCGCCCGCTCCAGCGCCCAGCCCCACAGCGGCGACGGCGCCGCCCGGTGGGCCGCGAGGAACCGCATCGGCAGCTGCCGCGACTTCGCGACCTGCACGGGGTCGGCGAGCCGCTCGGCAACCCGCTGGGCGACCGTGTCCGAGACGCCGGCCTCGTCGAAGTTGCGGAGGTTCCGCAGCAAGGCCATGTAGCCCATCGACGGGATCAGCGCTTCCCAGACGCGCGCGTCCAGGGGACCCTGCAGCCACCCGGCGACCGACTCCCACGTCATGCCCGCGGAGTGGAGCACGTCCGCGGCGTCCGGTCGGTCGAAGAGCCGCCGGCGACCGCCGACGTCCCGGCTCATAAGCTCCGCGCGGGCGCGCAGGGTGGCGAGGGCGTCCGGGATCGCGTTGCCGCGGCCGTGGCGCTCGTCGAGGATGTGCTTGAACAGCTCGCCCCCGCCGGCCGGGTGGGTCAGCTCGAGGACGTCGGCGAACCGGAACGTGTGCGCGGCGGAGTCCCACTTGACGAAGGATCGCTCGTCGTAGAGCTTCACCGCGGCATCGGCGATCCCGCGCTTGACGGGCTTCGGAACGGCCCGGCCGTGCACGGAGGTCCAGTAGGCGAGCAGCTCACCGGGCTCGTCGGCCCGCTGCAGTACATCGGCGACGACCTGGCGGCTGAGCCCGTCGAGGCCGGCGTCGCGGCGCGCCTTGGCGAACTCGGCGGCCCCGACGAGGGACGCCGTCCGCAGGTGCGCGCCGGAGCGCAGCCAGCGAAGGAACCGCACAGTCCACTGTGGATCGTCCAGGGTGGACTTCCGGATCAGCTCGGCGTACCGGGTGTCGCGCGTGCCGGCGGACTCGTAGAAGCTGTGCTCGCCGACCATGTTGGTGACGGCGAGCAGGAAGAGTTCGAACTTGGTGTCGCGCGCGTAGCCGGCGCCACCCTGGTGGGTGACGGTGGACGGCGTGGCCTCGCCGCGGACCGGAGAGGTCGCGGCGGGCGCTCGTGCGGTATTGAACTTGCTCATTTCTCCCCCTTGGGTGGAACTTTGCGGGGAGCCACGGCCACAGCGATGCCCGAGATCGAAGTCGGTGAAGGTACGGTTGCTGCTCTGCCGCTGAGCTACCGGACCGTGAGTGGTCCGGGAGGGATTCGAACCCCCGACCTGCCCATTAGGAGTGGAAGTAACCCTCGCCTGCGCACCGGGCATCGGTGAAGCCGTGGCTCCCGAGATCTTCGCTGCCCGCGGGGGTCTCGTTTACCGCAAGAAGTAACCGCGGGCTTCGCACCGGGAGTGCGAACCCAAGGTAGCAAGCGATCGCCGTCGGCTCGAACGCTTTTCGGGTGTAACAGCCGGTCGCGTCCGGTCGACTCCGTGTTCTGTGACGATCGGTGGAGTCGACCTCTCCCAGCACCTGCTGCCCTTCGGCCTGGTCGTGCTGGTGGCCGCGGTCGTGGTGGTCTGGGTTTCGAAGCAGTTCTTCGGTGAGTACTTCAAGAAGTCGGGGGCGAAGGCGTTCGACCGGTCGGCAGCCTTGTTCTCCCGGAAGACGAAACTGCGGAAGCGCCTGATCCGCCGGTACGCCGAAGTGGTGTCGCGGGACTACTCACAGCATGCGGTCGGGTTCGTGACCGACCGGGTGATCGACATCGACCGGGTGTACGTCCCCCTTCAGTACGAGCGGGACGGGTGCCGGGAGGACATCTACGAGAAGCTCCGCGAGCAGCCCCGGTCCGTCATCATCGGCCCGGCCGGCGCGGGCAAGTCGCTCCTGCTGAAGAACTCGATGCTGATGTGGGTGCGCCGGGTCCGTACCGGCGCGGCCGAGCGGATGCCGGTTCTGATCGAGCTGCACCGGTGCAACGACGGCTCGGCGGCATTGGCCGACCTCGTGGTCGCCGAACTGGCGCGGGCGTACCCGGCCCGGTCTCGGCACCGTGACGCGGTGAAGGAGATGACGGCGCAGGCGTTGCGGGACGGCCGGCTGACCTTGCTGTTCGACGGTCTCGACGAGGTCGGTCGCGTTCAGCAGAACCGCGTGTTCGGGACGCTCCGCGACTTCGCGCGGGATTACCCGGAGTGCCAGGTCATCGTGACCTGCCGGGACGTCGTCTACCAGGGCCAGCCGATGGGCTCCCAGTTCACCCACGTCGTCCGGGTGGCGGAGTTCGACGATGCGGCCATCATCCGGTTCCTGGGGAAGTGGGAAGGACTCGCCGGCACTCCGGCGGCGGCCGAGGTGTTCGCGAGCCTGCAGAAGAACCCGGCGTTGATGCGGCTCGCGCGCAGCCCGCTGCTGCTGACGATGATCGCGTATCTGCAGACCGAGGTGTTCGCGAAGACCGGCCGCAGGCTCCCGACGTCGCGTCCGGCGTTCTACCAGGAGGCGATCACGCACCTGCTCGGCCGGGACGCGGACCTGGGCCGGGGCGACTCGCTCACCGTGTACGAAGTGGGCGAGAAGCTGGCGGTGCTGCAGCGAGTCGCCCTGGTCACGATGCAAACCACGACCGAGGTCGACGACCGCCTGACCATCACGAAGAAGCTCCTGGAGAGCACAACCCGGGGGCTGCTGCCGGACCTCAACCTCGACCAGACGCACATCAAGCCCCTGCTCGACGAGATCATCGACCGCAGTCAGTTGCTGGTGTCGATCACCAAGAACCGGACGGCCTTCGTCTTCCGCCACCTGACGCTGCAGGAGTACCTGGCAGCGACCGAGCTGGCGGATGATCCAGACGGGCTGCTGCTGCGGTATCGCGCGGATCCGCTCGCGTGGCGGGAGACGGTGAAGCTGTGGTGCGGCGCGAGCAGCCGGGACAGCACCAAAGTGATTTGCCGCATCTTCGAATCGCCCGAGATGCACCACAAGATCCTCGCCTTGGAGTGCTTGGCGGAGGCGAAACGAGTCGACACCGCGTTCGCCCGGACGGTCGTCGATTACTTCCTGGACCGCCTGGGGCGGCCGGCTCTGGATCGACCGGCGATCGTGTCGGCGGTCGGATCGGTGGCGGCGGACAGCCGGCCGCGGGGGCAGGAAGTCCTGCGGCGGTTGATCGCGATCGTCGATGCCGACGGCGAAGCCAAGGCCGACGCGATGCAGGCGCTCTCGGCGTCGGGGCGGGTGGAGGCCGCGGAAGCGCTGGCGCCCCGGGCCGCTGCCGACGAGGACCGCCGGGCGGCCCTTCGGGGGATGGGTGAGCTGGCATTGCCGGTCCTCACCGCGCGAGCGGCCAATGGGTTTCTCTGGGCGGTGGACGACCTGGCCATCGTCGGGACGCCGGCCGCAGCCGCAGCCCTCGCACAGATCGTTTGGGGTGACACCAGGGCGGCCCGCCGGTCCGCATGGCGCCTCGCGGCGATGCTCGGCGACCCGAACGTGGAGGAGGAGCTGAAACGGCAGTCCGTTCCGCTGGAAGGTTTCCCGGTGGACCGGTGGATCTGGCAGCCTTTCGGTGAGGCGCCGAGCGAGCCGCTGGCCATGATCGCCGGCCGCATCGGACGCCTGCTCGGGAGTTCGCGCCTCCGCGACATCCCGGACGACCTGGGCACCATCGACCGCCGCCTGGGCATCCCGCTGACCCTGCGAGCCCTCAAAGACGTTCAACTGCGCCCGGGTGCGCTCGGCGGTCCGATCAAGGAACTGCTCGGCATGGGCCGGACCGCGACCTTGACCGGTGTCCGGCTGCAGCTCAAGGACTACTTCCGCGACGCGGCCAAGCGACCGGCGCCGAGTGCGGAGGACGAGCGGCTCGCCGCCCTGATCAGAACCGAAACCGGGATGGTGGCGTTCTCCCGCCGGCTGATCGGGATGTTGAGTTGGCCGGTGCGTGCGGCGATCTACGGCGTCGTCATCCCGGAATCGTCCCTGCACCCGATCCGCACCGAGGACTGGCCGACGGTGCTGAAATCGCGCAGGAACACCCGAGCGCTCTGGGTCGCGGCCCGTGTCGGCCTGGGATTGGTGAGCGGTGGCTGGCTGGCGGCGGGCGTGGTCCGGTCGATCCTCGCGCTGACCGGGACCTGGCCGCTGGGGCCGACCTGGGTGAATTGGGCGCTTCAGCTGTTCATCCCGCTCGCGATCCTGCTTTACTTTTGCATCGACTACGACTTCATCGCCGATGTGCTTGTGCTGGCGCTGGTCGTCATCATCGGGACGCTGCTGTTCTTCGGCATGCTGACGCTCGCCTCGATGTCGACCTGGTACGCCGTGGCGGGGTTGCTGGCGATTCTGGTGGCCGCCGGCGGTTGCGCCCTGTGGGCACGCCGCCTCGACCGGATCAACGACAACCCGTTCCGCCGCTGCCTGGAGGCCGACGCCGTCCGGCTCGACGACCGGACCTCCGTGATCGCCAGTTAGTTCGCATCAAGAACTACTTGTGCTATGTTCGTGGTACGAACTAACTGGGAGGAATCATGACGCACTTCGGCATCGGCGTGTCCACCGCGGTCACCGCCGTCTCCGACACCCTGAAGCTCGCCGTCCAAGCCGACCGTGGCGGGCTCGATCTCATCACCGTCTCCGATCACCCCTACTACGCCGACCGGCTCGACGCGTACGCCGAAATCGGTGTCCTACTGGGGAAGACCGAACGGGTCTCCGGCTTGGTCAGCGTCACCAACCTGCCGACGCGGCCCGCGTCGATGCTCGCGCGCACCGTCACGAGCCTGTCCGCGCTGACCGGGGGCCGGATCGTGCTCGGCATGGGGGTCGGCGGGCTGTGGGACGACATTGCCCGGCTCGGCTTCACCAAACTGACGCCCGGGCAGGCCGTCCGGGCCTTCGAGGAAGGGATCCGGCTGGTGAAGCTGCTCGGCGGGGGCGGCGAGCCGGTCTCCTTCGACGGCGAGTTCTACCAGGTCACCGATCTGGAACCGGCCGCGGCGGAGATGCCGCCGGTGTGGACCGGGTCGGTCGGGCCGAAGTCGCTCGCCGTCACCGGGCGGGTGGCCGACGGGTGGATGCCCGGGCACGCCGCCGACTGGCTCAGTGAGCGTTACCGCACCTCGCGTCCGCTGATCGACAAGGCCGCCGTGGACGCCGGGCGGGATCCCGCCGAGATCGCCACCGTCTACAACTTCCCGGGCCGCATCACGGCGGAGCCGCTGGCCGACACCCGCGCCGACGACGGACGCTGGATCGGCGGCTCGCCCGCCCAGTGGGTCGAAGAGCTGACCGGTGCGGTGCTGGAGCACGGCGCCGCCGGGTTCGTGCTCTTCGGGCCGGGCGGGACCACGCCCGACGCGACCGCCGCCGCGCGCTGGGCCGAGGAAATCGTGCCCGCCGTGAGGGAAGCCGTAGGCTGACCGGATGGGGAAGAGCGGGGCGGACCTCGGTGTCGTGGCGGGGCTCGTGCGGGCGTCGTTCCTGGTGAACGCCGTCTACGCCGAGTCCGCCCGCGAGTTCGGGCTCACCGTGGCGCAGGGCCAACTGCTGTGCGTGCTGATGGGCCGGCCGTACGGCATGGGTGACCTGGGCGCGACGCTCGGCCTCGAGAAATCCAGCCTTACCGGCCTGGTCGACCGCGCCGTCCGGCGTGGGCTCGTCCGCCGCGAGCCCGACCCGGTCGATCGCCGGGCCGTCCACGTCGTCCTGACCGGGGACGGCCGCGAGCTCGCCGAGGACTTCTACGCGGTGACGTGCCGCCGGGTCGACGAGCTGGCCGCGGGCCTGAGCACGCCGGACCGCGACCGGCTCGCCGCGCTGCTGGGCGCGATCGTGCGGGACAACGAAGCCCCGACGGTCTTCCTCGACGCCCTTCAGGCCTGAGGCAAACCCGAAGCGCGCCAAGCACCTTCGCCGGGGTGAAGCGGCCGGCGCAGCGAAGCGGCGTGATCGCCCCACCACGACGTCCGCGGCTTCGGCTTCTCCGGCGCCTTCGCGGCCGACGCAGCGGCGACGATCGCCGTCAGCGCCGCCAGCTCGGCGTCGCTCGGGTTTCCCCGGACCACCCTCAGCAGGGGGCGCTGCGGTTCGTCGCTCACAGCGGGATGTTCCCGTGCTTCTTGGGCGGGAGCGATTCCCGCTTGTTCCGCAGCAGCGAAAGCGCCCGCGCGACGTGCCCGCGGGTGTGCGCCGGCACGATCACCGAGTCGACGTACCCCCGCTCGGCCGCCGCGTACGGGTTCAGCAGCGTGTCCTCGTACTCCTGGATCAGCTCGGCGCGGAGCGCATCGACGTCCTGTCCTTCGGAAGCCGCCTTCGCGAGGGTCTTGCGGTGGACGATGTTCGCGGCGCCCTGGGCGCCCATCACCGCGACCTGCGCGGTCGGCCAGGCCAGGTTGATGTCGGCGCCGAGGTGCTTCGAGCCCATGACGTCGTACGCGCCGCCGTAGGCCTTGCGCGTGATGATCGTGACCAGCGGGACCGTCGCTTCGGCGTAGGCGTAGATCAGCTTTGCGCCGCGACGGATGATGCCGTTCCACTCCTGGTCGGTGCCCGGGAGGAAGCCCGGCACGTCGACGAAGGTGAGCACCGGGATGTTGAACGCGTCGCAGGTGCGGACGAACCGCGCGGCCTTCTCGGACGCGTCGATGTCGAGGCAGCCGGCGAACTGCGTCGGCTGGTTGGCCACCACGCCGACGCTGCGGCCGTCGACGCGGCCGAAGCCGACGATGATGTTCGGCGCGAACAGCTCGTGGACCTCGAGGAAGTCGCCGTCGTCGACCACCCGGTTGATGACCTCGTGCATGTCGTACGGGGTGTTCGGCGAGTCCGGGATGATCGTGTCGAGCTCGCGGTCGGCGTCGGTCACGTCGTCGAAGAAGCCGGCCGGCGCATCGGAGGGCTCGAAGACCGGCGCTTCCGACAGGTTGTTCTGCGGCAGGTAGGAGAGCAGTTCCTTGACGTAGGCGATGGCGTCCTCGTCGTCGGAACCCAGGTAGTGCGCGACGCCGGACTTCGTGTTGTGGGTGCGGCCGCCGCCGAGCTCCTCGAAGGTGACGTCCTCGCCGGTGACCGTCTTGACGACGTCCGGGCCGGTGATGAACATCTGCGACGTCTCGTCGACCATCACCACGAAGTCGGTCAACGCGGGGGAGTAGACGTGCCCGCCCGCGTTCGCGCCCATGATCAGCGAGATCTGCGGGATGACGCCGGAGGCCTGCACGTTGCGGCGGAAGATCTCGCCGTAGAGGCCGAGCGAGACGACGCCCTCCTGGATCCGCGCGCCGCCGCCCTCGTTGATGCCGACGATCGGGCGGCCGGTCTTGATGGCCAGGTCCATCACCTTGACGATCTTCTCGCCGTAGACCTCGCCGAGGCTGCCGCCGAAGACGGTGACGTCCTGGCTGAACACGCACACCGGGCGGCCGTCGACGGTGCCGTAGCCGGTGACGACGCCGTCGCCGTACGGGCGGTTCTTCTCCTGCCCGAAGTTGGTCGAGCGGTGCCGGGCCAGCTCGTCGAGCTCCACGAACGAGTTCTCGTCGAGCAGCAGCTCGATGCGTTCCCGTGCGGTTTTCTTGCCCTTGGCGTGCTGCTTCTCCACCGCGCGGGCCGAGCCGGCGTGCACCGCCTCGTCGTACCGGCGGTACAGGTCGGCCAGCTTGCCGGCCGTGGTGTGGATGTCCGGTTCATCCTCGGGCGGCGTCCCGAGCGGCTCCGTCGCACTGCTCATGCCACGGGAGCTTAGCTACTTGCCGGTCACTTCGCGTGTGGCGTAGGCAACGTTGAGAGGTTCGCCGGTGGTGGCGTCCAGGTAGGTCACCCGGAGGTAGGTGATCTTCGCGCCCGGGATGACCACGCGGCGCCAGTCTTCGCCGATGACCTTCGTTTCTTCGTCTTTCTCGCAGGTCAGGGCGTCGCCTTCGAGGACGAGCTCGCGCTCGGCGAGCGGGCCCGACGGGGTGTACGAGCGGACGTACCCGTAGAACGACGTGCCGTTCTCCAGCTGGGCGTGTGCCCAGGCCCGGCTTCCCTTCGGCCGGTCCGTGCGCAACGCCTGTGCCCATGCCGAGCGTTGCTGGACCGTGGCCGCTTCTCCTCGGCGGCGGGCGAAGAACGCCTCGAACCCCGTCGCCAGTGCGCACGCCACCGCGAGTTCGACCGCGACGCTCACCACGATCAGCGTCAGGTGCTCGCGTGCGTAGGCCTCGCCTCGGGCCAACCAATCCGACGGGCTGACGAACAAGCGGGCTCCCGTTGCCTGGACGGCCGTCAGGAGCAGCACGGAGACCAGCGTGAAGACGAGGCTGCCGAGCGCGACGCGGGACGCTTCGCGGAACGCCGTCTCCTGGTGACGGCCACGGCGTCGTTCGCGGCGCAGCTCGAACACGATGCCCGGCGCCACCAGGGCCAGGAAGCCGGCCAGTGCGCCGAGGGTCTGGGGGATCATGGGCGGCTCAGCCGGTCGGGCCGCCGCGGCGGGGTGGGGGACCGTCCTCCGAGTCGAGGTCCGGCCGGACCCGTTCGTGGCGGGGTGGTGGGGGCGTGCCTGGGAAGTCCTCCCAGTCGCCGTCCACAGGCTCCCAGTCCCCGGGCGGCGGTGGTGGTGGGTGGTTGGTGCTCATCGAGTTCCCCCTCGTGATCGGCCGCTCCACCTTACTCAGGACGCCGTCGCGCGGACCAGGCCCGACTCGTACGCCGCGATCACCAGCTGCGCCCGGTCGCGCGCCGCCAGCTTGTGCAGCAGGCGGCCGATGTGGGTCTTCACCGTGGCGATGCCCAGGTGCAGGCGGGCCGCGATCTCGTCGTTCGACAAGCCTCGTGCGATCAGCGTCAGCACCTCCTGCTCGCGGGCCGTCACCCCGTCCAGCCGGGTCACCGGGCCGGATGGCAGCCGCGCGAACTCCGCCACCAGGCGCCGCGTCACCGACGGCGCCAGCAGCGCGTCGCCGGACGCCACGACCTCGATCGCCGCCAGGAGGTCCGCCGGGCGGGTGTCCTTCAGGAGAAAGCCGCTCGCGCCCGCGCGCAACGCCGAATAGACGTACTCGTCGAGGTCGAACGTCGTCAGCATCAGGACGCGGACGTCGGATTCCGTGCAGATCCGGCGGGTGGCCTCGATGCCGTCCATCTCCGGCATCCGGACGTCCATCAGCACGACGTCCGGCTGCTCGACGCGGGTCAGGGCTACCGCCTCGGCGCCATCGGACGCCTCGCCGACGACTTCGAGGCCCGGTGCGCTGTCGACCAGCACCCGGAAGCTCCCGCGCAGCAGTGCCTGGTCGTCGGCGATCAGGACGCGGGTCATCGGGCCGCCACCGTTTCTTCGTAGGGGAGCCGCGCGAACACCCGGAAGCCGGTTTCGGCTGGTGCGGCGGAGAATTCGCCCGCGTAGACCGCGACGCGTTCGCGCATGCCGATCAGTCCGTGGCCGGGGACGGCCTCGCCACCGCGGCCGTCGTCGAGCACCTCGATGGTCACCTCGCCGTCGCCGCCGGCGACGTGGATGCGGCACTTCGCGGCGCCCGCGTGCTTGACCACATTGGTCAGTGCCTCCTGGACGATCCGGTACACCGACTGGCCGACCCCGCCCGGCAGCTCGGTGAGGCCGTCGACGACCAGGTCGACGGCGGGCCCCGCCTGCTGCGCGCGTTCGGCCAGTGTCCGCAGGTCGTCGAGCGACGGGGCGGGCGCCAGCGCCGGGACGCCGGTGCCGTCGCGCAGCACGCCGAGCATGCGCCGCAGCTCGGCCAGGGTCTCGCGGCTGGTGTCTTCGATGACGCGCAGCGCGTCGCGGGCCTGGTCGGGCTGTTCGAGGGCGACGTGGTTGCCGACCGCCGCCTTCACCGCGATCAGGCTCATGCTGTGCGCGACGACGTCGTGCATCTCCCGCGCGATCCGCAGCCGCTCCGCCGAAACCGCTTGCTGGGCGTGGGTTTCCCGCTCGATGGCGGCGTGCGCGCGGCGGCCGTGGACGGCGATGCCGAGCGCGAACCCGACGATCAGCGCCGACGCGCCGAAGTTGACCGTCGTCGCCGTGCTCGGGTTCGGCACCGCGACGCCGATCACGCCGACGCCGACCAGCCCGGCCGCGAAGCCGATCCGGGTCGCCCGGCTGCCGTGGGCCACCACGAAGGTGTACAGCGCGCAACCCGCCGCCACGACGGAGACCGCCAGCACCGGCCCGCCGATCGGCACGGCCGCCGCCGTGATCACCAGCGACAGGATGTAGGCGGGGCCCGGCCACCGGCGCCGCAGCACGATCGGCACGACGCTCAGCGCGAGAATGGTCCAGCCCAGCCAGGTGGGCAGCCAGGGCGGCAGCGACCACGCGCCGGCGGCGAGGTTGCCGCCGGCCCCGAGGGTCAGCACGAGGACGGCCAGGACGTCCAGGACGACGCGAATGCGCATGAACCGAACGTAACGCCGAATCGGCGGCCGCGCGTCAGCCTTTGGTCGGACCCGAGGCGTAGTGCTTTCGTACGACTTCGACGCGCTCGGGCGCCACTCGGGCAGGTCGACGTCGTGGGTGGCGGCGAACAGCTTGTCGAGTGGCTCGTGCCGCCGTCTGCAGTGGGGTCAAGCGCCGCGGACGGCGGAGACCGCGGCGGCGAGTTCCGGGTCGCCCGCGGCTTTGTCGAGCGCGGTCCGCAGTACCGCGCAGTACGTCGGCTCGGTCTCGGAGTAGCGCTTGCGGCCGGCGTCGGTGATCACCGAGTAGACGCCGCGGCGGTCGTCTTCGCACAGGTCGCGGATGGTCAGGCCGGCGTCTTCGAGGCGGGCGCACATCCGGCTGACCGAACTCTGGTTGAGGCCGATCGCGTCGGCGAGTTCCTGCATCCGCAGGCCGCCGGGGGGTCCCGCGACGAGCTTGCCGAGCGCGCGGTAGTCGGACAGGCCGAGCCCGTGGCGCCGTTGCAGGGCTTTGGCGAGTTCCTGCTCGATCCGGGCGTGCAGCACGAGAACGCGGCCCCAGGCCAGTTCGTCGACGGTCATCTTCCGGCCTCCTCTTGACGCCAGGATAGTCCAGGGACAGTATTTATATGTACATGCAAGTAGATCGAGAGGGTGGACATGAGCGATCGCAGCTTCCTGTTCCTGGTGGGCGCCGCGCGGGCCGGGGGCAACACCGAAATGCTGGCCCGGCTGGCGGCCGAGGGGTTGCCCAAGGACGTCGAACAGCGGTGGCTCCGGCTGCCGGAGCTGCCGCTGCCGCCGTTCGAGGATCGCCGCCACGGAGCCGGCGAACACCCGGCGCCGGGGGAGAACGAGCGGCTGCTGATGGACGCGACGTTCGCCGCGACCGATCTCGTCATCGTGTCGCCGGTGTACTGGTACTCGGTGGCGGCGAGCGTGAAGCTCTACCTCGACTACTGGTCGGGCTGGATGCGGCTGCCGGTCGAGTTCAAGCCGCGGATGCGCGGCAAGACGCTGTGGGGCGTCAGTGTCCTGAGCGAGACGGCGCGCGAGGCCCAGCCGCTGATCGGCACGCTGGAACTGTGTGCGGAGTACCTGGGCATGAACTGGGGTGGCGTCCTGCTCGGCAACGGCAGCCGCCCGGGTGACGTGCTCCGGGACGCCGACGCGGTGTCGGCCGCGCCGACGTTCTTCGCCGGCGCGGACCTGGTCACCGCCTAGTGCGCCAGGGACACTTGCGCGCGCGACCTGGCAAAACCCGGCTGGCCGGCCAACTCGCCAACGGCAGCGGCCAACTCACCCGCGTGTCCGGTGAGTTGGCCGTTCCGGTGTGTGAGTTGGCTGCTGCGAGCGGTGAGTTGGCCGTTCCTGTCCCGGCAGACCAGCCACCACTGCCACGTCGACCGAAGAACTGTCCCTGTAGTGCTAGCTCAGACGGCCTTCGCGATCAGGCGGAGGCCGGCCACCAGGTCGGCGCCCGAGGGGGCGTGGTCCGGGTCGATCAGCCACTGGAGCATCACGCCCGACAACAGGGCCTGGTGCACCGTGCCGACGGCCCGGGCCTCGGCGCTGCCGTCGTCGAGGCCCTGGAAGAGGTTCGCCAAGCCGTGGCGGGCCCGCTCGACCGCGTTCGCCAACTGGGCGCGGACGTGCTCGTCGAGATCCGCCTGGGAGCACGCCTCGAAGCTCACCGCCCACATCCGGCGGTGCTCGCCGAACGACTCGATCACCCGCTGCCAGATCAGCTCGAACCGCTCGGCCGGCGACGCGTCCGGCGGCGTCTCCACCTGCAGCGTCTTCGCCAGCGTTTCGCCCCACTCCTCGTTCGCCTCGATCAGCGCGGCGTTGAGCAAAGCCTCGCGCGAGCCGAAGTGGTAGCCGATGGCCGCCATGCTCACGTCCGCCGCCGAGGCCAGGTCTCGCACCGTCGTGCGGGCGTAGCCCTTCTCGTGCAAGCAGCGCTTCGCGCCGGCCAGCAGTGACTCCTTGTTGCCCATGCCGGAAGCCTAGCACGAACGTCTTAGGCTAACGCCTTGCGCGATCGCCCAAATCCGGGTTACCGTTCGCGGCATGCAGAACAGACGAGTCCTCATCTCCGGCGCGAGCGTCGCCGGCCCCGCCCTGGCCTTCTGGCTCCGCCGGCACGGCTTCACGCCGACGGTCGTCGAACGCGCTCCCGAACTGCGCGACGGCGGCTACGCGGTCGACTTCCGTGGTGCGTCCCTGCAGGTCCTCGACCGGATGGGCCTGCTGGGCGCGGTCGAAGCGGCGGCGACCCGGATGGGCGACGTGACCTATGTGGACAGTGCGAACCGGCCGCTGGTGGTCACGCCCGCGACCTACCAGAGCGGCGAGCTGGAAATCCTGCGCGGCGACCTCGCGCGCATCCTGTACGACGCGACGCAGGACGGCGTCGAATACGTCTTCGGCGACTCCGTCACCGGCATCACCGAGCACGGCGGTGCCGGTGACGGCGTCACGGTCAGCTTCGCCCACGGCGAGCCGCGCGAGTTCGACCTGGTCATCGGGGCCGACGGGCTGCACTCGAACGTGCGGTCGCTCGCCTTCGGCGACGAGTCCCGGTATCGCCACGACCTCGGCTACTACGTCTCCATCTTCACCGTGCCGAACCACCTCGGCCTCGACCGCGTCGGCCGCTTCTACAACGAGCCGAACCGGACCGTCGGCGTCTACAGCGCGCGGGACAACACCGAGGCCAAGGCCCTGTTCTGGTTCGGCGCCGATCGGCTGGACCACGACCCCCGGGACGTCGGGCAGCAGCGCCGGATCGTCGAGGAGACGTTCCGCGACGTCGGCTGGGAGACACCGGCGCTGCTCAAGGCCATGCGGGAAGCGCCGGACTTCTACTTCGACTCGGCGAGCCAGATCAAGCTGGACTCGTACGCACGCGGACGCGTCGCGCTGGTCGGCGACGCCGCGTACTGCGCCGCGCCGCTCTCGGGGATGGGGACGAGCCTGGCGATCGTCGGCGCGTACGTGCTCGCGGGGGAACTCGCGGCCGCGGGCGGCGAGCACACGGCGGCGTTCGGCGCGTACCAGGAGGAGATGCGCGGCTTCGTCGACGCCTGCCAGAAACTGGCCGAGGGCAACGGGAAGTGGTTCGTCCCGCCGACGCGCGGGTGGCTGCGGTTCCGCAACCTGAACTACCGGCTGCTGCCGTACCTGCCGTGGCGCAAGCTGATCGAAGAGCTGCCGCTCAAGGCGGGCAACGCGATCACGCTGAAGCCGTATGCGGTGGCGCCGGCGTGACGCCGCGGCGGTTCGCGATGCCAGCCATGTTCTCCTCGCCCCAGTCACCCAGCGGCAGCAACGCCGTGTTCAGCCGCTGACCCAGCTCCGTCAGCGAGTATTCGACCTTCGGCGGGATCTCCTGGAACACCTCGCGGTGCACGATCTCGTCCGCCTCCAGCTCGCGCAGCGCCTGGATCAGCATCTTCTCGCTGATCCCCGCCACCTTCCGCTTCAGCTCGCCGAACCGCAGCGGCTCGGCGTGCAGCGCCCAGAGGATCAGGGCCTTCCAGCGGCCGCCGATGACGTCGACGGCCGCGTCCAATCCGCAGCGGTACGTTCGAGGCTGCATCCAGGATCCTTACGTTTTGGTGGGTACCTGACTTATTAGTCGGTACTTGTCCAGTGTAAAGCGTGCCAGCAGCATGGAACCCATGGGAGAAAGCAAGAAACAGGTGGGCGTGCTCGGCCTGGGGCGGATGGGCGCCGCCCTCGCCGGCGCGCTCTTGGGGGCGGGACACGACGTCTCGGTGTGGAACCGGTCGCCGCTCAAGGCGGGACCACTGCTCGACCGTGGCGCCAAGCTTGCAGCGACCCCGGCGGAAGCGGCATCGGCCGACGTGGTCCTCAGCTGTCTGTCCACATACGACAGTCAGCAGCCGGTGCTCGAGGCTGCTTCACCGAAAGTCCTCGTCAACCTCACGTCCGGGACGCCGGAGCAGGCGCGTGTCGCTGCGAAGTGGGCCGCGTCCGAGGGCATCGACTACGTGGACGGCGTGATCATGGCCGTGCCGCAGGGCATCGGGACACCGGCGGCGCAGATCCTCTACGGCGGCTCCGAACCGGCGTTCGCGGCGCAGCGCGACGTGCTGGAAGTGCTGGGGACGCCGGTGTTCCTCGGCGAGGACGCCGGGCTGGCGGCGCTGTACGACCTGGCGCTGCTCGGCATGATGTGGTCGACCATGGCCGGCTACCTGCACGCGCTGGCGCTGGTCGGGACCGAAGGCGTCACGCCGGCGCAGTTCGCGCCGATGGCGTCGGCCTGGCAGTCGGCGGTCGGCGGGTTCCTGCCCGGCATCGGCGAGCAGGTCGCCAGTGGCGACTACGCCACCGAGGTGTCCGCTTTGGACATCAACGCGGCCGGGCTCGGCCTGCTGGTCGAGACCAGCCGCGCACAGGGGATCAGCACGGCGGTGCCCGCCGTGCTGCGGGAGTTGTTCGACCGTGCGGTCGCGGCGGGCCACGGTTCGCACGCGATCGCCAGCGTCATCGAGGAGATCCGGTGAAGTACCTCGGGAAGAAGGCCGTCGTCACCGGCGGCACGCACGGCATGGGCCTGGCGGTGGTGCGCGCCCTGCTCGACGGCGGCGCGGAGGTGCTGCTGACCGGCCGGGACGTGTCGCCGCTGGAAGGGACGCTGCCGGGCAAGGCGCACCTGCTGTCGTCGGACGCCGCGCGCCTGGACGACGTCGCCGAGCTGGGCGCGGTGGCCGCGGACACGCTCGGCGAGGTGGACCTGGTGTTCGTCAACGTCGGCTTCTCGACACTCACGCCGTACGAGGAGGCGACGCCCGAGCTCTACGACCGGACGTTCGACGTCAACACCAAGGGCGCGTACTTCACGGCCCGGCGGCTCGCGCCGCTGGTCCGGTCCGGTGGCTCGTTCGTGTTCACGACGTCGGTCGCGGCCGAGGCAGGAATCGCCGGGATGGGCCTGTATTCGGCGGCGAAGGCGGCGGTCCGCTCGTTCGCCCGCACGTACGCGGCCGAGCTGGCGCCGCGCGGGATCCGGGTCAACGTGGTCAGCCCCGGCTACACCGACACGCCGTCGATGGGCGTGTCCGGCGTGCCGGAGTCCGTCTTGGCGGAGTTCAAGGCGATCGGGGACGAGATCACGCCGTTGAAGCGCCACGCCACGGTCGAGGAGGTCGCGGCGGCGGTGCTGTTCCTGGCCTTCGACGCGACGTTCACCACCGGGGCCGACCTCCCGGTGGACGGCGGTTTGGGACAGCGCCTCACCCTGCCCGCGTGAGGTGCACGCCCAGGCCGGTGCCCCCGGGCGCGCGGTCGGGGCGCAGGACGAGATCCTCGTCGTAGTCGCCGCCGTTCTGCGTGCGGAAGGGGATGGGCTCGTCGGTTTCGAGCGTCCGCAGGCGTTCGCGAAGAAGGTCGCGCGCTTCGGTGAACTCGTCGTCCGGGACGCGGTCGGCGCCGTGGACCGCGACCGGCGGCAGCACCGACATCCCGGCGGAGAAGAGCGTCCCGTGGTGCACCGGGAAGAGGACGTCGGCCAGCGCGCCGTTCACCCCGCGCGGCCCCATGGACGGCTCGCGGGCACCCGCGGTGAGCACCACCACCGCGCGTTTGCCCGCGAGCCGTCCTTCGCCGTAGCGCAGGGTCCGGCCGTCCTCGGCCCGGACGCCGTACCCGAAGCCCTTCACGAAAACCCGGTCGAACCAGCCCTTGAGGATCGCCGGCAGGCCGTACCACCACAGCGGGAACTGCACGACGACCGCGTCCGCCCAAGCCAGTTTTTCCTGCTCGGCCACGATGTCCGCGCTCAGCTCGCCGCGCGCGTGCGCCCGGGCCGACGTCGCCCCGACGACCAGCCGGCCGTCCCCGGCTTCGGCGCCGAAGTCGGCGGCGCCGACCACCGGGTTCCACTTCATGGCGTACAGATCCGACTCCCGGACGGCGTGACCGAGCGCCCGGAGCGTCCGGAGCCCGTCGTCTCGGAGCGCCCCGCTCAGCGAGCGCGGCTCGGGATGCGCGAATACCCACAACACGTTCATGTCTTCGATGATCACGCGGTCGCCAGGCTCGATCGAGTGGCCTGATAGCCAACATGTGCAAGAATCGAGCCATGGCCGAGTCTTCTGGGGCTGAGCCCCAGGCCCCAACCGGGGGGCAAGCCCCCCTGGGCCCCCCAGGGCGTCAATTCGCGCACCCGAACCGCCACCACGTCGCCGTCCTGGTTCGCCACGGAATGCTGGTGATGGAGCTGGGCATCGTCCACCGCCTGTTCGGCCAGGCCCGCTCGGCGGCCGGCGAGCCGCTGTACGAGGTCGTGACCTGCACCCTCGAGCCCGGCCCGGTGCGCACCGACGCGGACGTCGCCATCCCGGTCGACCGCGGCCCCGAGGTGCTGGCCGAGGCCGACACGGTGATCGTCCCGGCGTCCCTGGTCGAGTACGAGCCGATGGCACGCGTGCTCACCCCGCCGCTCGAGGCCGCGCTCGGCCGCATCCCGCCGGACGCGCGCATCGCGTCCATCTGCACCGGCGCGTTCGTGCTCGCCGCGGCCGGCCTGCTCGACGGCCGCCGGGCCACCACCCACTGGCGCTCCGCGGAGGAACTGCAGGACCGGTTCCCCGAGGTCGACGTCGACCCGTGCGTGCTCTACACCGACGACGGCGACGTCCTGACCTCGGCGGGCGTCGCCGCCGGAATCGATCTGGTGCTGCACATGATCCGCCGCGACCACGGTGCGGCGGTGGCCAACGAGGTCGCTCGCGGGACGGTCGTGTCCCCGCACCGCGAAGGCGGCCAGGCCCAGTTCGTCCGGCGGCCGGTACCGGAGCCCCGCACGTCGTCGACCAAGGCGGCCCGGGCCTGGGCCCTGGAGAACCTGCACCGGCCGCTGACCCTGCGCGAGCTCGCCGCCCGCGAGGCGATGAGCACGCGCACGTTCACCCGCCGCTTCCGGGAAGAGGTCGGCATCTCGGCCCTGCAATGGCTGACCCAGCAACGGGTCGAGCGCGCCCGCCAGCTCCTCGAGGAGACGGATCTGCCGGTCGACCGGGTCGCCACCGAGGGGGGATTCGGCACGGCGGCCTCGCTGCGCCAGCACTTCCAGGCGGCGCTCGGGGTGTCGCCCAGCGCGTACCGGTCGACGTTCCGCGGGGAATTGGCTGTTCAAGCCGGCTGAAATTTCGCTAGCGTCCGGTTATGGACGACTTTTACGTCAGCCACAGCCGCTTCACCGATCCCGGCCCGTACGCGGACTGGCTCGGTGCCACCCCGGCCGACCTCGCCGTCCTGCGCGAAGGGGCGTCCCAGCTCGTGTTCCACTACTGGGGCCAGGGCGCCATCACGGAGCACGGTTTCCCGGCCGCCCGCAACGACGAGATCACCCTGCGGTACGCCGAGGACATGTGGGCGCGCCTGCGCGAGCTCGACCCGGCACCACCCGGCGAGCCGCGGCCGCCGCTGCACCGGATCGTCGGCTGCTGCCGCGACTTCACGCTGCTGTTCGTCTCGATGGCGCGCCACCACGGCATTCCGGCCCGCGTCCGGGTCGGCTTCGCGAGCTACCTGATGCCCGGCTGGTACCTCGACCACGTCGTCGCCGAGGTCCGTACCGCCGACGGCTGGCGCCTGGTCGAGCCCCAGCTGCCGGCCGGCTTCCGCGACCCGGTGGACGACGTGGAGTTCGACCTCCTCGACGTCCCCCGAGACCGGTTCCTGACCGCCCCCGACGCGTGGACCGCCGCCCGCTCGGGCGCGCTCGATCCGGCCCGGCTGGTCGTTTCGCCGGACCTGGACGTGCCGTTCCTGCGCGGTATCCCGTACGCGTGGCACAACCTCGTGCTCGACCTCGCCGCGCTCAACAAGCACGAGATGCTCCAGTGGGACATCTGGGGCGCACTCGACGATTCCGTCGTGCTCGCCCCGGCCACCGCCGCCCGCGCCGACGAGCTGGCCGAGCTGATCGCCGACGCGGACGTCGAGCGGCTCCGGGCGGCGTTCGCGGCCGACGACCTCCGGGTGCCGCCGGTGATCCACACGGTCACCCCGCCGGGACAGCTCCCGGTCGAGGTAGTGCTTCGCTGACCTCGGTGGCGGTCCGCACGAACCGCGCGATCCGCGGATCCCGCGCCCCGGACGGCCACGCGAGCGCCGGCGAGTACGGCGTCGCGTCCACGACCGGCCGGTAGACGACGTCGTCGCGCGAGCGCAGTTCGGCGACCGACGCCGGCAGCAGCGCGACCGCCTGCCCCAGCGCGACCGTCTCCAGCAGCTGGGCGCTGTCGTGCACGATCGGCCCCGGCGTCACCGGCCCGCCGGTCACGTCCTGCCCGGACCAGTACGCCCGGTCCGCGGCCGACGAGAGCGGCCAGCACGGCGTGGGCTGCCCGGCGAAGTCGGCGCAGGTCAGCACGGCCCGGCCGGCGAGCTCGTGGTCCGACGGCAGCGCGGCCACCCGCGGCTCGCTGAACAGCACCTCGACGTCCAGGCCGTGGTGAGGGCCGCCCTGGCAGCCGAGCACGGCCACGTCGGCCCGGCCGTCCCGCAACAGCTCCGCATGTTCACTGAACCCGCTGACCCGCACGTCGACCGGATCCGGGTGCACGTCGGCGATCCGCCGCAGCAGATCGGTCGCGACCCCCGGCTTCGCGGTGACGACGAGCGCCGGCGTCCGCTGCGCCGCCCGTCGCGTGCGCCGGACCGCCGCGGTGACGGCGTCCAGCGCCTTCGCCGACTCGGTGAAGAGGACGGCCCCGGCCGGCGTCAGCGAGACGTGCCGGCTGGTGCGTTCGAAGAGCTGCACCCCGAGCCGCCGCTCCAGCAGCCGGATCGCGCGGGACAGCGGTGGCTGCGCCATCCCGAGCCGCTCGGCGGCGCGGGAGAAGTTCAGCTCTTCGGCGACCGCGCGGAAATACCGCAGCTCACGGACCTCGACATCGTCCATACCGGGAGAGTATCGCGGCAGTGTCCACAGGTCTTTCCCTTTCTGTTTCGCGCGCGGCGGACTTGGTGTCGATAACTCCACAAAGGACAGACGCCGGAGGAAGCCCCTCCAGGAGCCCTGCTACGCGCAGCGCGCCGGGCTCGTCGTCACCGAAGGACCTTGGGTGAGCGACCGGCTGTCGGCTTCTCGAACGTTCCCGGGGTGTACGCCGAGGTCGACGGGTGGCGGCGGGTCACGGACGTCGTGCACGCGCTCGGCGGCCGGATCGTGCCGCAGTTGTGGCACACCGGGGCCGTTTCGCACCCGGACTTCCTCGGCGGCCGGCCGGGCCGCTCGGCCTGCCGACCGCGCCGGCCGACCCCGCGATGTTCTACGGCGGCGGGGCCGCCGGTTACGTCGAGCAGGCGGTGCTAGGTCCGTGACCACATCGCCAGTTCGCTCCCGCCGGGCTCGCGGAAGTGGAAGCGGCGCCCGCCGGGGAAGGCGAACGGTTCCTTCGTCACCACACCGCCCGCTGCCGCCACCGCCTCGCGGGCCGCCGCCAGGTCGTCCGTGCGGATCGTCACCAGCGGCGCCCGGGTCTGTTCGGCCGCGGCCGACTGGAATCCCAGGGTCAGGCCGTCGGCCCGGACGTCGGTGTAGTCCGGGCCGTACGGGGTCACCGGCCACCCGAACGCGCGCTCGAAGAACCGCCCGGACGCCGCGGCGGAGGTGGACGGGAACTCGGCGAAGTCGATTTCGAACATGCCCCGAAGCTAGCGGCGACCACCGACAAAACCGCGCGAGCGCGCCATCGACAGCCCGCCGAGGACGAGGGCGGCCGCGCCGATCACCAGGTCCACGTAGCCGCCGACGATCCCGTAGCCGGTGCCGGGCCCGCCCTTCGCGGCGGCCACGACCCACCCGCCGATGACGACGGCGGCCAGGCCACCGGCCACTGCCACGATCGCTCCCCGGCCGCGGCGCACGGCCGGCACGCCCGCGACCACCCCCGCCACGCCGAACACGACGGCGATCAAGGACCAGAGCCGTCCCGGCGTCAGGTCGTAGGTACTGGCCGCGGCGAGGACGTTCATGAGTGCTCCTTCGGTTCCGGATCGGACGCCGGAAGCATGTCCGCCGGACCCCGCGCCCGTCGTCGTGCGCGAGCAGACACTTCGTGCTGCCGCGGGCGTCGCAGGAACCGGGGGACTACCGCGGCCGCGGTAGTCCGGAAATGCGCTCGCTGCGGGACTTCGCCGGGCGGGCCCGCGGTTAGGGTTCAGGGGTGAGCCGTGCGCAGGTCGTCGACGGGGTGATCGCCGCCGGGGTCGCGGCGGCCCTGGTGGTCGCCGGGCGGTCCGCGACGCACACGCCGGCGGACCTCGACGTCCTGGGGTACGCGGCCCTGGCGGCCGGTGGGCTGGCACTGGCCGCGCGCCGCCGGATGCCGGTCGCCGTGCTGGCCGCGACCGCGATCTGCGCGCTCGCGTACCAGGTCGCCGGCTTCGAAGTGCCCGTCGTCGCGTACCTCTTCGCCGTGTACGCCGCCGTCCGGGCGGGACACCGGATCGCCGCGATCGTGGCTTCGGTGCTGATGCTGGTCGCGCTTCCGCCGGCGCTGCTGGCTTCGGGCGTACCCGACACCGGCGCGGCGTTCACGCAGGCGCGGGACGTCCTCCAGCTGGCGTGGCTGATCGCCGCCGGGGCGGCGGGGGAGGCGTTGCGCCAGGCCGAGCGCCGGGCCGACGAAGCCGAGCGCACCCGCGAGGAAACCGCCCGGCGGCGCGCGGACGAGGAACGGCTGCACATCGCGCGGGAGCTGCACGATTCGCTCACCCACCAGATCTCCGTCATCAAGGTGCAGGCCGAAGTCGCCGTCCACCTGGCCCGCAAGCGAGGCGAAGAAGTACCCGAGGCGCTGCTGGCGATCCGCGAAGCCGGCCGCGAGGCGACCCGGGAACTGCGCGCGACCCTGGAGGCGCTGCGCGACGACGACCAGGACCCGCCGCGCGGGCTCGACGACGTCCCCGACCTCGTGCGCCGGGCCCGGACCACCGGCCTCGACGCACAGTTGACCGTCGAAGGCCCGCGTGACGCTGTGCCGGCTGCGGTCGGCCGGACCGCCTACCGGATCGTGCAGGAATCGCTGACCAACGTCGCCCGGCACGCCGCCGCGGCCACCGCGTCGGTCCGGATCGACCACCGGCCCGGCACACTGGTCATCCGGGTCGACGACGACGGAAAGGCCACAGTGGACACCGTGCCGGAGCCCGGCGTCGGCCTGCTGGGCATGCGCGAACGCGTCACCGCCCTCGGCGGCCGGCTCGAAGCCGCGCCCCGTCGCGAAGGCGGCTTCCGCGTCCAGGCCGAGCTTCCGGTGGACCCGGCGTGATCCGCGTCCTGCTGGCCGACGACCAGCCGCTCATCCGCAGCGGGTTCCGCGCGCTCCTCGACGTCGAGGACGACATCGAGGTGGTCGCCGAAGCCGGCGACGGCGGCGAGGCGGTGCGGCTCGCGCTGGCGCACCGGCCGGACATCGCGCTCGTCGACGTCCAGATGCCCGGCGTCGACGGCATCGAGGCGACCCGGCGCATCGCCGCGGACCCGGCGCTGGCCGCGGTGCACGTCGTCATCCTGACCAACTACGGCTTGGACGAGTACGTCTTCGAGGCGCTGCGCGCGGGCGCGGCCGGATTCCTCGTCAAGGACATCCAGCCGGAGGACTTCCTGCACGCGGTGCGCGTCGCGGCGCGCGGGGACGCCCTGCTGGCGCCGTCGATCACCCGCAAGCTGATCGACCGGTACGTGACCCAGCCGCTCGTGCCCGGTGCGGGGCTGGCGGAACTGACGAACCGGGAGCGCGAAGCCGTCACGCTCGTGGCGCGGGGGCTGGCCAACGAGGAGATCGCCGAACGGATGGTGATCAGCCCGCTGACCGCGAAGACGCACGTCAACCGGGCCATGATGAAGCTGCACGCCCGCGATCGGGCGCAGCTGGTGGTGTTCGCCTACGAGTCGGGATTGGTGGTGCCGCGGTGACGGTGGCCGAGCTGAAGGCCGCCCCGGACCGCCTGCAGTGGGCGATGAACACCTGCCTGGCGCAGATCGGGATCGAGCACGCCGGGTACCGGGCCCGGGCCGTCGCCGTCGGGGAGCGCCTGGAGGTGCTCAAGGACTACCCGACGCCGCCGAACTGCACCTCGCCGTTCACGCCCGTCCGGATCGCCGAGATGGTGCGCCGCCGACCGGGGCGGTGACCGGAACCCGTCAGGGTCGGCGGGCCGCGGCGAGCAGGGTGAGTGCGGCCTCGCGCGCGAGTTCGCCCGTGTGGGCGGGGTTGTGGTGGTCGGCCACGACGGTGGCGCCCTCGACGAGGATGAGCAGTTGCCGCGCGAGCCGGAGTGGGTCGGCGGCTCCGGCCCCCTCGGCGATCTCGGTGAGCAGGTCGAGGTAGCGGCCGAGGTGGCGTGCGGTGATGGCCCGGACCGGGTCGGTGTGGTGCTGGGCGGCGGCGTTGAGCAGGCCGCAGCCGCGGAATGCCGGCTCGTCGTACCAGCCCTGGAGGACGTCGAACAGGGCGATGAGCCGGCCGGCGGGATCCTCGCCGGCGGCCACGACCGCGTCGGTCAGCCGGCGGACGACTCGGTCGCTTCGTGCCTCGAGCACCGCTTGGACGAGCCCGTCCTTGCTGCCGAAGTGCCGGTAAAGCGTCTCCTTGGACACGCCCAGGCGGGTGCAGAGCTCGGCCACGCCGACGCCGTCGAGCCCGCGTTCGTACAAGACCCGGGTGGCCGCCTGCAGGATCGCGGCGCGGGTCCGCCCGGGGTCGATGGTGGAACCTTTGGAAACCGGCACAAGACGATGGTACCGATCGGTTCGATCAGTGTGCTAGCGTCCGGATCGAACTGATCGGTTCGATCTTCTGGGGTGTAGATGACGGCGGTGGGGCGGGCTGCGCGGCTGGCGCTCGGGACCGCGTCCGCGCTGGGGCTCGCGCGGTTCGCCTACGGCCTGCTCGTTCCGGCCATGCGAGACGACCTGGGGTGGACGTTGGCCGAGGCGGGATCGGTCGCCACCGCGAACGGGCTGGGCTACCTGGCCGGCGCGCTGGTGACGGCGGCCGTGGTGCGCCGGTGGGGTGCCGCCGCGGCGTTCCGCTGGGGCATGGTCGTCACGGCACTGGCGCTGGCCGGCACAGCGGGCGGCGACGACTTCGCGGTGCTGCTGGCCGTTCGGGCGGTGGCGGGGGCGAGCGGGGCGGTGGTGTTCATCGCCGGTGGGGTGATCGTGGCCCGCATGACCGCCGGCTCGAGCGCGCCCATCACGGTGTACTTCGCCGGCGCGGGGCTGGGGATCGTGCTCAGCGGCCTGACCGTCCCGGCACTGGCCGGGCACTGGCGGGTGGCGTGGCTCGCCCTGGGCGCCGCGGCCGGGCTGGCGGCCCTGGTCTCGTGGCGGGCGGCCGGATTCAACGACGAGCGGCCGCTGGATGCGGACGGCCGGGTGCGGGTGCGTCCACTGTGGCGGGTGGCCGTGGCGTACTTCCTCTTCGCGTCCGGCTACATCACCTACATCACCTTCCTGTCCGTGTACCTGGCCGACCGGCACGCACCCCTCGCGCAAGTGGTGCTCACGTGGACGGTGCTGGGTGCCGCCGTCATGGCGTCCCCCGTCGTGTGGAGCCGCCCGATCACACGCTGGCCCGGCACGCGTGCCCTGGCTGTCGTGCTCGGCGTGCTGGCCGGTAGCTCGGCGCCGGCACTGCTGTCTCCGTCGCCTGCGGTGGTGCTCGCCTCGGTGGCCGGCTACGGGGTGACCTTCATGGCGGTCCCGGCGGCCGTCACCGCGCACATCCGGACGGCCGTGCCGCCCGCCGACCGGACCGCCACCCTGGCCGCGTTCACCGCGCTCTTCGCCACGGGACAGACCGTGGGGCCGTGGCTGGCCGGCATCCTCGCCGACCACACCTCGACCGCCGCACCCCTGGCCTGGACCGCCGTCCTGTGCGGAGCGGCGGCCGTGGTGACCCTGACCCGATCCGACAACCACAAGGAGCACGCTCATGGCCACCTTCGTTCTCGTCCCCGGCATGTGCCACGGCGGCTGGTGCTTCGCCGGACTGACCGAGCAGCTGCGCGGGCACGGGCACGTCGTCCACCCGCTGACGCCGACCGGGATCGGTGAGCGCAGCCACCTCCTGCCCGGCGGGGTCAACCTCGACACGCACATCGAGGACGTGACCGCGCTGCTCACGGCCGAGGACGTTCGCGACGCCGTGCTGGTCGGCCACAGCTACGGCGGGATGGTGATCACCGGGGCCGCCGACCGCCTCCCCGAGCGCGTGGACAGCCTGGTGTACCTCGACGCCGTCGTGCCCGCGCACGGCGACTCCTGCTGGACACTGGTCTCCGAGCAGGAACGCCGGTGGTACCTCGACGTCGTCGACACCGGCTACGGTGTGCGCCCGCTGCCGTTCTTCGACCCGCGGGCCACCCCGCATCCGCTCGCTTCCCTGCTCCAGCCGCTGCGCCTGGCCGGCGACCCGGCCCGGTTCCGGCGCCGGGACTACGTCTACGCCGCCGGATGGGACGGCGAATCGCCGTTCACTCCCGTTTACCAGCGCCTGCGTGCGGATCCCGCGTGGACCACGCACGCCCTCGACGGCGGCCACAACCTCATGCGGGACGCGCCCGGCGAGCTGCTGAAGATCCTGCTCGCCGTGCCCGGTCAAGCTGGTGGAGTGTAGGTATTCGAACCCTGTCGTATTCCCCCGGCAGCTAAGCCAGTTTGAGTGGCGTCCTCGGCCTGGTTCGTCGGCCAAACTCCGACCGCGCACCGCAAGTCCATCGTTCGCCCGCCGGGATCTATCGGTGGGCAAGTGATCTGGAAGGCGCGACGCATCTGATGCTGCCGCTCAGGGTACGTCATTTGGATGAGGCTGTATTGGGCGGCGTGGTTGGTTCGAGCATGGATACTCTGCCGCACCACCTGAACCTCCGGTTGCAGCAGATACAACATCGTTGCATCCACCTCCAACAGTCCAGGTCAGCGACATGCCACTACCATCGCCGACCTCGCCGGAGAACCCTCTGACCAGTATGAACAGGAAGTATCAAACCCTGGCCAATGTTGCGTTCGATGCAATAAAGCCTAGTTGGCCGGGCGGCCCGCGCCCGCGTAGTCGTCGCCCTTCGAGTGGTACGTGTGGATCTGGATCGCCTGGCCCTCGGTCGGGGCGTTGATCATCAGGCCGTTGCCCAGGTACAGGCCGACGTGGTGGATGCGGGTCGCCGGATTTCCGTAGAACACCAGGTCGCCCAGGCGCGGCTCCTGCGCCGCGGGGACCGGCGGGAGCGCGCGGAACTGGCTGTCCGCCGTCCGCGGCAGGGCCACACCCGCGCTGTCGTACGACGCCTTCGTGAGGCCGGAACAGTCGAAGCCCGCCGCGCCCGCGTCGGGGCCGTTGCCGCCCCAGACGTACGGGAGGCCGAGCTGGCCGAGCGCGAACCGGGTCGCGCGGATCCGCGGGGAGTCCGCCGAGGCCGGGTCGAGGGACAGTGTCGCGTACAGCTGCGCCATGCCGAGCACGCGCTGGCGGAACAGTTCCGTCTCGCTGCCCGGGTGGTACGCCGCGATCGCCTTCCACCAGCCGGGGCCCGCGCCGAGGTCGGTGCCGCCCGCGCACAACGCCCGCCCGGCCGCGATCGGCGCGTCGGCGCCGTACCTCTTGGCCTGCGTAGCCGACAGCCCGAGGAGGTTGCCGCCGTCGCGGCCGTGGTTCGACGCCGCCGAGCCGACGCCGGCCAGGGTGACCCACGAAAGGTGGCACGACGGGTCTTCGCCGCGCAGCGCCAGTTCGCCGTTCGCGTAGCCGATCAGCGCGTCCGCGGGGATGTCGAGGGGGCCGGCCAGCTGCTCCGCCCACTGCCGCAGCGGGCTCTTGCCGCCCTGGCCGGACGCGCCCTGGCCCGGTTCCCGGGCCTTCACCGGTGCGCTGACTTCGAGGACCGACGGGCCCGACGCCGCGTCGCGCACCACCGGCGGGGGCGCCGGGGCGGCCGCGGGTTCCGGCGCCCTCTCGGCCAGCAGCCAGCCCGCCGTGACCAGACCCGCGACGAGCGGCAGCGCGACCAGGCCGCGCAGCGCAGCGCCGCGGGCCCAGGAGGTCGGCTTGGTCGTCACGGGGTCCAACTTAGAAGAGCACACCTCTTTGTGAACGAGTGAGTAGCTTGCACGTTAGGGGGACTCCCATATTGTGGGCACATGCCCGAGATCGACGCTGTCCGGCTCAGTGCGGCGCTTCAAGATCGTTACGCGAAGATCGACGTCGTCGAGCGCACCGGCTCCACCAACGCCGACCTGCGGAAAGCGCTCGAAGACGGCGCCGCGGACCGGACCGTCCTGCTCGCCGAAGAGCAGACCGCGGGGGTCGGCAGGCGGGCTCGGACGTGGAGCTCGCCCAAGGGGGCCGGGCTGTACCTGAGCGTCGCGCTCCGGCCGGGCGTCCCCTTCGCGGTGCTGGGTTCACTGTCCGTCGTCGCCGGGCTCGCCGTCCGGGCCGCCGCGGCGTCCGTCGGGGTGGACGCCGTGCTCAAGTGGCCCAACGACGTCCTCGTCGACGGCGCCAAGTGCGCCGGCATCCTCGCCGAAGCCGTGGCCGGGGACGACCCGTCGATCGTGCTCGGCATCGGCCTCAACGTCCTGCCGCTCGGCGACGTCCAGCCGGGCCCGGGCGGGCTGCCCGCGACGTCACTGGCCGAGCAGGGCGCCACGAACACCGACCGCACCGACGTCGCCATCGCGCTGCTCACCGGCTTCGCCGACCTCGAGCGGCGGTGGCGCCTCGCCGGCGGCGACCTCACCGAGGCCGGCCTGCTCGGCGACTACCGCGCCCACTGCGCGACCCTCGGCCAGGACGTCGAGGTGCAGCTGCCGGACGGGACGGCGCTGACCGGCCGCGCGGCCGACATCGACGCCGCCGGCCAGCTGCAGGTCGACGTGGCGGGCGGACAGCGGCACACTGTCTTCGCAGGTGACGTGGTCCACGTGCGTCCGGCCTGATTCTTCGGGGCGTTGCGCCCACCGCCTCCTCGCTCGCCGGTACGGTGAGACGACACCGCCGCACCGACCTTGGGAGCGTCCGCCGTGGCTTATCCGGACGATTTGCTCAGCGAGCAAGAGCACGTCGTGGTGCACAGTCACCCGCACTTCAAGATGCTGATCTTCCCCACGCTCGCGCTGCTGGTCACCCTGGGCGCGGGCACCTGGCTCGCGATCCTGGCCAAGGACGCGTCCGCGCCGTGGAACTCGGTCGGGCTGATCGCCGTCGCGGTCGTGGCGCTCGTGCTGGTCGTGTGGCTGTTCCTGGCGCCACTCGTGCGCTGGCGGACCACCCACTTCATCGTGACGACCGACCGGCTGATCGCCCGCGAGGGCGTCCTCAAGCGCACCGGCATCGACATCCCGATGGGCCGGATCAACAGCGTCCAGTTCGAGCACGGCCTGCTCGACCGGGTCTTCGGCTGCGGCACGCTCATCATCGAGTCGGCGTCGGACGAGCCGCTGCGCTTCGAGGACATCCCGCACGTCGAGAAGGTGCACACGGTCATCTACCGCGAGGTCAACGACAACCCGTACGACGACTACCGGCCGGGTGCGGGTGCTCCACCGCAGCCCCAACAGACCACGCCCCTGCCGCCCCAGGGCGGCGGGCGCCCGCCGCGCGGCGAGAGACGCCGCTGATGAGTACACGCGCACTGGGCCTGCCCGAGCGGGTCCCCTCGGCGGGAGAGCTGCCGGACCGGGTGACCATCTGGGAGGTCGGCCCGCGAGACGGGCTGCAGAACGAGAAGACGATCGTCCCGGTCGAGGTCAAGCTGGAATTCCTCGACCGCCTCGCGGGCGCCGGGCTCACCACGCTGGAAGCGACCAGCTTCGTCCACCCGAAATGGGTGCCGCAGCTGGCCGACGCCGAGCAGCTGCTGGCCCGCCTCGACCGCCGCGAAGGCGTCCGGTACCCGGTGCTGGTCCCGAACGAGAAAGGCCTGGACCGGGCCCTGGAAGCCGGCGTCCAGCACATCGCGATCTTCGCCAGCGCGACGGAGACGTTCGCGCGCAAGAACCTCAACTCATCGCTCGACGAACAGTTCGCGATGTTCGAGCCGGTCGTCACGCGGGCCCGGGAAGCGGGCCTGGACGTCCGCGGATACCTCTCCATGTGCTTCGGCGACCCCTGGGAAGGCGTCGTGCCGGCGAAGCAGGTCGCCACCGCCGGCCGCCGCCTGCTGGAGATGGGGTGCTCGCAACTTTCCCTGGGCGACACCATCGGCGTCGCCACGGCCGGCCAGGTCGAAACACTCATCGGGCTCTTCGGCGATGTCGGTACTTTGGCCGTGCACTTCCACGACACCTACGGCCAAGCTCTCGCGAACACGCTCGCGGCGCTCCGATGTGGAGTGTCGACTGTGGACTCTTCGGCGGGTGGGCTCGGCGGCTGCCCATACGCCGAATCGGCCACCGGGAACCTGGCGACCGAAGACCTCGTGTGGATGCTGGAGGGCCTCGGGGTGACCACCGGCGTCGACTTGGACGCGCTGGTGGCGGCCAGCGCGTGGATGGCGGGACAGCTCGGCCGCCCGAGCCCGTCCCGCGTGGTCGCAGCATTGAGCTGAGACATCCGGGGCTCCGCCCCGGGCCGGGGGCTCCGCCACCCGGAGCCCCCGGAAAACAACTGAGACATCCGGGGCCCCGCCCCGGGCCGGGGGCTCCGCCACCCGGAGCCCCCGGAAAACTAGCGACCTCGTCGCGCCCTGGGGGATGGGGTGCGGTATCAAGGGGGGCCGACAGCGCTGCGGCCGCGTCGAACAGCGTGTGCCCACCAGGCACCGACCGAGCCGGAGGATGGGTGTGACCGAGCCTTCCGAGGCGGGCTCCGAACCGGTCGAGGCCGACCTCGACACCGGGCCGGTGCAGCTGCCCGGGTACGGCCTGACGGATTCGGGCGCCTTCGAAGAGGCGCCGACCCCGCCCTCGGGCAACCCCGCGGCGTGGCCGCACGCGGTGTCGCCGCTGCTGCCGCCGTTCCCGCTGCCACCGGCACCACCGGCCCCGCCGACGCCGCCGCCGGCTCCGCTGCCCCCGCCGGTGGCCGGGCCGCCCCCGGTCGCGGGCCCGCCACCGAACCCGGGTTCGCCCGTGCCGCTGCCGCCGCTCGGCTCGCCGCGCACGGAGCGGGGAAGCGTCGTCGCGCTGTTCCTGGTGCACATGTTCCCGATCGGGCACCTGCCGGTGGCGATGGACAAGCCGGCGCGCCAGCTGCCGCTGCCCGACGACCCGGACGGCTTCGCGCCGAACGACCACCCGGACGCCCGGCTGATCTTCGACGACCAGGCCCTGACCAACGTCACCGCGGGCTTCCGCCGGTCACCGACCGCCCCGTCGCGGCCGGTGCCGCGGCACCTGAAAGAGGGGTACGTGCCGTACGCGCGGGCGACACAGGCCGTGTGGATCCGCCGGTTCGTCGTCGGGCACAGCGAGCTCGGCCCCGAGTACGCGTGGCCGCCGGGCGAGCAGTTCCCCGAATGCAGCGTGGACTGGCCCGAGCCGGTGATGGTCCCGGCCGACACGGTCCTCGACCGCTTCGGCCCGGCGTACGGGCGGGTGCTCTTCGCCGACGGGACGCCGTTCGCGGAACGCTCGCTGCCACCCGCGTTCCTGGACGCCGAGTACCGCCGGTACGTCGTGGTGCGCAAGGTGCCGATGTGGCGCTCGGAGACCGCGAACTGGTTCGGCCAGGTCGGTGGTGGCACCCGGTACCGTGCCCTGCTGGCGGCCGACGAACTGGTGACCCTCGGCTACCTCGCCGAGGCCAAGGGGGATGAGGACTGATGAACACCCAGTCGATCCAGCGGTGGCTCGGCGTGCTGGGCGTACCGCCGGAGGTCGTCTCGCTCGGCGCCGAGGTCGACAACGCCTGGTGCCTGATGCAGGGCGAGGACGAGGCGTGGGAAGTGTTCTGGCGCGAGCAGGGCAACCGCTACGACTGGGCCCGGTTCACCAGCGAACAGGTGGCGTGCCACTACCTCTTCGGCCGGCTGGCCTGGGCCCAGGTCGCCCGCGGCGCCGTCGGCCTGCTCCCCGGCTCCTGACCTGAAGGGGCACTTTTACGAGAAAGTGCCCCTTTCAGCGCTTGAGGATGGCCAGGGTCTCGTCGTGGAGGCGGCCGTTCGTCGAGAGCGCGCTGCCGTTGTCGTAGCGGCCGAGGCCGTCCAGGTCGCTGAACCGGCCACCGGCTTCGGTGACGATCACCTGCGCGGCCGCGACGTCCCACGGGTTGACGATGCACTCCGCCGCCACGTCGAGGGCGCCCTCGGCCACCAGCACGTGGTGCCAGAAGTCGCCGAACGCGCGGGTCTCCCAGCACGCGTCCACCAGGCCGAGGTACTTCTCGCGCGAGTGGTACTCGCTCCACGAGTTGAGGTCCGTTGTGGACAGATAGGCGTCCGAAAGGGACGAAACCTTCGAAACCGACAGTTTCCGGGTTCCGGCCGAGTCGCTCGAAAAGGCGCCGTCACCCGAAGCCGCCCACCAGCGGCGGCCCAGCAGGGGCGCGCTGATCAGGCCGACGACCGGATCGCCGTCCTCCACGAGGGCGATGAGGGTCGCCCAAACGGGTACTCCTCGGAGGAAGTTCTTCGTCCCGTCGATCGGGTCGAGCACCCACGCGCGGCCCGTCGCGGCCGAGCCGCCGCGCTCCTCGCCGAGCACCGCGTCGTCCGGGCGTTCCGCCGCCAGCAGGGCGCGGATCGCGTCCTCGACCGCGGTGTCGGCGTCGGTCACCGGGGTGCGGTCGGGCTTGCGCTCCACCGCCAGGTCCAGGGCGCGGAACCGCGCCGTCGTGATGGCGTCGGCGGCGTCGGCCAGCCGGGTGGCGAGAGCCAGATCATCTTCATAGCCAGGCACGGTCACGATGTTTTCACGCCCGCGAGCCGTAGAGTTGGCCAGGTGAGCATGGTCCTACTTGCCGAAGACGATCCGGCCATCGCCGAACCGCTCTCCCGCGCCCTCGAACGCGAGGGATACGAGATCCACGTCGTCACCGACGGCCCTTCGGTGCTCGACGCCACCGCCGCCCAGCGCGTCGATCTGCTCGTGCTGGATCTCGGCCTGCCCGGGATGGACGGTCTCGAGGTCTGCCGGCGCCTGCGCGCCGCCGGCACCGAGCTGCCCGTCCTGATGCTCACCGCCCGCACCGACGAGGTCGACTTCGTCGTCGGCCTGGACGCGGGCGCCGACGACTACGTCGCCAAGCCGTTCCGGCTCGCCGAGTTGCTCGCCCGGATCCGCGCGCTGCTGCGCCGCCGGGCGCCCGAGGTCCTGGAGGCCGGCGGGGTGCGGATGGACCTCGGCGCGCGGCTGGTCACCGTGGACAACCACGAGGTCCAGCTGGCGAACAAGGAGTTCGAGCTGCTGCGCGTGCTGATGACCCGGGCCGGGCAGGTCGTCAGCCGCGACGAAATCCTCGCCGAGGTCTGGAACGACCTCGAGTCGAAGACGTCCAAGACGCTCGACATGCACATGTCGTGGCTGCGGCGGAAGCTCGCCATCGCCGCCGACGAGGCCGCCGGGCGGACCAGCAAGACCCACGACGGCGAACGGCGGATCGCGACCGTCCGCGGCGTCGGCTTCCGCTTCAACGCCGAATAAGCCGTGCGCCGCCGCATCCTGCTGGCCATCCTGCTGGCCGTCGCCGTCACCGCGGCGGTCCTCGGCATCCCGCTGGGCATCGTGGCGAGCTGGCAGATCGAGTCGAGCTACCGCGAGACGCTCGCCGAGAACGCCCGTGCGGCGGCGGCGATCCTGGACACCGAAATCGCCAACGGCCAGGAGATCGACCTCGACCAGGTGCGCGCGGCGGTCCCGGCGAACGGATTGCTCAGCGTCCAGGTCCCCAACCAGCAGGAGAAGCGCTACGGTAACGACCCCGGTCCCGACACCGTCACCGAGACGGCCGACCTGGCCCGCGACGGCAAGGTGGCGATCGCCGTCGCGGCGGGCCCGATGCACGAGCGGCAGACGACGGTGACGCTGGTCGTCGTGCTGCTGGTGCTGCTGTCGATCGGCACCGGCGCGGTGGTGGCGATCGCGACCGCCAGACGGCTCGCGAAACCGCTGCGGCACGTCGCCGAACGCGCGGCCCGCCTCGGCGGCGGCGACTTCCGGCCCGACCCGAGCCGCTACGGCGTCGGCGAGCTCGACATGGTCGCCGAAGCACTGGACGCGTCCGGCACCGCGCTGGCCCAGCTCGTGCAGCGGGAGCGGCAGCTCGTCGGGGACGTTTCGCACCAGCTGCGCAGCCGGCTGACGGCGTTGCAGCTGCGGCTGGAACCGCTCACCGTGCACCCGGACGACGAGGTGGCCGACGAGTCGAAGGCGGCCCAGGAGCAGGCGGACCGGCTTGCCGAGGCACTGGACGAGCTGCTGGCGGCGGCCCGCGCGGCGCGTGAGGTCGGCGCGGAACCGGTGGACCTGCCGACCCAGCTGCCGGAAATGGCGCAGGAGTGGCGCGCGCTGCTCCGCGCG
Source organism: Amycolatopsis sp. lyj-109 (assembly GCF_046548995.1). Lineage (NCBI taxonomy): Bacteria > Bacillati > Actinomycetota > Actinomycetes > Pseudonocardiales > Pseudonocardiaceae > Amycolatopsis > Amycolatopsis sp. lyj-109. The sequence continues at coordinate 298,792 of NZ_JAJPWR010000003.1, forward strand.
GAGGGCCGCAACCTGCGGACGCGCGTGGCGGACGGCCTGATGGCGCGGGCCACCCCTGGCCGGCTTCGCGAGGTCATCGGGGTGCTGCTGGACAACGCGCTGCGCCACGGCTCGGGCACGGTGACGCTCATCGGCCGCCGCGGCGACGCCGAGGGCACGGTGGTGATCGAGGTGAGCGACACGGGGCCCGGCGTGCCGGACGAGCTCGCGCCGCACATCTTCGAGCGAGGGTTTTCCGGCGGCGGCTCGACGGGGGTGGGCCTGGCGTTGGCGCGGGCCTTGGTCGAGGCCGACGGCGGCCGCCTGGAACTGTCGAACCGGCGTCCGGCGGTGTTCAGCCTGTTCTTGAAGGTGCCGCGGCCGAGCGACGTTCCGGAAGTGCGCTGGCCGGCCGAGCGCGTCCCGCGTTAGAAACCGCGGGACGCGGCCGGTCGGTCAGATCAGCCCTTCCCGCAACGCATACGCGACCGCGTGCGACCGGTTCCGCAGCTGGAACCGGTTGGTCACGTCGTGGAGGATGCTCTTCACCGTGCGCTGCGAATAGCACAGCTCGTCGGCGATCTCCTGCGTCGAATGTCCCGCCGCGACGAGCCGCAGGACCTCCGTCTCGCGGTCGCTCATGCCGCCCAGCCGCAGGCCGCGCGGCTGGAGCACTTGGCGCTGCAGGCGGGAAACCCGGTTCAGCAACCGGCCGAGCAGGTCGGGCGGCAACGCGCCTTCCCCGGCCGCCGCGGCTTTGATCAGGCGGACGAGGACTTCCGGGCCCGCGTCGGCGCGGCGGGCGACCGCGCAGACGCCGTGCTCGACCGCGTTGAGGATCTCGTTGTCGTCGACTTCGCCCGCGATCAGGACGATGCGGGTGAAGCCCTGGTGGTGCAGCGCGGACAGCAGCTGGGTCATCGGCTCGTCGAGCCGGTCGGTGACCAACAGGGCGACCTGAGCCGTACCGTCATCCACCACCCGGACGTCGTCGCGCGAACGCAGCGTCATGCAGACGCCGTTGTGCAGGATCGGATCGGTGGCGCGGACCACCACCGGGGTCCGGTCGGTTTCGAACATCGTTCCCCATTCCCCTCGAACGGTGCAGGCTCCCAGCCTGCCCGTTCGCGTGTCCCGGGCGCATGGGACCGGGGTCCCGATGTTGCCCGGACGGGCACCCGATCAGGACTTCGGTTCGGGGGTCCGGGTGGCGGAGCCCCCGGCCTGGGGCGAAGCATCCCGTGTCACAGACGGCCGAGCCCGGCGTCCCTGGCCCGGACGATCGCCTCGGCCCGGTCGGCCACGTGGAGCTTGGCGAAGACGTTCGAGATGTGGTTGCGCACGGTCTTCGGGCTCAGGCACAGCGTGCTCGCGATGACGCTGTTACTGTGCCCGGCCGCGATCAGCGCGAGCACCTCACGTTCGCGCCCGGTCAGCTCCGGGAACACCGGCTCGCTGGCCGGCGGCTGGTTGAAGAAGGCGAGCACGCGGTTCGCGATGTCCGGGCCGAAGATCGCCTCCCGCCGGGCGACCGCCTGGACGGCGCGGATGATCTCGTCCGGCTCGGCGTCCTTGAGCAGGTAGCCCCGGGCACCGGCGCGCATCGCCGCGAAGACCGACTCGCTTTCGTCGGCCATCGTCAGCATCAGCACGCCGGTGCCCGGGTTCGCCGCCACGATGTGCCGGGTCGCCTCGATCCCGGACATGTCGGGCAGGTGCAGGTCCATCACCACGACGTCCGGCCGCAGAGTGGCGGCGGAGGTGACCGCGGTGGCTCCGCCGGCGGCCTCGCCGACGACCTCGATCCCGGGTTCGGCGGCGAGCAGCGTGCCCACGCCGATCCGGAACAGGGGATGGTCGTCGACGACGAGGACGCGCAGGTCACTCATCCGCCGTCACCTCGCCCTCGTCACTCCTGGTGATGGTACGCGGACGCGTTCTCCTCTGCCCAGGCCGCGAAGGTCAGCGGCCGTCGGCCGAGCAGCCGCTCGACCGTGTCGAAGACGACCCGTTCGTGTGGTGCTGACTCCCGCTTGAGGGCGAAGAGGCCGTCGATCGCCTTCGCGGGCCAGCCGTACATCCGGATCAGCCGCTCCTTCGCGGCACTTTCGGTCTCTTCGACGTACTTCAGCGGACGGCCGATCGCTTCGGCCAGGATCGCCACCTGCTGCTCGGTGGTGAGGGCTTCGCCGCCGGTGAGCTCGTAGGTCGCGCCTTCGTGACCGGACGTCGTCAGCGCGAGGGCCGCGACCGCGGCGATGTCGCGGACGTGGACCAGCGCGGACGGCGGATCGGTCTCGGGCACGTACACCGCGTTTTCCTCGCGGATCGAGCCGATCCAGGCGAACCGGTTGTCCATGAAGGTGCCGGGCCGCAGGATCGTCCACGCCGGTCCGGCTTCGCGGATCGCCTGCTCGGCTTCGGCGTGGGCGCGGCTGATCGCGTCCTTCTGTCCGAAGTGGACACCCGTGGTGGACAGCTTGACGAGGTGGGTGACGCCGGCCTGGGCGGCGGCCTGGGCGACCGCCACCTCCCGGTCGGCGCTGTGCCCCTGGCTCAGCACGAACACGCGGTCCGCGCCGGCCAGCAGGGCGGGCAGGTCCGAGGTGTCGAGGTCGCCGCGGACCACTTCGGCGCGCGGGTCGATCCGGGCCTTCGCCGGGTCGCGGGTCAGGGCGCGGACGCCGGCGGCGGCGTCGAGCAGGGCGGGGACGAGCCGGCGGCCGACCTTGCCGGTGGCACCGAGTACGAAGATCATCGTGGTTCTCCTATCGGGAAAGCGGGACGTGGGGGAGCGCGAACGCCGTGACGAGGCCGAGCGCGAGCACGGGCAGCAGCGCGAGGAACACGCCGTGGGTGCCGGCGTGGTAGGCGAAGCCGAGCGCGACCGGGCCGAGGGCCGACCCGAGCGCGCGGGCGAGGTTGACGCCGGCGGCGACCGCGCCGCGATCCGCGGCGGGGGCGGTGTTCTGCGTGGCCATGGCGAGCACCTGCAGGTTCAGCCCGGCCGCGAAGCCGAAGACGACCAGGCAGGCGAGGATCTGCGGCAGACCGTCCAGTGCGAGCAGGCCGAGCACCGCGAGCAGGCCGAGCGCCATGCTCGACCGCGGCGCCCACCGGTACGCGCCGGTGCGGGCGATGACCTTGCTCGCGACGACGGAGGAGAGCGACACGGCGAGCGTCATCGGCAGCAGCCGCAGCCCGCCTTCCGCCGGACCGGCGTCGGCCTGCAGGTAGACCGCGATGTAGTTGACCGAGCCGAGGAACGCGAACCCGGCGAGCACGCTGAGCAGCACGGACACGGTGAACGTCCGGTCGCGGAACAACCGCAGCGGCAGGACGGGCGCTTCGGCCCGCCGTTCGACGAACACGAACACCACGGCCGCGGCCGCGCCGAGGCCGATCGACAACGGCGTGAGCAGGGTGAACCCGGTGATCGCCGTGCCCAGCAGGAGTACGCCGGCGAAGTCGAACGGCGCTTCCCGGCGCCGGGTCGACAGGTCGAGCGTCTTCAGGCAGACGAGGGCGACCAGCCCGAGCGGCAGGTTGACCAGGAAGATCGACCGCCACCCGGCGAGCCCGGTGAGCAGGCCGCCGACGACCGGCCCGGCGAGCGAAGCGACGGCGAAGCAGATCGAGAACCAGCCGAAGTACTTCGCGCCTTCGCGAGGCGTGAACATCTCGCCCAGCGAAGCGCCGACGGAGACGAAGAGGCCACCGGACCCGGCGCCCTGCAGCACGCGCCCGGCGATCAGGAACGCGGCCGACGGCGCCAGGCCGCAGGCGAGCGAGCCCAGCAGAAAGAGGGCGAGCGCGCCCAGGAGCACGCGTTTGCGCCCGAAGACGTCACCGAGCTTGCCGTACAGGGGCGCGGTGGCGCTCCCGGCGAGCAGGTAGGCGGTGGTGACCCAGGCGTAGGCGCCGGTCCCGCCGAATTCGGCGGCGATCCGGGGGAGCGCGGTGGCGACGACCTGGGCGTCGAGCATCGCGAGGAAAACGGACAGGAACAGGCCCGTGAGGGCAGGTTTTAGGGCGCGCGAAGGCGCGATCGTGCGCAAAAGAAATCCTTGTTTCGTCAGAAGGGACGAGAGATGCGGACGCGCGGAAAACACGTCCCGTCGAGTCGGGAAAAGGCTCCATCGTCATCCGCGGACGGATGCGACCTCTTCGCGCTCGGAAACCACCTCGAATCGTCCCGCTCGCCCGGCCGAACCCGGACGGCGTCATCTGCGCAGGAACACTGACGAGGATGACTGTAGACAACTACATGTAAAAAGACAAGTACTTGCTCAGGGCAGGCGGGTGATCTGGTCGTTGTCCCGCCGCCGCTCGCCCAGCTCGTCCGGGAACACCCACTTCTTGAAGCCCCAGAAGCGGAAGAACATGGCCAGCAGCATGCCGATGATCGAGCCGCTCGCGAAGTCCGCGATCTCCTGGACCAGGAAGGTCACGTGCGGGACCTCGAGGTCGAGCACGTACCGCGAGACGATCAGCGGGACCAGGTTGACGCCCACCGCGATGCCGCTGATGACGAAGAACAACGCGGCTTCGTGGTGTCGCTCGCGCCCGCCGCGGGTCCGGAAGGACCACTCGCGGTTGAGGATGTAGGACACGATGGTCGCGACGATGATCGCGATCGCCTTTGCTGTGGTCGGTTTCGGCTCCAGCACGGTCAGCTTCAGCGTGTACCAGACGCCGTTGTCGACCAGGAACGTCGTGCCGCCCACGATCCCGAACTTCAGCAGCTCCCGGTGCTTGATCAGCACCGAACGCAGTGGCTCCGGCGTGCGCTTGAGGACGGTTTCCACAACGGTCACACCACGCAGTCTAGGAGAACACCGCGTTGAACTGTGGTTCAGGCGGCCTTGCTGCCGTGAATGTCCGGATCTTCGGTGGTTTCGGGAAGGCCCACCACCGGAACAGCGTGCCCAGCAGCGTGCCGATGACGATGCCGCTGACGAAGTCGGCCACCTCGACGCCGAACGGCGACCGCCGCTACCCGGTCAGCCAGCCCAAACCCTTCTCGGGGCTGACCGTCGGCGGTTTGGCCCCGGGATTCCCGCCGGACCGCGGCGGCGCGCTCGTCGTGGTCGAGGACACCGGTGGCTCGCTCGCCGACTCCTCCGTCGTCGTCACCGGTGGCTTCGGCTTCGTCGGCGTCGGTTTCGTCGGTGTCGGCTTGGCCGGAGTCGTCGACGACTCCGTCGGGACCGACGGAGTCGTCGACGAGGGCAGCGGGTCCTTGCCGCACCAGTGGCGCCAGCAGCCGAAGTTCACGGTCACCGGCGGGGCCGCCGCCCGGCCGAGCTGGGCGTTGATCGTCACCCGCCCGTCGTGGGGACGGCCCTTCAGCCGCACCCACAGGTTGACGTGCTGACCCGGCGCCACGGCGCTCTTCGTCGTGCAGCTCGTGCCGGTGCCGGTCGTCGTGCAGGGGAAGTCGCGCAGGCTCCACCACTGCTTGAGCGGGGCGTCGAAGGTGACCGTGACCGGCTTGGTCGTCTCGCCGGTGTTGTGGACCGTCACGTAGACCCGCGGGTCGGGGAACCACGGGAGCAGCGAGAGCGGGTCGGTGTGCGCTTCCAGGACCACGGCGTCCGGCGGGAGCTTCACGGTGACCTTGACGCTCACCTTGACGGAGATCTCCACGCCGGCCGTGACCGAGCCGGTCACCGTGCCGCCTTCGGCGTCTTCGTCGGCCTGCAGGCGGAAGTTCAGCGTCGCGCTCTGGCCGGGCTGCAGGCCGGCGCCGGTCTTGCAGACGACCGTGCCCTCGCCGCCGGGGCAGTTCACCGATACCGGGCCGGGGGCCTGCGCACGGGCGGCCGGCGCGCCGCCACCGCCGGTGTCGACCGCGCGCACGCCGCGCGGCAGGTTCAGCGCGACCGCCACCGGCTCGGACAGGCTGCCGCCGTCGTTGCGCACGGTGATCGGCAGGTTCGTCGCGGCGCCCGGGCTGAGCTCGACGCCGTCCGGCGGGGTCGTCGCGGACATCGACGGCGGCGCCGGCGCGGGCGGGGCAGGCGCGGGCGGCGGGGCCGGCGCGGGCGGGGCGACCGGCGGCGGGGCGGGCTCGACCGCCGGCGGGGCGGGTGGGGCGGGCGGTGCGGGCGGTGGCGGCGCCGGGGGTTCGACCGGTGGCGCCGCGGGCGGTGCCGGAGGTGGCGGGGCCGGCGGTTCGACCTGCTGGACCGGCGGCGGCTCCTGGGCGGCGACCGGGATCTCCTGCGCCCCGCCGCCCGCGGTGAGCGCGATGACGACGGCCGCGACGATCGCCGTGCCCGCGGCGGCGACCCCGGCGAACTGGCGAGGGCCCGCGGCGGCGGCCCCCGCGGAGGCGCCGGCCTTGCCGCCGGCCGCCGCGGCACCGGCAGCGGCGGCCGCACCCGCGGTGGCCGCCGTGGCCGCGCTCGCCTTCGCGGCGCCGATGGTGGCGAGGTAGCCCAGCGCGGCGCCGCCCAGGACGATCGGGGCGATGATCGCGCGCAGCCCGCCGTTGACGTCGGCCAGCTCCGCGGCCAGCGCCCGGCAGCTGTCGCACTCGTCGAGGTGGCTCTCCACCTGGGCGCGTTCCCGCTTGGACAGCCCGTCGCGGGTCCACGCGCCGAGCCGCTCGGCGCAGGCGCGGCAGCGTTCCTCGGCGTTCTCCTGCAGGTGGACCTGCAGGTAGGCCTGGCGAAGTCCCTCGCGGGCGCGGTAGGCGAGCGCGGAGACGCCGTTCGCGGTCAGGCCCAGCAGCGGCGCGACCTCGGCCGGGCTCTGCTGCTCGATCTCGGTGTGCCAGAGCACCGCCTGCCAGCGTTCCGGGAGCCGCGCGAACGCCTTGGCGGCCATCGTCCGCTCGAGCCCGGCGACCGCGGTGTCGGAGAACGGCACGGTCAGCGCCTCCGCCGCGGCGCCGCCGACCTCAGACATGTCCTCGTTGAGGTCGACCCGGCGCTCCTTGCGGGTGCGGTCGTACGCGGTGTGACGCAGCGCAGTCAGCAAATACGCCCGAAAGGCTGTGTCCGGGCCCTTGCCGCCACGGAGCGTGTCGAGCACCTTGGCGAACGCCTCGGACACGAGATCGTCGGCTTCGGAGCTGGAGCGGGCCAGCTGGCGAGCCAGATTGCGGGCCGCGCCGGTGTGCCGTTCGTAGAGCGTCCCGTACGACGCGATCTTCCCGGAGCGAACTTCCGCGATCAGCTCGGCGTCACTCTTTCCGCTGAGTTCGGCGGGAACGTTGGACACGGCACTCCTCGGTCGGCTAGAGCCAGGACCTGCCATTACAGGCCGATCCGGGACGCGAGACAAGTGTGACTGACCCACCTCCGGCGGTCACGTCGTGGTCGGGGTGATGACTCCGACGGCGGAGCAAAATCACCCACCCCCGCGCGGGGGCGGGGAAAAGCTCCAAGACAAAAAGTGGTCAGTGCGCGTCACGGCGCCCGGCTGGGTACGTCCTCATCGTGAAGCGAAGAACAAGATCGTGGCAAACAGGACGAAAGGGGCGGGTGGCCAGTGGATGTTCCGGCTACGCGACCCGGCTCCGATAACACCCCGCCCACGCGGGCCGAGCGCGACGCCTCCCTGCGTGTGCTGCGGGCCCGCTGGCGCACGGCCAGCCTCGCCGCGGGCTGGCGGTTCCCCAGTGACTGGGCCCTGCCCGAGGTCGACGCCGTCTGCGCGGCGGTGATGGCGAAGGGCCGCGTCGAAGCTGCCGAAACCGCGCTGGCCGGCCTGGCCAGAGCACGGGCGGCGGCCGGGGCGGGGCTCGCGGAGACCCTCGCCGACCTCGCCGCGCTGCACGCCGTGCTCGACCAGAGCGGCGACGGGTTCGTCTCGCCGGACGTCGACGCCACGCCGGCGCGGCTGCTCCGGACCACGGCGCTGGCCTGGGCGGACGTCGCCACCGACCAGCTGGTGCACACCGAGGTCACCGACCCGCTGACCGGCCTGCCGTCGGCTGCGTACCTGCGCACCCGGCTCGCGGAGGTCTACCGCGCCGCCGACGCGCGCGAGCGGCCGGCCGCCGAGGACCACGTGCTGCTCGTCGTCTCGCTCGACCTCACCGCCGTCGCCGGGTTCCCGCGGCTGACCGGGATGATCCTGGTCGCGGACGCGCTGCGGACGGTGTTCGACAGCGGGCAGAGCGTCGCTTCGCTGGGGCCGTCCGTCGTCGCGGCCCTGGTCCCGAAGGACGCGCGGGTCGCTTCGCAGGGTGTCGCGCTGAGAAGGGCGTTGCACGAGCGGCTACAGGTCGACGCCCAGCTGGCGGACATCGGCCGTCCGCGCGTCTCGGCGGTGCGGCTGCCCGCCACCCATGAGCTCGCCTGTGACCTGCTGGCCCACCTGGCGCGCGCGTAGAACATCGGAAAAGTCCGGTTTTGCCCGGACCCTTCCGACCAGGACCGGGCCGGTCATGATTTCCTGGTGCGGTGACCCGGACCGTACCCACCGACGTCGATGGCGAAGTCGCGGCCAGACCCCAGCACCGCTTGGCCCTGCGGAAATCTCTCGCCCGCCTGTCCGTCCGCCCCCGGTCGATCCTGATCCTGTCGGTGATTCCGCTGGTCGCGATCGGGTACGGCATCTACGGCTGGCAGCACGACTGGGTGCTCGGCGTCGACAGCGCGGTCTACCGGGCCGGCGCGCTGACGCTGTTGCACGGCGACTCGCTCTACGACGCCAACACCCTGCCCGACGAGCCGTGGTGGGCGTTGCTGCCGTTCACCTACCCGCCGACGGCGGCCCTCATCTTCGTCCCGCTCGCCGCGTTCCCGACGCAGATCTCCTGGGGCCTGATCACGGCCGTGTCGCTGGGGGCGATGGCGCTGTCGATCCGGATCGCGATCGGCGCGCTGCCGCGTCCCGCCGCGGACGGGCCGCGCTGGTGGGCCTCGCCCGCCCGCTCGACGATCGTGTTCTTCCTGGTCTTCCTCGCCCTCGAGCCGGTATGGCGGACGATCTTCCTCGGCCAGATCAACCTGATCCTGATGGCCATGATCCTGCTGGACATGCTGGTCATCGGCACCCGGGGCAGCAAGTGGGGTGGCGTGCTGGTCGGCGTCGCCGCGGCGATCAAGCTGACGCCGCTGGTGTTCCTCGGGCACCTGTTCATCACCGGCCGCCGCATGGACGCCATCCGCGGGTTCGCGACGTTCGTGCTGCTCCAGGGCCTGATGTTCCTGATCAACGCGCACGACGCGGCCAAGTACTGGACCGTCACGCTGCCGGACACCGGCCGGATCGGGCCGGTGCACTGGGCGGGCAACCAGTCGCTGAACGCGCTGATGAACCGGGCCACCGACCTCGCGCCGTGGGCGTCGAAGGCGGCGATGGGCATCGGCTTCCTGCTCGCGATCCCGGCGCTGTGGCTGCTGATGCGCTTCCACCGCAAGGGCCAGGCGCTGGCCGCGCTGCTCGTCACCGCGTTCTGGACGCTGCTGATGTCGCCGATCTCGTGGACCCACCACTGGGTCTGGGTGATCCCGCTGATCGTGTTGCTGGTCTCGCGGCTGCCGAAGACCACCCCGAAGACGGCGTGGAAGCGCTGGGTCGGGACCGGGTTGGTGGGGTTCGTGTTCGTCAGCTGCGTGCTGCTGATCCTGCCGAACGGCCGCAACGTCGAGCTGCACTGGAAGGTGTGGCAGAACATCCTGGGGGACGCCTACATCCTGATGCCGGTCGTGCTGGCCTTCGCGCTGATCCTGCGGTGGGGGCTCCTCCGTCGAGCGCGGACGAAGGCCGCACCGGACGAGCATGCCGACGTCGAAGCCGGGGTCTGAGGCACGCACCGGCCGGGTGCTCGCGGGGGTTCTCGCGCTGGTCGTCCTCGCTTTCGGGGTCGTCGTCTGGCTCGCCGGCTGGCACCTGGGCGCGGACAGCGCCGTGTACCGCGCGGGTGCGCTGACTCTGCTGCACGGCGACCCGCTCTACACGCGGGACGTGCTGACCGCGCTGCCGGACTGGGTGCGGCTGCCGTTCACCTACACGCCGGCCGCCGCGCCGCTCTTCCTGCCGCTCGCGCTCGTGCCATCAGGCCTGGTCTGGGGCGTGATCGCGGTTTTGTCGGTGGTCGGCCTTATGGTCGTCATCACGGTGGTTTCGTCGTCGCCGGGGGGCTCGTCGCTTCTGGGAAGAAGCCGGTGGGCGCTGCCGGCGGGAACGGCCATCGCGCTGGCGCTGGAACCGGTGTGGAAGACGCTGTTCCTGGGCCAGATCAACTTGATACTGATGGCGTTCGTGGTGCTGGACGTCCTGGTGCTCTCGGCCCGGCGGTCGCGGTGGGCGGGCGTGCTGATCGGCGTGGCGGCGGCGATCAAGCTCACCCCGCTGATCTTCGTGCCGCACCTGTTCTTCACGGGCCGGTGGAAGGATGGGCTGCGGGCCCTGGGCACGTTCGTGGCACTCGAAGCGGTGATGTTCGCGGTCATCCCGGTCGACGCGGCGAGGTTCTGGCGGGATTCGGCGACCGACCCGAGCCGGGTCGGGTCGGTGCACTGGATCTTCAACCAGTCGCTCAACGGGCTGGTCAGCCGGGCTTCGGCGCTGGCCCCCTGGTCGCTGGCGGTGGCGGTCGGGGTGGCGGCGGTGCTCGCCGTGCCGGCGGTGTGGCTGGTCGTGCGGTTGCACCGGCGTGGCGAGGATGCGGCGGCGTTGCTCGTCACGGCGTTCTACGGGCTGCTGCTGTCACCCGTGTCGTGGTCACACCACTGGGTGTGGTGCGTGCCCCTGCTCACGCTGCTGGTGGTGAAGGCGCGGTGGTGGGCCGCGGCGGCGGTCGCGCTGCTGTTCGGCTCGCAGATCGTGATGCTGGTGCCCAACGGCGGCGACACGGAGTTCGGCTGGGGCCTCGGCTGGTCGGTCCTCGGCAACGTCTACGTGCTGGCGGCGGCCGCGGGGATTCTCGGCCTCGCGGCGCGTGAGCTACGTCTGGTCCGGGGGTCGGCCCGGCTGGTGACAGTTTGACAATCCGGCCGAAAGCAGGCGGACACGGACCGCAAGTGGCCTGCTCACCGCACCTGCTCCGCCGTGACTGCCGGTCGGATCGGCAAAAATCGGCGCAGTAGGCTGATCGGCGCTATGGACAAACACACCGGTCTGCCCGTCGTGGGCATGGTGGGCGGCGGCCAACTGGCCCGGATGACCCACCAGGCGGCGATCTCCCTCGGCCAGTCCCTGCGCGTGCTCGCCGCGGGCGAAAACGAAGCCGCCGGGCTCGTCGCCGGCGACGTCACGCTGGGGCACCACACCGACCTCGACGCGCTGCGGAAGTTCGCGGCCTCGGTCGACGTGCTCACCTTCGACCACGAGCACGTGCCGGGTGAGCACCTGCTGACGCTGGCGACGGAGGGGCACGTCATCCGGCCGGCGGCGAGCGCGCTCGGCTTCGCGCAGAACAAGCTCGTGATGCGCGAGATGATGGCGGGCCTCGGCGTGCCGGGCCCGGCGTTCGCCGAGGTGTCCTCTGTGGACGACGTCGTGGCGTTCGGCGGCGAGCACGGCTGGCCGGTGGTGCTCAAGGCGTCGACCGGCGGGTACGACGGCCGCGGCGTCTGGATGCTCGACACCGCGCAGCACGCCCGCGAAACCGTGCCGGAGCTGCTGGCCGCGGGCACGGCGCTGCTGGTCGAGGCGAAGGTGGCGATGCGGCGGGAGCTGTCCGCGCTCGTCGCCCGCTCGCCCTTCGGCCAGGGCGCGGCGTACCCGGTGGTCGAGACGGTGCAGACCGGCGGCATCAACACCGAGGTCCTCGCCCCGGCGCCGGGGCTCGACGACTCGCGGGTGCACGAGGCCCAGGACCTGGCCCTGCGGATCGCGGCGACGCTGGACGTCACCGGGTTGCTCGCGGTCGAGCTGTTCGAGACCGACACCGGGCTGCTGGTGAACGAGCTGGCGATGCGCCCGCACAACTCCGGGCACTGGACCATGGACGGCGCGCGCACGTCGCAGTTCGAGCAGCACCTGCGGGCGGTGCTCGACTACCCGCTGGGCCGGACGGACCTGATCGCGCCCGCGTGCGTGTCGGCGAACGTGCTGGGCGCGCCGGAGCTGCCGGAGATGGGGCCGGACGAGCGGCTGCACCACCTGTTTGCGCGGTACCCGGAGGCGCGGGTGCACCTGTACGGCAAGCAGGAGCGGCCGGGCCGCAAGCTCGGGCACGTGAACTTCACCGGCGAGCGCATGGAGGACCTGCGCAACCGCGCGCTGCTGTCGGCGCACTGGCTGTCTCACGCCGTCTGGCTCGACGGCTACGAAATCCACTGACGGGAGAGGTCGGTATGGCGCCGCAGGTGGGCGTGATCATGGGCAGCGACTCGGACTGGCCGACGATGGAGGCGGCGGGTGCGGCGCTGGACGAGTTCGGCGTCGAGTACGAGGTCGGCGTCTACTCGGCGCACCGGACTCCGCAGCGCATGCTGGACTACGCGACCTCGGCGGCGTCCCGAGGGCTGAAGGTGATCGTCGCGGGCGCGGGCGGCGCGGCGCACCTGCCGGGCATGGTGGCGTCGGCGACGGTGCTGCCGGTGATCGGCGTGCCGGTCCCGCTGAAGTACCTCGACGGCCTGGACTCGCTGCTGTCGATCGTTCAGATGCCGGCGGGCATCCCGGTGGCCACGGTCTCGGTGGGCGGCGCGCGCAACGCGGGCCTCCTGGCGGTCCGCATCCTGGCGGCGTCCGACGAAGGCCTGCGGGCGAAGGTGGCGAAGTTCCAGGCGGACCTGGAGAAGCTGGTCCTGGACAAGGACGCGGCCCTGCGCGAGAAGACGGGCCGCTAGATCTCCCTGCCCAAGCGCCCCAATGGGGCGTTGGGTGCATCCGGATCGAGCTGGTCGAGGTCGCCGATCAGCTGCTGCCGGAGCTCGCGTTTCAGCACCTTTCCCGCGGCGGACACCGGGATCTGTTCCACCACGCGCACCTCCCGCAGCCGCTTGTACGGCAGCACCTTCTCGTTGAGCGCGGCCATCAGCGCGTCGGCGTCCAGCGATCCTCGCGGCACCACGAACGCCACCGGCAGCTCGCCGACCTCCGGGTCGGGGCGGCCGACCACCGCGGCCGCCGCGACGCCCGGCATGGCGATGAGCAGTTCTTCGAGTTCGCGGGGGAAGACGTTGTAGCCCTTGTACAGCAGCATGTCCTTCTTGCGGTCCACGATGGACAGGTACCCGTCCGCGTCGAGGATGCCGATGTCGCCCGTGTGCAGCCAGCCGTTCACCAAGGCCGCCGCCGTCTCCTCGGGGCGGTTGCGGTAGCCGGGCATGATCTGCGGGCCGCGCAGGCAGACCTCGCCCTTCTCGCCCGGGGGCAGGGGGTCTTCGCCGCCCTCGGCCGGGACGATCTTGACCTCGGTGTCGAAGATCGGCAGGCCCACCGAGCCGACCTTGCGCGTGCCCGAGCGGTACGTCGGCGAGATCACCGCGCCCATCGTCGCCTCGGTGAGGCCGTAGCCCTCGGTGACCACCACGTCCGGGAAGCGCAAGCGCAGCGCGTTGATCATCGCGTGGTTCATCGGCGCCGCACCCGAACCGATCGCGCGGACCGATGACAGGTCGGCGGTGTGGAACGACGGCGTCGCGAGCAGGGCCGCGAACAGCGCCGGCGCGCCGCCGATGCCGGTGACGCGGAGCCGCTCGGCGTCGGCGACGTACGCCGCCGGGTCGAAGCGGGTGTGCAGGACCACCGTCGTCCCGGCGATCACCGCGGCGTTGAGGCCGCCGATGATGCCCATCGCGTGGAACCACGGCGTCAGGTTGATCGCGACGCCGGTGCCCAAGCGTGACGGCCACTCGTCCTCGCTGCCGATCTGGTCGATGACGACGTCGCCGTGCGCGTCGAGCGCCGGGACCGAGCCGGTGCCCCAGCAGGCGTGCTGGAGCGTGTTGACCACGACGTTGCGGTGCGACAGCCGCACGCCCTTGGACCGGCCGGTGGTGCCGCCGGTGTAGGCGAGGTGGGCGAGGTCCTCGTGGAGGTCGAGGTCGACGGCCGGGGGAGTCTCGGGCTGGGCGGCGTGGAACGCCTCGAACTCGGTGGCGCCCTCGGGCAGGTTGCCGGCGGGCTGGACGACGACGGTGAACCGCGCCGGGATCCGGTCGGCGACGCTCGCCAGCGCCCCCGCGACCGGGCCGAACGTCACCACGGCCGCGGCCTCGCAGTCGGTGAGCTGGAAGGCGAGGTCGTCCGGCGGGAGCAGCGGGTTCGCCGGGCTGAAGGTGGCCCCGGCCAGCAGCGTGCCGTAGTAGGCGATCGGGAAGGCCAGGCAGTTCGGCAGGTGCAGCGCCACGACGTCGCCGCGGCCGATGCCGCGTTCGCGCAGCGCGTTGGCGAACCGGCAGGCGGCTCGGTAGGTGTCGGCGAAGGTGAGGTGGTGGCCGTCGTGGGCGAAGGCCGTCCGATCGCCCCAGCGCGCGGCACCCGCCGCCAGGATCGAACCGGCGGGGACTTCCGGGTAGTCGAGGGAGGCGGGCAGGCCGGGCGGCGTCGTCGGCGCGGTGAGCGGCATCACTCGACCATACGAATTCTGCGGTCAAGGCCACAAGGACGACGTAGGTGAACGAGCGCTAACATCGACGGAACCCCTCCCGACGTTCCAGAGAAGGTGACCGGAAGTGACCGACGGCCTGTACCAGCTTGCCGAGGAGCACGAGGAGCTGCGGGCCGCGGTCCGGGCTCTGGCCGAGAAGGAGATCGCGCCGTACGCGGCGGAGGTCGACGAGAACGAGCGCTACCCGATCGAGGCGTACAACGCGCTGGTCAAGTCGGGTTTCAACGCCGTGCACATCGGTGAGGAGTACGACGGGCAGGGCGCAGACGCGGTCGGCGCCTGCATCGTGATCGAAGAGGTCGCGCGGGTCGACGCGTCGGCGTCGCTGATCCCGGCGGTCAACAAGCTGGGTACGCAGCCGATCATTCTGTCCGCTTCCGAGGAGCTCAAGAAGCTCGTCCTGCCCTCGATCGCGTCGGGCGAGGCTTCGGCGTCGTACGCGCTGTCGGAGCGAGAGGCCGGGTCGGACACCGCTTCCATGCGGGCGCGGGCTCGGCTCGATGGCGATCACTGGGTGCTGAACGGCACCAAGTGCTGGATCACCAACGCCGGGGAGTCTTCCTGGTACACCGTCATGGCCGTCACCGATCCCGACGCCGAGAAGAAGGCCAACGGGATTTCGGCGTTTGTCGTGCACAAGGACGACCCGGGTTTCTCCGTGGGGCCGAAGGAGAAGAAGCTCGGCATCAAGGGTTCGCCGACCCGGGAGATCTACTTCGAGAACTGCACCATTCCCGAAGACCGGATCATCGGTGAGCCGGGTTCGGGGTTGAAGACGGCGCTGCGGACACTTGATCACACCCGGCCGACCATCGGTGCTCAGGCGCTGGGTATTGCTCAGGGCGCGCTGGATGCCGCTGTTGCGTACGTCAAGGATCGCAAGCAGTTCGGCAAGTCCATTGCCGAGTTCCAGGGTGTTCAGTTCATGCTGGCCGACATGGGGACGAAGATCGAGGCTGCCCGGCACCTGGTGTACGCCTCGGCTGCTGCGTCCGAGCGGGGGGACAAGCGGGCCGGGTTCATGGCTTCGGCTGCGAAGACGTACGCATCGGACATTGCCATGGAGGTGACCACGGATGCCGTTCAGCTCTTTGGTGGGGCTGGGTACACGCGGGACTTCCCGGTTGAGCGGATGATGCGGGATGCCAAGATCACGCAGATCTACGAAGGCACCAACCAGATTCAGAAGGTCGTGATGGCTCGGGCTCTTCTGAAGGGCTGATTTTCGCGGGGTTCCGCCACCCCGAAGCTTGAATTGTGACTACGGCCGGCGGCACCGTGTCAAGGCAGGAAAGCGTGCCTTGACACGGTGCCGCCGGCCGTGTTTTGGCTTCGGATCGGGGTTGCGTGGGGTCTGGGCGGCGTGGGCCGGCTATCGCGTTCGGCTCGCTTCCGTTGGTTCCGCTGCCTACCGGGGACGGAAAATGACCCACTAGGGGGAGGTTCGAACAAGTTACCCGCGCGTTAAGCCATCGGTGACGCGGATCACCATCGGTTCACAGAGAGGTGAAGCGGATGGGCGCAACGACGCGCAGGTGGCTCACGGCGGCCGTCGCCACGGTGGCGGTACTCGTGCTGGGAGCGGGGACCGCGCAGGCGGCGGCAACGGAACCGACCGGGCCCGTGCAGCCGAACATCCTCACGGCGGCGCTGTACTCGCTCGGCGCGCCCACCATCGCGCCACCAGGGGCGAACGACTGGAACTGCAAACCCACCGACCGGCATCCCCATCCCGTGCTGCTCTCCAACGGGACCACCGCCAACGCCTACGAGAACTGGGCCAACCTTTCGAAGAAGCTCGCCGATGCCGGGTACTGCGTCTTCGCCGGCAACTTCGGCGGGGCGCCCGGTTCCTTCCTGCAGACCGTCGGCCCGATCGCCGACACCGCGAAAGCGCTTGCCGCCTTCGGGGATCGCGTCCTCGCGGCCACCGGGGCCTCGAAGCTCGACGTCGTCGGGCACTCGCAGGGCGGGATGAACATCCGGTACTGGATCAAGTACCTCGGGGGCGCGGACAAGATCAGCCGGCTCGTCGGGCTGTCGCCGTCCAACCACGGGACCGATCTCTTCGGGCTGCTGAGCACCCTCGAGCTGATCCCCGGCGTCCCCGCCGCGCTCGGGACCGTCTGTCAGTCCTGCAACGAGCAGGCCGTCGGCTCGACCTTCCTCGCCGACCTCAACGCCGGCGGGGAAACCGTGCCCGGCATCCAGTACACCGTCATCCAGACCCGCTACGACGACGTCGTGACGCCGTATGGCAGCGCTTTCCTCGCGGCCGCTCCCAACGTCAAGAACATCCTGCTCCAGAACGTCTGCGGGCTCGACTTCATCGATCACCTCGGCATCACTTACGACCCCGTCGCGCAGGGGCTGGTGCTCAACGCGCTCGATCCCGCGCACGCCAAGACGCCGCCCTGCGTCTTTGTGCCGCCCGTCATCAGCTGAGTTTCGCCACATGAGACATAACCCACCGCCGGGGCGGATTTCCGCTCCGGCGGTGTCACTCTCGAAGCATGTACTGGCCGGTTCCGGCGTCCTGGACGCCCCACGACGAAGCCGAGCTGGTCGCCGGCTGGCGGCTGTGGCTCGAGCTGTCCGATCGCGCCTGGCCGACAGCCGCCTGGGACGGGACCCCGGCCGGCGCCGTCCGCCAGCTGCGTGACCTGCTTGCCGCGTGCGACGAGATCGAGACCGCCTACCGCGCGGCCGCCGATGAGCCGTCGCCCGGGTTCCTGAGCCTGACGCAGGGGCTCGCCGTCACGGCGGGCTCGGCCATCTCGCTGTGGTTCGACGACTTCGACCAGCTCGACGGCGAGCGCGCGACCCTGCTGCACGAGGACCTCTCGCGGTTCGCCGAGCAGGCGGAGCAGGTGCTGACGCTGCTGGCGGTCAACGGCGGCTGGGCCGGCCTCGACGAGGTGCGGCGCCGCCCCGCCTAGTCCAGCGTCGGATCGGTGCCACCGTCGGCGACCGGGAGGAACCGCGTACCGCAGGGGTTGCCCAGCCCCCGGTCCAAGGTCAGCTCCGTGTTCGGTTCGATCGCCCAGCCGACCTCGACGACCGTGTCGTCGTCCTCCCGGTATTCGACCTGGTGCGTGACGTCCCCGTTGTCGACCGACCACTCGCCGCCGATGGTCAGGTACAGCCGGACGGCCAGCACGCCCGGCGCCGGAAGGTGTCAGCGGAACCGCTCGACGATGAATTCCGTGCTCCAGCTCGACCAGTACTTCCAGCCCGAACCGTCGGCGCGAAAGCCCAGGTCGGTGTACTCGGGCGAGCTGGGGTGGATCTCTTGCCCCGACCAATAGCCGATCAATTGCGCGGTCACAGCGCGATCGTCTCAGCCACAGCAAGTGATTAGGCCGGATGGCCCAGCGGATCAAGGTCGGTCGTGGGTACCCCAGCAGGCATGAACCGGACAGAGGCCACCGCCGAAAGAGGCGAGAAGAGCGACACCGCGCAACTGCTGGGGCGCGTCGGTATGGCGTGCTACGGCGTCGTGCACCTCGTCATCGCCTACCTTGCCCTGCAGGTCGCCTTCGGCGACAGTGAGCAAGCGGACCAGAAGGGGGCCCTGCAGCAGATCGGCTCCACGGCGTTCGGCCAGATCCTGCTCTGGATCGTCGCTGTCGGCCTGATCCTGTTCGGGCTCTGGCAGTTCATGATGGCCGCCACCGGGTACGAGTGGGTCAGCGGTGGCAAGCGGACGCGCAAGCGGATCGGCGCGGCCGCGCGCGGCGTCGTCGTGCTCGTGCTCGGTTTCACCGCCATCCGCATCGCCACCGGCAGCGGGGGTGGCGGGTCCGGCAACCAGAAGCAGCAGGAGTTCACCGCCGAACTGCTCAAGCTGCCGGCCGGGCCGGCGCTGGTCGTGATCGCCGCCGCGGGCATTCTCGGCGTCGCCATCGCCGCGGGCGTCAAGGGTGTGAAGAAGAAGTTCCTCGAGGACCTGAACACGACGGAGCTGCCGGGGAAGACCAAGCGCTGGATCGGCTGGATCGGCACCACTGGCTACCTCGCCAAGGGCGTCGTCCTGGCCATCGTCGCGATCCTGCTGGCCATCGCCGGGTTCACGGCCGACCCGAACAAGGCCGGCGGGCTGGACGCCGCCCTCAAGACGCTCTCCGCCCAGCCCTTCGGCACCGTGCTGCTGATCGTCGTGGCCCTCGGCCTCGCCGCGTTCGGCGTGTACTGCTTCGGCGCGGCCCGGGCGCACAAACGCTGAAACGTGCCTGTCGGTTTCCTGTCGATCACCGTCCGGAGCTTCGGGTCCTGGTGCCCGGTGCCCTACTTTGGGTCGGGTCAGTTGAACTTTCACCTACCCGGGAGCTGAAACCGATGTTCGGACGATTCAAGGACGTGGCCCTGTTGCTGGGGAGGATCGGCGTCGCGGTCGTCTTCCTCGCGCACGGCCTCCAGAAGTGGAACAACGGCATCGACGGCACGGCGAAGTTCTTCGAGATGTCGGGCATCCCGCTGCCCACGGCCGCCGCGGTCTTCGCGATGACCGTCGAAATCCTCGGCTCGGTCGCCTTCATCGTCGGCTTCCTGCTGCCGCTCGTCGGCATCGGCTACGTCGTGATCTCGGTCGGCGCGCTGCTCTCGGTGCACATCGACAACGGCCTGACCGGCCAGGGCGGCTACGAGCTGGTCCTGGTGCTGGCGTTCGCCGGGCTCGCGCTCGGCTTCAACGGCGGCCGGCTCTCGCTCGACCACCTGCTGTGGGGTCGCAAGCGCGCCCGGCGCGACGCCGAGGTCGGCGAGTTGCAGAACGCCTGACCCGTGGTTCGTGAAGGCCACCTTGAGGAACTTGAAGTTCCTCAAGGTGGCCTTCACGGCTTTACGCCGGGAGGTCCGCCGTGGTGCGTTCCGCGTCACGGCGGGCGGCCAGCTTCGCCGGGTCCGCGTTGCTGACGTGGACCAGGTGCGCGCCCGCGGCCAGGGGGACGAGCAGGCCGTCGAGGATGCCCTCCGGTCCGCTCCAATCCCGGGTGGACAGCACCCGGTCGTCCGCGGTGAGGCCGAGTTTCGCCGCGCGAGCCCTGGCTTCGGCCAGTACCTCGTCCACAGTGGACTCGAAGAGCGCGGCCGTGGTGCCCGGGATCGGGAAGAGCGGCCGGTACTGGTCGCCCGCCAGTCGGGCCTCGCTCAGGTAGTCGAACGCGCCGCCGCCGGGCGGCTCGGAGAGGCCGCGCCCCATCGGGTCGAGCGTCACGACTGCGGTGGCCGCCGCGCCGGTCGGCTCCGGGTCGTCCGGCCCGACGAACGCCACCCGCGCGCCGGCGCCCTCGGTCACCACGCGTGCCCCGCACCACCACGCCCCGAGCAGCACGCCGACGGTCTGCCAGTGCCCCGGGAGCTGCACGGCCACGGCGTCGCCCGGCTCGACGTCGAACTCCTCGGTCAGCCAGTTGGCCGTCTTCGCCGCCCAGTTCGCGGTGGTCGCCACGGACAGCTCGACGCGGCTGCCCAGCTGGTCGTCGTAGTGGGTGATCAGCGGTTGGGCGGCCGGCAGCGGGCGCAGCAGCTCGTCGGTCAGGCTCATGGGGACAAGGCTAAAGCGCGGACCGCGCGCCGCGCCGGTTGACACCGGGTGATCGGCCTCAGTACCTTTGCTTTGAAAGCAAATATATCTTGAGAGCTGGGGGTCAGCATGACCATTCTCGTCACCGGAGCGAGCGGACACGTCGGGCGCGCGGTGGTCGACGCGCTCGTCGCCGCAGGTCAGGACGTCCGCGCGGCGAGCCGCGACGCCGCGAAGCTCGACGTGCCGGACGGCGTCGCGAAGGTGAACGCGGACCTGGAAGACGCCTCGACGCTGGAGCCCGCGCTCGACGGCATCTCCGCGGCCTTCCTGTACACGCGACCGCAGGGAATCGAAGGGTTCGTGAAGGCGGCCGAGGCGGCCGGCGTGCGGCACGTGGTGCTGCTGTCGTCCGGCGCGACGCTCGAGCCGCAGTCGGCGCAGAGCCGCATCGCGCGCCTGCACCGGGTGGTGGAGGAGGCGCTGATCGCGGCGCCGTTCGCGGAGACGCTGCTCAACCCGGGCTCGTTCGCGACGAACGCCCTGGGCTGGCGCGCGGACATCGCGGAAGGCGTGGTGCGCACGCCGTACCCGGACTCGCGGGTCGGCTCGATCCACGAGCGGGACATCGGCGACGTCGCGGCCAAGATCCTGACGGACGGCTCGCACGTGGGGGAGGCGCTGCAGCTGAGCGGGCCGGAGCCGATCAGCTTCCGCGAGCAGGCGGCCGTGCTGGCGGACGTCCTCGGCCGGCCGCTGCAGGTCGAGGAGCTGACGCCGGCGCAGGCCGCCGAGCGGATGACCGCGCTGGGCTGGCCGCCCGAGGTGCCGCCGGAGGTCCTGCGCGCGATGGAGCGGACGACGCGGGAGCCGTCGGTGGTGACGGACGTGGTCCGCGAGGTGACCGGCCGCGCGCCGCGGACCTTCCGCCAGTGGGCGGAGGAGCACCGCGCCGACTTCGCCTGACCAAGGTGGCACTTTCCCTGCGAAAGTGCCGCATCGGGTTCCCCGGACGAAGGGGCACTTTCACGTGAAAGTGCCGCCCCTGGGTCAGTTGACGCAGGGCACTCCGGGGGAGGCTTGGAGCAGCGGCGCCGCGGCGGGGGCGGCGCCGCTGCCCGAGCCGCCGCCTGAACTGCCGCCCACCGGAGGGCGGCCGGGAGCCTGCGCTGCCGCCGGGGCCGGCCGGCCGGCCAAGCTCGCCACGAACTCGCGGACCGCTTTCAGGTCGATCTGCACGATGCTCTGCCCGTCGGCACTCCGGCCGTTCGCCGTCACCACCGGGATCGTCGCGAACGTCAGCTCGCCCGACGCGATCCCCTTCGCCTGCTGCGCGAACCGCAGCAGGTCGAGGCCCGGGTCCAGGGTCAGCGACCGGTGGACCGCGTCCATCAGGTCGTTGAGCATGCCCGGGCTGGTCAGCGTGCCCGCCGACAGCAGCTGATGCAGCGCCGACGTCAGGAACGCCTGCTGCCGCACGATCCGGTCCAGGTCGCCGCGCGGCAGGTTCTTGCGCTGCCGGACGAACGACAGCGCCTCGCCGCCGGAGACCGTCTGCTCGCCACGGCGGAAGTTCGCGCCCGAATCCTTGTCCTCGGTCGCGTGATTCAGGCACACCTTGACGCCGCCGAGCGCCTCGGTCAGCAGGTAAAAGCCCAGCAGGTTGATCTCGGCGTAGTGGTCGATCCGCACCTGCGTCAGATCCTGCACCGCCTGCACCAGCACCCGGCGGCCTTCGGTGTCGGAGTCGCGCTCGATCTTCGCCTGGTCGCGCTCGCCCTGCCCGCGCAACGCCTGCGCGAAGTGCGCCTTCGCGATGCCGTACGCCGAATTGATCTTCGCCTCGCCGCGGCCCGGAATGGCCGTCCACGTGTCGCGCGGGATCGAGACCGCCGACGGCTTGCCGCCGTTCTTCGGCACTCGCAGCAGGATCATCGTGTCCGTGTTCACCGCGCCGTTGTTGGCTTCGGTGCGCAACTGCCGCAAGACCCGCGGCGGCAGCGCGTTGCCCTGCGCGTCCGTCCGCGCGTCGCTGCCGACGAGCAAGATGTCCTCCGCGCCGTCGTCCGCGGGCGGTGGCGCGGGCTCGCCGGCCCGCGGGGTGAGCGCGTCGGTCGTCGGGACCGTGCTCTGCAGCTGGTCCTTGGTGACGTAGACGTAGCCGCTCGCGCCGAGCGCGAGCAAGGACACCAGGCCGACGGCCACCCGGCGGCTCACCCGGCCCACGCGGCGCACCCGCGACGGCGGCGGTGGAGCGGGCGCCTGTCGCGGAACCGGCGACGGCTTCCAGTCGTCGTCGCTGTGCGTCACCGGCTCGGCCGTCGCCTCCGGTTCTTCCTGGTCCTCTGCCACGCTGGCCTACCTCCCCCGAACACCCTGCGTGCGCAGTCTAGTTGACGCAGGGGACGTCGCCCGCCGTGATCGGCGGCGCGGCGGGGGTGGCAGGAACCGTCGGCGGCTTCGCGGCGGTCGACGTCGGCGCGCCGCCCGGGGCGGCGGCCGAGTTCCGGAGGTCCTTGCCCAGCAGCACGCGCACGTGCCCGGCGGGGATGTCCCGGTCCGGCTCGGCCTGCACGCCCGCGCTCAGCGCCTGCTTGACCAGGGCCAGCGCGGCGTCGTCGGCCGGGTGGTACCGGAGGACGGTGGTGTTGCGGGTGCTCAGCCGCTGGTCCGCGGCGAGCGTGAAACCCTTGCCCTGCAGCATCGTGTGCGTCTGGCCGGCCAGTGACGGCACGCCCGAGCCGTCGAACAGTTCGACCGTGACGGCCTTCGCGCCGGCCAGCTCCGTCGACGTCGGTGCCGCCGGGGTGTCGCCGTCCGACGTCAGCCGCGCCACCTCCGCCGCCACCTGGGCCGGGTCGACGCGCAGCACGTCGGCGCCGCCGATGTTCGCGTTGCCCAGCGTGGGGATGGTGTGGAACTCGATGTTGCCGCCGGTCAGGCCGCGCATCTGCTCGGCGAACTCGGTCAGGTCCCAGCCCTGCGAGACCACGACGGACTTCTTCACCGCCGCCACCAGGTCGGCGATCTTCACCGGACTGGTCAGCACGTCGGTCGAGATCACCTTGCGGGCCAGGCCGGAGAGGAACGCCTGCTGGCGCGCGATCCGGTCGAGGTCGTAGTTGGGCAGGCCGTAGCGCTGCCGGACGAAGGCGAGCGCCTGCACGCCTTCGATCGTCTGCCGCCCGCCCGGCAGGTCGACGCCGGACTTCGCCTCCTTGGCCGGTCCGTTGAGGCAGACCTCGACGCCGCCGATCGACTTCGTGATCTCGTAGAAGCTCGCCAGGTTGACTTCGGCGTAGCGGTCGATCATGCCCGGCTTGCCGATGAACTTCTCGAGCGTGGCGATGAGGTTCTTCCGCCCGGCGACCTTCGCCTGCGCGTCGGCCTCCTTGAGGTCGGTCATGCCCTGGCGCTGCAACGTCCGGTAAGTGTCCGTGTATGCGTAGACGAACGCGCTGTTGAGCTTGTGCTTGCCGAAGCCACCGGTCAGTTCGACCCACGAGTCGCGGGGGAACGAGACCGCGATCGCGTGCTTCCCGTTCTGGGGGATGTGCACGAGCATCATCGTGTCGGTGTTCAGCTCGCCGTCGGAGACGCCGGCGTGCAGCATGTCCAGCACCTCGCGGGGCAGCGGGTTGCCCTGCGCGTCGGTGCGGCTGTCCTGGCCGACCAGGAGGATGTCGATCGCGCCGTCGAGCGGCTTCGCGTGCGCCTCGGTGTCGGCGAAGACGTTCGTGGTCGTCAGGCCGGTGTTCGGGTCGCCGATGTACTGCCAGCCGTACCAGGTCAGGGCCAGGACGGCCACCGACAGCAGGGAAACCACGGCCTTGCCGCCGCGACGGGCGAAGGTCGCGGCACCGCGGCCGGTGTCGTGCCCCCGGCGCGCCGGGATGGGCGGCGCAGCCTGTTCGGTCACGCGCTTCCTCCCCTGAACCCCGTGCTTCCCCCTGGACACCACTGTGTCTCCACCACAGACTCTACTGAGGGTGTTGTGGGACCTCCGTAGGCTGGGGGCGGATTGCCCTGTCCGAGGGCGTGAGGAAAGGCGGGAAGATGCGGGTCCTGGTCACCGGGGGTGCCGGCTTCATCGGGTCGCACTACGTCCGGCAGGTGCTGACCGGCGCCTATCCGACGTTGCGTGACGCCGAGGTGGTCGTGCTGGACAAGCTCACCTACGCGGGCAACGAGGCCAACCTGGCCCCGGTCGCCGCCGACCCGCGGCTGACGTTCGTCCGCGGTGACATCTGCGACACGGCGCTGGTCGTCGAGGTGATGACCGACGTGGACCTCGTCGTGCACTTCGCCGCGGAGTCGCATGTGGACCGCTCGATCCTCGGCGCCGCCGACTTCGTGCTGACGAACGTGCTCGGCACGCAGAACCTGCTGCAGGCGGCGCTGGAAGCCGGCGTCGGCAAGTTCGTGCACGTGTCCACCGACGAGGTGTACGGCTCGATCGAGGAAGGTTCGTGGACCGAAGACCACCTGCTGGAGCCGAACTCGCCGTACTCGGCGTCGAAGGCGTCGTCCGACCTGGTGGCGCGCTCGTTCTTCCGCACCCACGGGCTGCCGGTGTGCATCACCCGGTGTTCCAACAACTACGGTCCGTACCAGTTCCCGGAAAAGGTCATCCCGCTGTTCGTCACCAGCCTGCTCGACGGGCGCAAGGTGCCGCTCTACGGCGACGGGCTCAACGTCCGTGACTGGCTGCACGTGGACGACCACTGCACCGGCATCCAGCTGGTCGCCGACGGCGGCCGGCCGGGCGAGATCTACAACATCGGCGGCGGCACCGAGCTGACGAACCGCTCGCTGACGGAGAAGCTGCTGGAGGCGGTCGGCGCGGGCTGGGACAGCGTCGAGCCGGTCGAGGACCGCAAGGGCCACGACCGCCGGTATTCGGTCGACATCACCAAGATCGGCGAGGAGCTGGGGTACGCTCCGCGCGTCTCCTTCGAGGACGGTCTGGCCGAGACGGTGGCCTGGTACCGGGACAATCGCGCGTGGTGGGAGCCCCTCTCCGGGCGGACCGCGCTGAAGAAGTAGGGAAAGTTTCTGTGCCACTGACGGTGCTTGTGCCCGGGGGTTCCGGGCAGCTCGGCCGGGACCTCGCCGCGCTGGCGTCCCCTTCGGTGGACGTCGTGGCCCCGGGGTCCGCCGAACTGGACGTGACGGTGACGGGCCAGGTGCTCGCCGCGGTCGGGGCATTGGCCGAGCGGGCCCGGGAAGCGGGCTCGCGCCCGGTAGTCGTCAACGCGGCGGCGTACACGGCGGTCGACGCGGCCGAGACCGACGAGGAGCGCGCGTTCGCGGTGAACGCGGACGGGCCGCGCGTGCTGGCGGCGGCTTGTGCGTCCCGGCGGGTGCCGCTGATCCACGTGTCGACCGATTACGTCTTTTCCGGTGACGCATCGGCGCCGTACGAGCCTTCGGACGAGCTGGGGCCGCGGTCGGCGTACGGCCGCACGAAGGCGGCGGGCGAGGACGCGGTGCTCGGGTCCGGGGCGTCTTCGTGGGTGGTGCGGACCGGGTGGCTCTACGGGCGGTCCGGGTCGAACTTCGTGAAGACCATGGCAGCGCTGGAGTCTTCCCGGCCGGAGCTGTCCGTTGTGGACGATCAGGTGGGCGGTCCCACGTGGACGGCCGACCTGGCCGCGGGGCTGCTGGAGCTGGCTTCGCGCGCGGCGGCGGGGGACGGGCCGTCGCAGCGGATCCTGCACTGCACGAACGCGGGTTCGGTGAGCTGGTGCGGGTTCGCGCGCGCGGTCTTCCGGCAGCTGGGTGCGGACCCGGAGCGCGTGCAGCCGTGCACGACGGCGGAGTTCCCGCGTCCGGCGGCACGTCCGGCGTACTCGGTGCTGTCGCCGGCTTCGTGGCGGGAGGCCGGGTTGACCCCGATGCGGTCCTGGGAAGCGGCGCTGGACGCCTACTTCGCCACGGCGTAGGCCCGGATTCAAGCGCCCCAATGTGGCCTTGGTTGCGTCAGACGCACCCAAGGCGGCCTTCGGTGCGTCAGACGCACCGAAGGCCGCCTTGGGGCGCTTGGGCCGGGGCGGGTCAGTGGCGGCCGGAGGCGAGCCGGTACGCGCCCACTGTCAGCTCCGCGCAGGTGCGCCACGTGAAGTTCGCCGCGTGGGCTCGCCTGGACGCCGACGTCGCCACCGCGTGCGGGTCCGTCACCGCGGTCCGCAACGCCTCCGTCAGGCCGTCCACATCGCCGTACGGAACCAGGCTCGCGCACTCGCCCGCCACCTCGCGCAGCGCCGGGATGTCCGTGCAGACCACCGGGACGTCCGAGGCCATCGCCTCCAGGACCGGCAGCCCGAACCCCTCGTCGCGCGAGGGCAGCACCAGGGCCGATGCTCCGGCCACCACCGTGCGCAGGTCCACATCGGACAGATAGCCGGTCTGGAACCTCCGGTCGCCGCGGGGGAACGGGCCGGGGCCCGCGAACACCAGGTCCGGGAGATCGGGGGCCGCCGCGTGGGTGCGGGAGAGCCAGTCCAAGCCCTTGCGCGGGCCCGCCGCGCCCGCGAACAACAGATAACGTGCGGGCAAGCCCAGCCGGGCGCGGCGCTCGTCGTCCGGAGGGCGGGCGGTGAACCACGCCGGGTTCACGCCCAGCGGCGTCACCACGATCTTGTCGCGGGAGACGTCGAGGCGCTCCGCCACCGCGTCCGCCACCGCCGCCGTCGGGGTGCAGATGACGTTCGCGCGGCGGGCGCCGCGGCGGACCAGGGCCGGGAGGTCCTTGTCGCTCGGGGCGAGCTCCTCGGGATTGTCCAAAAAGGCCAGATCGTGGATCGTCACCACACCCGCCGCGCGGAGGCGGCCCGGGAGTACGAAGTTCGTGCCGTGCACCACGTCCGTCGGGCCGGCGAACAGCTCCACCGGCGGGAAGTCCGACCGCAGCCACGCCATCCGCAGCAGCCGCGCCGCCACCGGCATACCGCGGGCGCGCGCGCCGTACGGGAGCACGTGGCGCAGCCGCCGCCAGCCGCGCAGCGTGAACGCCACCGCGCGCGTGTCGACCTCCGGGATCGACACCAGTTCTTCGATCAGCGCGGACGTGTACCGGCCGATCCCGGTGCGCGCACCGAGCAGCGGAGTGCCGTCGAGAAGGACGCTCAGAGACCTAGCCACGGCGGAGCCGTTGCTTCGCCACTTTGAGCACGCGGCCACCGACGCGCCGCGCCAGTTCGGCCGGCCCGCCCGCGTCCAGGTACTCGCGGATCAGGTCGGCGTCCCGCCGCAGCAGCGCCCGGCCGCGCGTCGGCGGCGTCGTCACCAGGTCCGCCGATCCGGGCAGCCGGTCGGCTGCCGGGCGCGGGTCGCGGCAGAACTCCACCAGCGGCTTGAGCGCCTCGGGCCACGCGAACCGCTGCGCGACCACGGCGAGCCGCTCGACGCAGCCCGCGGCGAACTCCTCGTCGTACAACGCCTTTTCGAGCGCGTCGGCCAGCGCGGCGTCGTCCTCGGCCGGGACGACGACACCCAGCCGCTCCGCCCGGACCAGGTCGGCGAAGGCGTCGCCGTCGGTGGTGACGATCGGCAGCCCGGCCCACAGGTAGTCCAGGACGCGGGTGCGGAACGCGAACGTCGTCTCGACGTGCTCGTAGTGCGTGGTGACGCCGCAGTTCGCGTCGAGCAGCCAGTTCTGGCGCTCGTGGTAGGGCACCCACTGCTCGTTGAAGTAGACGTGCTTGCCGGTCAGCCCCAGCGAATCGGCCAGCCGGATCGTCCGCGCGCCGATGTCCATCTCGGCGACCTCGGGGTTCGGGTGCTTCATGCCGAGGAACACCAGCCGGACGTCGCCGCGGCGACGGCGCAGCTTCTCGATCGCGCGGACCAGGGTCAGCGGGTCGAACCAGCTGTACACCCCGCCCGCCCACAGCACGACGTGGTCGGTGCCGCCGATGCCCAGCGACGAGCGCAGCCCCGGCCCGGTGCGCACCGGCGACGCCGGGGGCAGGCCGAAGGGGACGACCGCGAGCAGCGACTGCGTGGTCGGGTCGGCGTCGTAGAGACGCGGCGAGAGCCGGCCCATCGCGGCGAGGTGGCCCAGCCAGAAGTGCCGCTGGCGCTCGGACGCGCAGAGGAAGAAGTCGCCGCGCTCGAGCTGGGCGTCGAGGACGCGGGTGACGCCGGCGAGGTCGGCCGCGCGCTTGTCGTCCGGGACGCCCTTGCCCTGCTCCAGCAGCTCGAGGTGCATCGGGTCGTACAGGTCGGCGACGACGATCTTGCCGCTGTGCTGCTTCTTCAACGACGGTGCCAGTTCCAGCACGTGCCCCTGCAGGACGACGACGTCGGCCCAGGCGATCGGCGCGTCCAGCTCGCGGTGCTTGCCCCCGCTCACCCGGAACGGTGCCGGCGGCGGCGTCGCGAGGGGGTTGGTGGTGACGAGGTGGACGTCGTGCTCGGCGGCGAGCGCGAGGGCGATGTTCCAGGCGCGGATCGCCGGGCCCGCCATCCGCTCGGTGAGCGCGTCGCCGGTGAGCACCAGGATCTTCCGGCGCTGCCCGAACGCCTTCTCGATGCCGAACGCCTCGACGAGGATGTCGTGCGCGGCCAGGTAGCGCGGCAGCGGGTACGCGGGTTCCAAAGCCTTGCGCAGCAGGGGAAGCAGGTCGGCGTCGGTGCGGACGCGGGCGGCCTGCTCGACGGCCCGCGACTCGGCCAGCGAAGGCAGCTGCTCGACGAACTGGTCGATGGCCAGCAGCCCGGCGAGTGTGGTGCGGGGGATCGCGACGTCACCGGACTCGACCGGGCCTGAAGGAGCACCGCCGCGCTCCAGGTCCAGCTGGGTGGCGTCCAGCTCGCCGCGGGCGGTGGCCCGGCGCACGGCCAGGGCGAGCGCCGCGGGCAGCGCGCGGGCCAGCGTCTCGTCGGAGAGGTTCTTGTAAAGCGCGGCCAGCGCGTTGCGCTCCAGGAGGAAGGTCTCGCGGCCGGTTTCCGGCGCGTCGACCGACGCCATCGTGGCGTGGTGGCGGTGGAAGGTCAGCGATTCGGGGACGTACCGGACGCGCCAGCCGCGCAGGTTGAGCCGCCAGCCGAGGTCGACGTCCTCGTAGAACATGAAGAACCGTTCGTCGAACCCGCCGAGCTCGGCGAACACGCTCGCCCGGACGAACAGCGCCGAGCCGGTGCCGAACAGGACGTCCTTCGCGACCTCGTGCTCGGCCGCCGGGACGTCTTTCAGGGGCGAGCCGGCGTGGCGCTTGTAGCCCATGCCGAACCAGGTCAGGCCGCCGTCGACGAAGTCGGTGCCGGTGCCGTCCCAGTCGAGGACCTTGCTGGCCACGGCGGCGACGCGGGGCTGGGCGCGCAGCTCGGCGACGGCGGCGGAGACCCAGCCGGGCGCCGGGCGGGCGTCGTTGTTGAGGAAGGCGAGGACGGTGCCCTTCGCGTGCTTCGCGCCGAGGTTGCAGCCGCCCGCGAAGCCGGTGTTGCGGCCGGCCTCGACGAGCTGGGCCTGCGGGACGGCCTCGCGGATGCGCGCGGCTTCGGCTGCGGTGGCCGAGTTGTCGACGCAGATCAGCTCGAGCTCGGCGTAGTCGTGCTCGGCGAGCGCGCGCAGGCAGGTGATCGTGTCGTCGGCGCCGTGGTAGTTCACCACGATCACCGAGACGAGCGGTTGCGGATCCCCCTGCGCCAAAGCCAGCTCCTCGTCGTCGATCCTGGCGCAAGCTTAAAGGCCTGCCCATGCCTCCCAGACCGCGCCTCGGCCGAGCGCCGCGCGGCGGGTGATCTTGCGCCGGGTCAGCAACGTCGCTGGTAGCCGCAAGGCCACTTCGGCCAGCACGCGGCAGCGCAGGCCGAACCGGAAGTTCGCCGCCGCCGGCCGCCCGGGACGCAGCGGCAGCACCGCTGTCAACACGGCGAAGCGGAGCAGCTGGTTCACCGCGACGCCGCGGGGCGCGCAGCGCAGCAGCATGAGCAGCCGGTTGCGCTCGTTCCAGCGGTGGAACTCCGGCGAGCCCAGCTCGCTGCTGACGCCGTGGGCGTGCCGGACGCGGGCGGCCGGCGCCGGGATGACGTCCCACCCGGCCAGCCGCAGCCGCCACGCCGTGTCGGTGTCCTCGTAATAACAGAAGAATTCCGCCGGGATGCCGTGCACGCTGCGTAGGGCGTCGGTGCGGAGCAGGGCCGCGCCGCCGCAGAAGCCGAACACCTCGCCGACGGGCTCGGCGACGTCGGCGCCGTGGCCGTCGGCGGTCAGCCGGACGCCGGCCGACTGCGTGGTGCCGTCGGGGCGCACGAGCAGCGACGTCGCCGCGGCGGCCAGCGGCGCCTTCCCGAGGGTGTCCTCCAGCGTCGCGAGCCACTCCGGTTCGGGCTCGGCGTCGTCGTTCAGCCACGCCATGAGCGGGGTCGAGATCCGGCCGATCGCGACGGCGAGGGCGCCCGCGTAGCCGGTGTTGCGGGGGAGCCGGAGTACTTGCGGGTGCGAAGGATGGGCCGCGAGCAGGGCGGCGGTGCCGTCGGCGGAGGCGTTGTCGACCACGAGCGTCCGATGTGGACGCGTCTGCGCGGCGAGCGCGTCGAGGCAGGCCGTGATGTGCCCGGCGCCCCGCCAGGTCACGACTACCACCGTGGTGGCGGGATTCGCGGTCACGTCCCGCACAATAGCCGCGTGCCCGAACTGGTCGTGCTCGCCGAGCAACTCCTCGCGCCCGTGCCCGGTGGCACCGGGCGCTACACGGCCGAACTCCTGCCCGCGCTCGCGAAGAGCGCGCCGCCGGGCTGGACGGTGTCCAGCGTCGTCGCGCGGCACGCCGAGGTCGACGCCGCCCGCGTGTCCGGTGTCGAGGGGCCGCGGGTGCTGCGGGTCCCGCCGCGGGTGCTGGTCGCCGCGTGGCAGCTGGGCCTGCGCTGGTGGCCGGGCGGCGACGCGGTGCACGCGCCGACACCGTTCGCGCCGCCGCGGGCCCCGGCCGGGAAGACGCTGAGCGTGACCGTGCACGACACCGTGCCGTGGACCCACCCCGAGACGCTCACCGCGCGCGGGGTGAGCTGGCACCGGTCGATGATCGCGCGGGCGGCGCGGCGGGCGTCCGGGCTGGTCGTGCCGACGCGGGCGGTCGCCGACGAACTGGCCGTGCTCGTCGACGTCGACGTTCCGGTGCGCGTGGTGCCGCACGGCGTGCGGGTGCCTGCCGGTTCGGCCGAGCTGGACCTCCCGGCGCAGTACGTGCTGGCGGTCGGCACGATCGAGCCGCGCAAGGGCATCGACGTGCTGGTCGACGCGGTCGCGGCGCTGGAGGGCACGGTGCTCGTGCTGGCCGGCCAGCAGGGCTGGGGCGGCGTCGATCCGGTGGCGCTGGCGCAGGAGCGCGGCCTGCCCGCGGAGCGGCTGCGGGTGCTGGGCAAGGTGACCGACGCCGAGCTGGCGACCGTGCTGCGCCGCGCCGACGTGCTGGCCGTGCCGAGCCTCGCCGAAGGGTTCGGGCTGGGCCTGCTGGAGGCCATGGCGGCCGGGATCCCGGTGGTGCACACCGACGTCCCGGCGCTGGCCGAGGTGGCGGGCGGGGCCGGGCTCATGGTGCCCCGCGGGGACGCCGCGGCGCTGGCGGCCGCGCTCCGCGAAGTGCTCGGTTCGCCGTCGAAGGCCGCGGAGCTGACCCGGTCGGGGCGGGAGCGGGCGAAGGCGTTCACCTGGCGTCGCGCGGCGGAGGCCGTGTGGGCGATCCACCGGCGCGCGCACGACTGACGGGCACGACTGACCAGCCCG
Organism: Amycolatopsis sp. lyj-109; assembly: GCF_046548995.1. Classification (NCBI taxonomy): domain Bacteria; kingdom Bacillati; phylum Actinomycetota; class Actinomycetes; order Pseudonocardiales; family Pseudonocardiaceae; genus Amycolatopsis; species Amycolatopsis sp. lyj-109. Next base: position 330,553 of record NZ_JAJPWR010000003.1, read on the forward strand.
GTTTGCCAGTTCCTCACCATGGCCCGGGGGTGCCGCCGTACTCTGCTGGGGTGAGCGACGACCCCCGGGTGCTGATCGACGCGACCGCGGTTCCCGCGGACCGCGGCGGCGTCGGCCGGTACGTGGATTCGCTCGTCGCCGCCCTCGACGCGGACGGGGCGCGGCTCACCGTCGTCTGCCAGCCCCGCGACCTGCAGCTCTACGATCGGCTGGCGCCGCGCTCGCGGGTCGTGCCCGCCTCACCGGCGACGACCACCCGCACGGCCCGCCTGACGTGGGAACAGGCGACCCTGCCGCGGCTGACCCGCCGCCTCGGCGCGGACGTCGTCCACTCGCCGCACTACACGATGCCGCTGGCGACGTCGGCCGCGTCGGTGGTCACGCTGCACGACGCGACGTTCTTCACCGACGCCGTCCTGCACTCGTCGGTGAAGGCCCGCTTCTTCCGCGCGTGGACGGCGACGGCGTTGCGTCGCGCGACGCTCTGCGTGGTGCCTTCGGCGGCGACGGCCACCGAGCTGGCCCGCGTCGGCCCGGTCCGCCACGCTTCGCTGGAAGTGATTCACCACGGCGTCGACAGCGAGCGCTTCCACCCGCCGTCTCCGGCGGAGGTCGCGGCGGCCCGCGCGGCCGTCGGCCTGGGGCGGACACCGTACGTGGCGTTCCTGGGCGCGCTGGAGCCGCGGAAGAACGTGCCCGCGTTGATCCGCGGGTTCGCGCGAGCGGTCGCGGGCCGCCCGGACGCGCCGGCGTTGGTGCTGGCGGGTCAGCCGGGCTGGGACACGCAGGTGGAGCGCGCACTGGACGCGGTCCCGCACCGGCTGCGCGTGATCCGGGCGGGATATCTGCCGTTCGGCACGCTGGCCGGCTTCCTGGGTGGTGCTTCGCTCGTCGCGTACCCGTCGCTGGGCGAGGGGTTCGGGCTGCCGGTCCTGGAGGCGATGGCCTGTGGGGCGTGCGTACTGACCACGCGCCGGCTGTCGCTGCCCGAGGTGGGCGGTGATGCGGTCGCGTACTGCGGAGTGGGCGCGGGAGACGTCGCGGCGGCTCTGAGCGAGCTGCTGGCGGACCCGGGCCGGCGGGCCGAGCTGGCCACGGCGGCGCAGCAGCGGGCCAAGGAGTTCTCGTGGGCCACGACGGCGGAGCGGCACCGGGAGGCGTACGCGAAGGCCTGGTCCCGGCACCTCCGCACCCGCTGAACTGTGATCCCAGGGTCGACACGCGTGATTCCCGGGTCGACACGCGTGATCCGAGGGTCGACACGGCGGGGGCCAGGCTCGTGCGGCGTGTCGACCCTCGGATCACGCGTGCCGGCTTCCTGATCACGCGTGTCGGCGCTTCCGTCACCCGCTGATTTCCTCCGTCGTGCTGCTGGGCCGGGGCACCCGATTCACCCTCGGTGACGCGTGGACAATGGCCGGGTGACTGAGCACTCCCGCTATGGCGACGATGTCGGCGTCGTGACCGTGACCTACTTCTCCGAGGACACCATCGAGCGGTTCCTCGACACCCTCGAAAAGGCCACCGAGCGCGAGGTCAAGGTGGTCGTCGCGGACAACGCGTCCGTCGAGGGCGCCCTCGAGCAGGTCATCGCCGACCGGGCGAACGTCCAGCTGCTCACCATCGGGGAGAACGTCGGCTACGGGACCGCCGCCAACCGGGGCGTCGCCGAGCTCGATGACTCCTACGGGTGGGTCGTCGTCGTCAACCCGGACCTCGAATGGGAGCCCGGGTCGCTCGATGCGCTGCTCGAGGTGGCCGGGCGCTGGCCGCGTGGGGGTGCCTTCGGGCCGCTGATCCACGACGTCGGCGGCACGGTCTACCCCTCGGCGCGGCTGCTGCCGTCGTTCGGGCGCGGGATCGGGCACGCCGCTTTCGCGAAGGTCTGGCCCGGCAACCCCTGGACCAAGCAGTACCGGCAGGAGACCGGCACCCCGGCCGAGCGCGTCTCGGGCTGGCTGTCCGGCTCGTGCCAGCTGTTCCGCCGGGAGGCGTTCGACTCCGTCGGCGGCTTCGACACGCGTTACTTCATGTACTTCGAGGACGTCGACCTCGGCGACCGGCTGGCGAAGGCGGGCTGGCTGAACGTCTACGCGCCGTCCTCGCGGGTCACGCACGAAGGCGGGCACTCGACGTCGCAGGCGTCGAAGAAGATGCTCGCCGCGCACCACGCCAGCGCCTACCGCTACCTCGCCGACCGCCACCAGGGGCTTGCCTGGAAGCCGGTGCTGGCCGCCGTGAAGCTCGGCCTCGCACTGCGGCTGAAGCTGGAAACCCGCTAGATCCCGTCGAGCCGACGGGAAAGGTCGGACTTGCCGATGTTCTGCGTCACCGTCGGCACCAGGCCGGTGTCCTCCGGATCGGGCTCCTTCAGCGGGCTCGTGATCTGCTCGGCCTGGGGCCGGCGGGACAGCGGCGTGGGCATCGGTGTCGTCGGCGACGGCATGCTCAGCGGCGTCGTCTGCTGCGGGCGGCGGCCGCCCTGGACCTCCATCCGCCGCGTCGGCGCCGAGCCGGCCAGCGGGTGGTCGTTCTCCTCGATCAGCGACGCCGGCAGCTGCGTGGTCGTGTCGGGGTCCTTGCTGCGGTCGAGCCCGTCGATCTGCGCGCGCGGGATTTGCTGGGTGTTCGACGAGTCCATCGGTGACGTCGCGCTGTCGGGTGTCACGACGAACACACCGCGCGCCTGGGCTCGTGCGAGCAGGGCGTCCGCCCGATCGCGGGGGTCCATCCCCTCGGCCTCCCGACTGACCCGGGGCCCTCTGGGGAAAGGCCCGCCTGTTTCCTGTCTAGGGTAGGCCCTCCGGGCTACCTCCGTCAGGGTTTCCCGCGGCTTGTCGCTCAGCGGTGCGTGATAAAAGAGGAGATTTCCGTGACGTCCGAGGTCCGAAGCGAGGCTGTCGACGCCGTCGTGCTGGTCGGGGGCAAGGGCACCCGCCTCCGTCCATTGACCCTGTCGGCGCCGAAGCCGATGCTCCCGACTGCCGGGACGCCGTACCTGAGTCACCTGTTCTCCCGCATCCGTGAGGCCGGTATCCGGCACGTCGTGCTGGGCACGAGCTACCGGGCGGAGGTGTTCGAGGAGTACTTCGGCGACGGCAAGTCCATCGGCCTGGACCTGGAGTACGTGGTCGAGGAGGAGCCGCTCGACACCGCGGGCGCGATCCGCAACGTGTACGACAAGCTGCGTGCCGACCACGTGATCGTCTTCAACGGCGACATCATCTCCGGCTCGGACCTCGGCGAGCAGCTGCGCATCCACCGCGAATCCGAGGCCGACGTCACACTGCACCTGCAGCGGGTGCCGGACCCCAGCCGGTTCGGGTCGGTGCCGACCGACGAGACCGGGCGTGTCCAGGCGTTCCTCGAGAAGACGCCGAACCCGCCGACCGACCAGATCAACGCCGGCTGCTACGTCTTCCGCCGTCCGGTGATCGAGGCCATCCCGACCGGGCGGCGGGTGTCGGTCGAGCGCGAGACGTTCCCGCAGCTGCTGGCGCAGGGCGCGCACATCCAGGGGTTCGTCGACGAGTCCTACTGGCTGGACGTCGGCACGCCGGAGGCGTTCGTGCGCGGCTCGGCCGACCTGGTGCGCGGCGTGGCGCCGACGTCGGCGCTGCCCGGCCGTCCCGGCGACTTCCTCGTCCTCGACGGCGCTTCGGTGGCCGAGGACGCCCAGCTCAGCGGCGGTTCGACGATCGGCGTCGCCGCCGTGGTCGGCTCGGGCGCGAAGATCGACGGCTCGGTCCTGTTCGACGGCGCGGCGGTCTCCGAGGGCGCGATCGTCGAGCGCTCGGTGCTCGGCCACGGCGCCCGCGTCGGCGCCGGCGCGGTGCTGCGCGGCGTGGTGCTGGGCGACGGCGTGTCCGTCGGCGCCGGCTGCGAGCTCCTGGACGGCGCCCGCGTGTGGCCGGACGTCGTCCTGCCCGACGGATCCGTCCGGTTCTCGAGCGACGCGTAGCCCGATGTTCTGGCGTCCCGCGTTCGAGGTCGACCCGGGCCGGGTCCTGGGTCCGCTGAAGCGCGGCCGCGGGTCGCTCAACATCCTCACCGACGAGCGCGGCATCACCTGGCTCGCGACGAACACGCCCGACGGCCCCGGCACCCTGGCGCTGCGCCGGTTGCCGGACGGCCGCATCGAGGCCGCGGCCTGGGGTGCGGCGAAGGACCGCCTGCTCACCGGGGTGCCCGCGCTGCTGGGGGCGAACGACGACGACGCGGGCTTCGTGGCGCACCACGACGTCGTCGCGCGGGCCCGCCGGGCGAATCCCGGCCTGCGGCTCGGGTCGACCGGGGTGGTGTGGGATTGGCTGGTGCTCGCCGTGCTGGAGCAGAAGGTGGCCGGCAAGGAAGCGATCCGGTCGTGGGCGGAGCTGTGCCGCCGGTTCGGCGGCCACCCGCCCGGCCCGGCGCCGGAGCGGCTGCGCGTGCCGCCGTCACCGGAGACGCTGAGGGCGCTGCCGGACTGGCACTGGCACCGCGCGGGAGTCGACATCAAGCGCCGGACGGCCCTGGTGAACGCGGCGCGCGTGGCGGGTCACCTGGAGCGCGCGGTGGAGCTGGGCGGGCTCGAGGGACGGCACTGGCTGCGCCAGGTCCCGGGCATCGGAGTCTGGACGGCGGCGGAGATCGCCCAGCGCGCCTGGGGCGACCCGGACGCGGTGAGCTTCGGCGACTACAACATCCCGTCGATGGTGGGCAACGCGGTGCTGGGCACGAAGCTCGACGACACGGGGATGGCGGAGGTGCTGGCGCCGTACGCGCCTCAGCGGCAGCGGGCGGTGCGGTATCTGGAGGCCGCGGGGCACACGCGGCCGCGGTTCGGGCCGCGGATCGAGCTGCGCGACTACCGCGCGATGTGAGGGCTGCGCTGCCTGGGGGGCCGGCCGCGGGCTGAGCGCTCCTGGGCGAGTGACCACCGCTCGCGGAGTGCCGCGAATGACTCATTCGGGACGTCCGAGGTCCCGAATGTGTCATTCGCGACATCGTGGGCACCGCCGGCGCGGACCGGCGGCCGCGCTGCGAGCTACTGCTGCGGCGGGTAGCCATCCGGCGGCGGCGGGTACGGCGGCTGCTGGCCCGGGAATCCCGGCGGCTGCTGGCCGGGGTAGCCCTGCTGCGGCCCGCCATAGCCCTGCTGCGGCGGATATCCCGGCGGCTGCTGCGGCCCGCCATAGCCCTGCTGCGGCGGATATCCCGGCGGCTGCTGTCCCGGAAAGCCTTGCTGCGGTGGGTACCCCGGCTGCTGCTGGTACCCCGGGTACTGCGGCGGGTACGGCGGCTGCTTCGGCTTGTTCGCGTTCACCACGAGCAGCACCACCCCGACGATGCCCGCGAGCACCACCAGCAGGATCAGCAGCGTCAGGACGCTCAGCATCAGCCGTTCCCCTCGTCGAGTGCCGCGCGGACGATCGAGAGCGCCTCGGCGTCGGCGAGACCGAGCTTACGGGTGGTCTTCGCGTACTCCGCCGCCGCTTGCTGGGCTCGGCGGCGGGTCTGGTCGCCCGCTGCCGCGACGAAGCTTCCTGCTCGGCCGCGTGTCTCGATCAGGCCCGCTTCCTCCAGCTCGCGGTACGCCCTCGCCACCGTGTTCGGGGCGATGCCCAGGTCGGCCGCCAACTGCCGGACCGTGGGCAGCTTGGTGCCCACGGCCAGGCTCCGGTCGTTGATCCGGGTCGCGAGGCCGGACCGGACCTGCTCGTACGGCGGGACCGGCGAATCGCTGTCGAAGGGGACGATCACCAGCTCTGCGGACCCGCTCCCGGCCCCGGCAGCTGCTGCGACGGCGGGAACGACGGCCCCGGTGGCGCGTACTGCTGCGGCGCCGGCGGGTACCCCGGCTGCTGCGGGAACCCCTGCGGCGGCGGCGGCGCGTACCCCGGCGCGAACCCCGGCTGCGCGAACCCCGCCGAACCCGGCTGCGCGAATCCTTGCGACGGCGGCGGAGAACCCACCGGCGCGAATCCCTGGGACGGCGCAGAACCCGGCTGCGCGAATCCCTGGGACGGCGGCGGAGAACCCGGCTGCGCGAATCCCGGCGAACCTGCCGGCGGGAAGCCCGGCTGCGCAAAACCCTGCTGTGGCGGGAAACCCGGGTTCGGCGGGAACTGCCCGCGCTTCTTCATCGCCTCTTCGCGCCGCATCTTCGACACCCGGACCGCCACCGCGATGACGAACACGATGATGCCCAGGATGATCAGCCCGAGCACGATGTACCCGAACACGCCGGTGTCGCCGCCACCGCCGGAGTGGTAATGCACCCGCTCCGGGAATTGTGTAGCCATCTGGTCCCTCCCTCTCCGCGGACCAGGTTATCGCCCGGCACCGACAGGAACGGCCGCTTTCACCAGATCGGCGAGATCTTCCGACCCCGCCGGCAGCGCGTCCGCCGGCCACCACCGCAGGTCGTCGGACTCGTCGCTGCGCACCGGCGAAGCGCCCGGCGGGGCGTGCACCGCGAACCGGACGTCGAAGTGCCGGGTCGGCACCCCGAGCGAGCAGGTGATCGGGTGGACGTCGAGGTGCACCGGCTCCGCCACCAGACGCAGCCCGGACATCCCCGACTCCTCCGTCGCCTCCCGCAGCGCCGCGCCGGCGAGCGACACGTCCGACGGCTCGCAGTGGCCGCCGAGCTGCAGCCAGCGGCCGACCCGCGGGTGCAGGGTCAGCAGTACCTGCGTGCCGGTGTGGTCCAGGACCACTGCCGACGCCGTCAGGTGCCCGGCCTCGCAGGAGCGCCGGCACGAATCCTCGCGCGCGGCCAGGAAGCCGAGGAACGCCTGCCGCAGCGACTCCTGGCCGGCGACAGCAGGCCGCCACGACGAAAGTGCCGCGACGGCGTCCGCGTGCAGGCTCACAGCTCCAGCAGTCCTTCCCCGGCCAGGGCCGGTCCGCGCGGGTCCGGCTCGGACAGCGGTACGCCGATGGCGACCGAACCCAGCGGGTGCCAGCGCTCGTCGAGGCCGAGGACGTCCCGGACGACGTCCGCGGCGAAGATCGTCGACCCGATCCAGCACGATCCCAGGCCCTCGGCCGCCAGCGCGACCAGCAGGCCCTGGACCGCGGCGCCGCCGGCCACGGTGAACATCGTCTTCTCGCACGCGTTGCGGCGGTCGTCGCGGTAGGTGTGCGCGCCGTCCGGCACCAGGAACGGGATGACGATTTCGGGGGCCCGGTACAGGATGTCGCCGCGGCTGAGCCGCTTCGCGACCTGCTCCGGCGTGAAGTCGTCCCCGGCCAGGTCGGCCTGCCACGACTCGCGCATCGCGTCGAGCAGCTTCTTCCGAACGCCGGAATCGCGCAGCCAGACGAACCGGACCGGGTGCGTGTGGTGCGGCGCGGGCGCGGTCAGTGCCGAGCCCACCGCCCGCCGGATCGAGGTGGGGGAGACCGGCTCGTCCGCGAAGTGCCGCACCGAACGCCGGGCTGGGACGGCTTCCCGGCGGCCCTGTGCGACGGCCTCGTTGACGCCCAGCCGGAACAGGTCCTCCTCCAGCGGGCGGATCAGGTCCCGCGCGGACGAGCCGTCGTCCTCCGGGAGAAACCCGCGGACGACCGCGACCGGCGTCCCGCCGAGCTTGCCCTTGACCAGGTCGGCGGCCGCGGCGAGCTCGTCGGCGACGGCGACCTCGGTGACGGCGAGCTCGTTGCCCTGCCCGTCGATCTGCCCGCGGTAGGCGTGCAGCACGCGCAGCCCGGACGAGCCGATCGCGGCGTCGGTCTGCCCGACCCGCCAGGCGCGGCCCATGGTGTCGGTGACGACGACGGCGACCTCGACGCCGAGCCGCTCCCGCAGCCCGTTGCGCAGCGCCAGCGCCGAAGCGTCCGGGTCGGAGGGCAGCAGCGCGACCTCGTCACCGGCCACATTGGACGCGTCGATCCCGGACGCGGCCTGCACGATCCCCAGCCGGTTCTGGGTGATCACCGTGCGCGCGATCCGCGCGACGATCCGCACGGCCTCCTGCTCGACGAGCTTCCGGCGTTCGGCGTCGCGGGCCTCGGGGTCGCTGGGCACGCGCACCAGCATGCCCTCGGCCTTGGAGACGATCTTGCTGGTCACGACCACGACGTCGCCGGAGCGCAGCCAGGGCGCGGCGGTCACGATCGCGCCGGTCAGGTCGTCGCCGGGGCGGAACTCCGGCAGCCCGGTGACGGGCAGGATCTCCAGTTTCGGGGAGGCGTGGTCAGCGGTGTCGGTCAACGGGGGCTCCAGCCAGTTCCAGGGCGGCGCGGGCCATCGCCGCGGTCGCGTCCACATCGGACATCAGCAGCGGGACGTCGCGGACGGTCACGCCCGGCACGTCGGCCGTCTCGCCTTCGGCGATCAGCCAGCCGTCGAGGACACCGCCGTCCTTGCGCGCGCCGTAGTGCCGCCCGACCGCCTCCGCGGACGTCTCGACGCCGATCGCGGTCAGGCACGCGTCGGCCATCCCGCGCAGCGCCTTGCCGCCGATGATCGGGGACACCCCGACGACCCCGGCCGACGTCTTGCGCAGCGCGTCCCGGACCCCCGGCACGCCCAGCACGGTGCCCACCGAGACGACCGGGTTGGACGGCGCGAACAGCACGGCGTCGGCGTCCTTCAGAGCTTCCAGCACGCCCGGCGCGGGCTTGGCCTCGTCGTTGCCGACCGCGACGATCGAGTGCGCCTTCGGCTCGGCGCGGTAGCGCACCCACCACTCCTGGAAGTGGACGGCCTTCTGCTGCCCGTCCTGCTCCGGGTCGTCGATCACGACGTGCGTCTCGACCCGGTCGTCGGACATCGGCAGCAGCCGGACGCCGGGCTGCCAGCGGTCGCACAGGGCCTCGGTGACCGCCGAGAGCGGGTAGCCCGCGCGCAGCATCCGCGACCGGATCAGGTGGGTGGCGATGTCCTTGTCGCCGAGCCCGAACCAGTCGGGGTCGGCGCCGTAGGCCGCCAGCTCCTCCTTGACCACCCAGGTCTCGCCCGAGTGCCCCCAGCCGCGTTCGGGGTCGATCCCGCCACCCAGGGTGTACATGCAGGTGTCCAGGTCGGGACAGATCCGCAGCCCGTGCATCCAGACGTCGTCGCCGGTGTTGACCAGCGCCGTCACCTCGTGCGCGGACTCGGAGGCACCTTCCGGTGCCATGCCCAAAGCCGCCTTCACACCCAAGAGGAAGCGGGCCCCGCCCACTCCGCCGACCACTACCACGATCTTCACGACGTCGAATCCTCGCACGAGCCGGGTGCGGGCACCCAGTACCGGTATCTGTGGTGCGGGGCGTAGCCGAGCCCCGCGTAGAGCGCGAGCGCGCCCGAGTTCCCCTCCGCGACCTGCAACACCGCGTGGTCCGCTCCGTGTTCCGCACCCCACGTCTGCACCGCGCTCATCAGCGCCGACGCCAGCCCGCGGCGGCGGAAGGCCGGGGCGACCGCCAGCCGCCCGACGTGCAGCCAGCCGTCGACCAGGGACCCGCGGACGACGCCGGCGGTGCTGCCGTCGATCACCGCCACGCCGTAGCCGACCTTCCCGGCGGTCAGCACCTGCCGCGCAGCGGGCGAGTCCTCGCCAGGCCGCAGCGCGAGCCCCCACCACCCCGGCGGCGCCTCATCGGGCACTTTCACGTGAAAGTGCCCACCTGGGGGCGGCACTTTCACGTGAAAGTGCCGCTTGGTGAGGACGACGACCTCGTGGCCGGCGCCGTGCCCGGTGGCCGGGACCCAGCCGGCGGCGGCGATGGCGTGCTCGTTCCGGCTGTCGCGGACCACCTGCACCATCGGGGCGATCCCCCGATCGTGGGCGAAATCACACACCGCGCGCAACGCCTGGTCGAGCGGCCGGCCGGCGTCGCCGACCGCGAGTGCGCTGTTGGCGCGCCCGGTGAAACCGTCCGCCCAGCGCAGGCGCCACTCACCCAAGGGATCCTCGACCAGGGGCAGCCATGCTTTGCTGCAGGTGATTTCGAGCTTCTCGCGGGCGTTCACCGCTAGATTGTGACGGAGACGGTGAAAGTCGCGGGAGCGGATTTCGCAGGAGGTGCGGCGTGGGTATCCAGCGCAAGGACGAGCGGCACAACGAGAAGCTCGTCGACGAGATCGCCGAAGGGTTCAACCGAGCCGTGGGGGAGAAGAAGACTGAGGACGAGGCCCCCAAGCCGCGCTTCGTCATCACCGGCGACGCCCGGGCGACCCCGCCCCCGCGCCGCCGGGAGAGGTGAGCCCATACCCCGGGTATGGCTAAGGCTTGCCTCACCGACCGAACGGGTGCCGACGCCGCGTAATGTCGGCACCCGACTGGCTGTTCGCAAAGACTGGTTTGCAGAGACTGGTTTGCAGAGAAAAGCAGGAGTGCGCAGTGACCTACGTGATCGCCGAGCCCTGCGTCGACGTGCTCGACAAGGCGTGTATCGACGAGTGCCCCGTGGACTGCATCTACGAGGGCGAGCGGATGCTGTACATCCACCCGGACGAGTGTGTCGACTGCGGCGCCTGCGAGCCGGTCTGCCCGGTCGAGGCGATCTACTACGAGGACGACGTCCCGGACAACTGGTCGGACTACACCAAGGCCAACGTCGACTTCTTCGACGAGCTGGGCTCGCCCGGCGGTGCGTCCAAGGTGGGCAAGACCGCCCACGACCCGGCCTTCATCAAGGCGCTGCCCCCGCAGGGCGAATGAACCGGATCGCGCTGCCCGACTTCCCCTGGGATTCGCTCGCCGAGGTCAAGGCCACGGCGCAGGCGCATCCCGGCGGGGTCGTCGACCTCTCCATCGGCACGCCGGTCGACCCGGTCCCGGACGGCATCCGCGAGGCGCTTGCGTCGGTCTCGGCGATCCCCGGGTACCCGACCACCCACGGCATCCCGGAGCTCCGGGAAGCCGCGCGCGATGCGCTTTCCCGGCGTCACGGCGTCGACGGCATCGAGCCGGACGCCGTGCTGCCGACGATCGGGTCCAAGGAGGCCGTGGCCTGGCTGCCGCGGCTGCTCGGCTTCGGCCCCGGCGACGTCGTCGTCATCCCGGAGCTGGCCTACCCGACGTACGAGGTCGGCGTGCTGCTGGCAGGCGCGTCGATCCTGCGGTCCGACGGCCTGACCGCGCTCGGCCCGCAGAAGCCGGCGATGATCTGGCTGAACTCGCCGTCCAACCCGACCGGCCAGGTGCTGCCGGTCGAGCACCTGCGCAAGGTCGTCGAGTGGGCGCGCGAGCGGGACGTCGTCGTGGTCTCCGACGAGTGCTACCTGGCGCTCGGCTGGGAGTCCGACCCGCTGTCGGTGCTGCACCCGGACGTCTGCGACGGCCGGACCGACGGCCTGATCGCGGTGCACTCGCTGTCGAAGTCGGCGAACCTGGCCAGCTACCGCGCCGGGTTCCTGACCGGTGACCCCCGCCTGATCAAGCAGCTCCTGGAAGTCCGCAAGCACGCGGGCATGATCGTGCCGCGCCCGGTCCAGGAGGCGATGGTCGCCGCCCTGACCGACGACGAGGCCCTGCGCACGCAACGCGAGCGCTACGCCCGCCGCCGGCTCGTCCTGCGGAAGGCGTTGCTGGACAACGGCTTCCGCATCGACCACTCCGAAGCGGGGCTCTACCTCTGGGCCACCAGGGACGAGGACTCCCCGGCGACGGTCCGGTGGCTGGCCGACCGCGGGATCCTGGTCGCGCCCGGGACGTTCTACGGCCCGAAGGGCGGCAAGCACGTCCGTGTCGCGCTGACGGCGACGGACGAGCGCGTCGACGCCGCCGTGGAGCGGCTGACTCAGTAGTCGCGGCCGGTGAGGCCCCGGTAGACGAACCGCGTGAGCATTTCGACGGCTTCTTCGTCGGTCGGCGCGGTCCCCTCCGGGGCCGAGCCGTGCAGCCACGTCGCCGCGAACGAGTCGACCAGGTGGTAGATCAGCATGCCGCAGTGGTCGGGGTCCGCCGGCAGCCGCAGACCGGCCCGGGTGATGTACGCGAGGTGGTCGTCGAGATCGGTGGCCTGGGACGTGCTGAACCGCGCCAGCGTGCGCGCGAACGACTCGCTCACCATCGCGGCCTGGCGCAGGGCCAGCATCGTCGCGGCGTTGTCCCGGTAGAAGGTCCAGTACTGCTCGACGTGCCAGCGCACGGCCACCGGGTCGCTGAAGTCGGCCAGGTGGTCTTCGCTGTCGGCACTCTCGTCGCCTGACGCCGCGATGTCGGCCATGAGCGCTTCCAGGAGCTCTTCCTTGCCCGCGAAGTGGTTGTAGAACGACCCCGCGGCCCGGCCCGCTTCGGCGGTGATGTCGGTGATCTTCGTGTTCAGGTAGCCCTTCCGGGCGAAGACGCGCTTGGCCGCGGCCTTCAGCGCGCTCTCGGTCTCCGCGGCCTTTTCCTTGCGGCTCGTCGCCGTCATCGCCACCTCCCTTGACAGGGGACGCTAGCAGCGCCATTCTGAATCCAGATTCACTGAACCGAAATTCACTGGGAGGGTGACATGGACACTCGGGTGCTGATCGCGGGAGCAGGGCCGACCGGGCTGACGCTGGCCATCGAGCTGGCGCGGCGGGACGTCGCCGTGCGGATCATCGACAAGGCTTCGGAGTACTTCGTCGGTTCGCGCGGCGACGGGATGCAGCCGCGCACGCTGGAGGTGTTCGAGGACCTGGGGGTGCTCGACGCGGTGCTGGCCGCGGGCATGGCCCCGGTCGCGACGCAGATCCACCTCGGCGGCGAGGTGGTCGGCGAGCGGATGATGTTCGATCTGGTCGAGCCGACGCCGTCGAAGCCGTACCCGACCGGCTGGTTCCTGGGCCAGTCGCAGACCGAGGGCATCCTGCGCGACCGGCTGGCCGAGTTCGGCGTGCGCGTCGAGCTGAACACCGCGCTGACCGGCTTCGAGCAGGACGCCGACGGCGTCACGGCCACGCTGAGCACGGGCGAGACCGTCCGCGCGGAGTACCTGGCCGGCGCCGACGGAGGCAAGAGCTTCGTGCGCAAGGCGCTGGGGATCGCGTTCGAGGGCACGACCGACGAGTCGATCCGGATGCTGCTCGGCGACGTCGTGGCCGAGGGCCTCGACCGCAGCTTCGGTCACTGGTTCGCGACGCCGGACGAGCCGATGAACGGCATGATGTTCAGCCCGCTGCCGGGGACACCGCACTTCCAGTTCGGCGCCTCGCTCCCCGACGGCGAGACCGACGTCGAGACGGCGTTGCCCGCGGTCCAGGCCCGGCTCGACGTGCTGAGCGGCGGCACGGTCAAGCTGTCCGGCCTCGCCTGGTCGACGGTGTGGCGGCCGAACATCCGCCTGGCGGCCCGCTTCCGCGACGGCCGGGTGTTCCTGGCCGGCGACGCGGCGCACGTCCACCCGCCGACCGGCGGGCAGGGGCTGAACACGGGCATCCAGGACGGCTACAACCTGGGCTGGAAGCTCGCGGACGGGGCACCGGAGCTGCTGGACAGCTACGAGATCGAGCGGCGCACGGTCGCGGCCCGGGTGCTGGGGGTCACGGCGGGCATCCTGCAGAAGTACGTGGACGGCGACGAGGACGCCCACCGGCGTGGGGAAGACACGCAGCAGCTGGACATCACGTACCGCGGTGGTCCGCTGTCACCGGCGGGGACCGGAGAGCTGCGGCCGGGGGACCGGGCGCCGGACTCGCCGCTGGTGGACGCGAACGGGAAGCGGGTGCGGCTGTTCGAGCTGTTCCGCGGGCCGCACGCGACGGAGCTGGTCTTCGGCGAAGGCCCGACGTCCGGCTACCGGATCCTCCCGGCGGGGAGCGTGGCGACTGGCGCGGACCTGGTCGACGAGGGCGGCCACGCGTACGCGGCCTACGAAGCTTCGGCCGGCCGCCGAGTGCTGATCCGCCCGGACGGCTACGTCTGGTCCATCTCCGGCTCGTGAGTGGTAATTCGGGTTAGAACCCTAATTACCACTCACGAGGGGTTAGGCGTGGAGGGCTTGGGCGGCCGCGTCGACCGCGGCCCAGGAGGCGCGCCAGGTGGCGCGGGCCTCGGCGCGGCGGGCCAGCTCGCGCTCGGCGATGCGGCCCGCCACGAACCCCATCGGGCCGTCCACGGACTCCAGGACCGTCCGCATCCGCTCGGCCGCGTTCACCGCGTCCTGGTGGTCGCCCAGCACCGTCTGGAAGTCCTTCGTCGCCTTCAGCAGCGTCTTGATCCTCGCCACCTGCTTCTTCTTCGCCGACGTCTGGGCCAGCTCGGCGGCGTACCGCAGCTTCTTCCCGTGGATGCGCAACGCGTGCAGGTCGTCGTCCGGAGGATCCGAGGGCAACGCGCGAACTGCCTTCGCCAGCTTCCGGTGCGGCTTCGCCAGGCCCGCGATCAGGTCGTGCGGCCGATCGGCGGGCGGGACGGCCTCCGCCCGCGTCAGCAGGCTCACCTCACGCAGCAACGTCGAGTACCGGGCACTCGACAGCGCCCGCGTCAGGCGCCGCTTCGCCGAAGCACGCTCGCTGACGAACTTCGATACCAGGCGGCGGCCCGGGGCCTGGTCGCGGACCTCGAAGTCGGCGATGACCTCGCGCAGGTGCTCGATCAGCACGTCGTAGTCCCGCACCTCGCCGAGGGACTGGCCCAGCCAGCCCAGCTCCGCGCGCACCGGCTCGGCGCCGTCGCCGACCAGGTCGCCGGACAGCTTCAGCACGCTGCGCATCCGCCGCAGCGCCACGCGCATCTGGTGCAGGTCCTCCGGATCCGCTCCCGAGCGCGTGCCCGGTTCGTGCGCCAGCAGCGCGCGGATCTCGCGGTCGAGCTTGGCCCGCACGTGGTGGACCGCCGGGTCGGCCGGACGCGCTTCGACGGGCGCGTCCGGCAGTCCCAGCTCGGCCGGGGTGCGACGCAACGATTCGGTGGTCACCCCATGAATGGTAGGTGAACGAAGAGCCTCAGTCGTTGGCGTGCAGCGCCGCGTTCAGTTCGACACCGGAGCCGGTCCGCGCCACGACCTCGACCGCGCCGCTGGCCGAGTTGCGCCGGAACACCGCGCCCGAAATGCCGTTGAGCTCGCGGGCCTTGACGACCTTGCCCTCGACGACGACCTTCGTGCCCGCCGTCACGTACAGGCCCGCCTCGACGACCGTGTCGTCGCCCAGCGAAATCCCGACGCCGCCGTTCGCGCCGATCAGGCAGCGCTCGCCCAGGGAGATCGTCTCCTTGCCGCCGCCGGAAAGCGTGCCCATGATCGACGCGCCGCCGCCGACGTCGGAGCCGTCGCCGACGACCACGCCGGCCGAAATGCGGCCCTCGACCATCGACGCGCCGAGCGTGCCGGCGTTGAAGTTGACGAAGCCTTCGTGCATCACCGTCGTGCCGGACGCCAGGTGCGCGCCGAGCCGGACGCGGTCGGCGTCACCGATGCGGACACCGGACGGCATGACGTAGTCGACCATCCGCGGGAACTTGTCGACGCTGTAGACGGT
This sequence comes from Amycolatopsis sp. lyj-109, assembly GCF_046548995.1. Classification (NCBI taxonomy): domain Bacteria; kingdom Bacillati; phylum Actinomycetota; class Actinomycetes; order Pseudonocardiales; family Pseudonocardiaceae; genus Amycolatopsis; species Amycolatopsis sp. lyj-109. Next base: position 345,920 of record NZ_JAJPWR010000003.1, read on the forward strand.
CACCGCGCCGCGCGCCCGCAGCCGCAGCCGGGTCGTCTCGAAGCCTTCGACCGGGCACGGGCCGTGGTTGGTCCACACGACGTTGGCGAGGAGGCCGAAGAGGCCGTCGAGGTTCTGGCCGTGCGGGCGGACCAGCCGGTGCGAGAGCAGGTGCAGCCGCAGGTAGATGTCGTGGGTGTCCGCGGGAGCGTCGGCGAGCTTGCCGATCGTGGTGCGCACGGCGACGACCTCGACCCCGCGGTCGGTGTCCGGGCCGAGCAGCGCCGCGGCGGCCTCGCCGAGCAGCTCGGTGACCTCTTCGGCGCTCAGCCGCTCGGTGCCGGGCGTGCCGCTTTCGATCAGCTTGGGGTGCGGGTACCAGGTGTCGAGGACCGTCCCGTCGGTCGTGACGGTGGCCAGCCCGACGCCGCTGGCGCCGGTCGTTTCGGGGTTCGGGCTCTGCTCGCTCACGGCCCTCACGGTAGTCGAGTGACGCCGATCAACCACTCGTGGGCCGCGCGTCTACCTGCTTCTTCAGGCCTTCAAGCGCCGCGGCGATGTCGACCAGCGCCTGCGAGCAGGGACCGCCCGCGGCCGGGACGGTCGTGCAGCCCGCGCTCCGGAACGCCCCGACCGCCTGGTCCAGCTTGGCGGCCTCGGCGGTCAGCTGCGGGTCGCGGTCGTCCGCGCGCTTGCGGGCCGCGCCCGGCACGTTGCCGACCTCGGTGACGTACTTCTCACAGCCCTTCGGCAGCTGGGTGCGCGGGCTCGCGTAGCACTGGTCGACGGTCAGCGCGGCCAGCTTCGTCGGCAGCGCGTCCGGGCCGGGCTCCCCGCGGGTGCGCGGCGGCGTGGGCCCGGCCTCGTTCCCGCAGCCCGACAGGACCAGGACCAGCACCGCGCCGCCCACGGCGACTCCCAACCTGCGCACACCCCCACGGTAGCGTGCGGTGCATGAGCCTCGACCTGCACGCCGACCCGGTGGACCTGACCGCAGCGCTGGTGGACATCTTCAGCGTGTCCGGCGCCGAGGCGGAGATCGCGACCGCGGTGCAGGAAGCGTTGCGCACGCAGGCTCCGCACCTCGAGGTCGTCCGCAACGGCGACGCCGTCCTCGCGCGGACCAACCTCGGCCGCGGGTCGCGGGTCGTGCTCGCCGGGCACCTGGACACCGTGCCGGAGAACGGCAACCTCCCTTCGCGGCGCGAAGGCACCGGTGACGAAGAGATCCTGCACGGCCTCGGCACGGTCGACATGAAGGGCGGCGACGCGGTCTTCCTGCACCTGGCGGCGACGCTGGCCGAGCCGAAGCACGACATCACCTTCGTCTTCTACGACAACGAAGAGGTCGAAGCGGTCAAGAACGGCCTCGGCCGGATCGAGCGGGAGCTGCCGGAGTGGCTGGCCGGCGACCTGGCGATCGTCGGCGAGCCGTCGAACGGCGTGATCGAGGCCGGCTGCCAGGGCACCATGCGCGTCGAGCTGCGGCTGGCGGGAAAGCGGGCGCACACCGCGCGGGCGTGGATGGGCGAGAACGCGATCCACGCGCTGGCCGAGCCGCTGCGGCGGCTGGGGGAGTACACGCCGCGGATCGTCGACATCGACGGCCTGACCTACCGCGAGGGCCTCCAGGCGACGTCGATCAGCGGTGGCGTCGCGGGCAACGTGGTTCCGGACGCGGCGGTGCTGACGGTGAACCACCGCTTCGCTCCCGACCGCGACGCGGCGGCGGCCGAACGGCACCTGCGCGAGGTTTTCGACGGTTTCGAACTGTCCGTTGTGGACCTGTCCCCGGGCGCGCTCCCAGGCTTGTCGGCCCCGGCGGCGGCGGAACTGGTGGCGGCGGCAGGCGGCCGCGCGGCGGCCAAGCTGGGCTGGACCGACGTCGCCCGCTTCGCGGCCCGGGGCATGGCGGCGGTGAACTTCGGGCCGGGCAACCCGACCTTGGCGCACACGAAGCAGGAAAACGTCCGGACGGCGGAGATCCGCCAGGTGACGGACGTCCTCCGCAAGTTCCTGGGCTGAGCCCGCGGCGCCCCGGTGCGGGCGCGTTGTGGCCCTCGTCACAGTCGGAGTCCTGAGCTGCGGTGACGCTCCGCCACCGCAGGTCACCGCAACTTTTCCCGGCCGCGGCCCGTATGTCCTTCTGAAGCCGTGCACCCGGGGAGGACCCATGCCGAAAACCGCGAGACGAGCCGCGGCCGTGGCCGTGCTCGCCCTGGCGGTGGCCGGATGTGGCGTGGAAAGACAGCCCGTTGCCGCGCCGGCGGCCGGGCCGGTCCTCACCGCCATCGGGGAGGCCACCTCCATCCCGCCGCCGCCGGCCGAGCGGGAGCCCGTGACGCAGAGCGCGCCCGTCGAGGTCGCCATCACCTTCCCGCGGACCGGGTCCGGCCAGTGGATGTTCACCCCGGGCAGCGACGAGGTCGCCGGCAAGTCGGGCCGGCTGATGCGCTACCGGATCGCCATCGAGACCGACATCGACGGCGTGGGGCCCGCCGAGTTCGCCAAGGACATCCGCGCCATCCTCGGCGACTCGCGTGGCTGGACCGCCGGCGGGCAGTGGCGGCTGCAGCAGGTCGGCCCGGCCGACGGCGCCGACTTCACCCTCTACCTGGCCACGCCGTCCAGCCGCGACAAGCTCTGCGGCGGCACGCCGGACAGCTACACCTCCTGCCGCAACGGCAGCAACGTCGTGCTCAACGTCGCCCGCTGGGCCAACGCCGTGCCGAACTACGGGGCTCCGCTCGCGGCCTACCGGCAGTACATGGTGACCCACGAGACCGGACACCGGCTGGGACAGGGCCACGAGCTGTGCCCGGGGCCGGGCAAGCCGGCGCCGGTGATGGAGCAGCAGACGCTCGGACTGCACGGCTGCGTCCCGAACCCGTGGCCGTTCCCCGACGGCAACCGCGAATACGCCGGCCCGCCGGGCGAGTACGACGACCCGATCCCGGCGGGCGACTCCTGATCTAGGCTCGTTGGCATGCCGGACAGCACCTCGACGTCGCGCGTGGTCGGAGGCGATGTCGTCGAGGGGCGGCAACGTCTCGTCTTCATCCGCAACAGCGGTTACCACGCACTCGGCACGCTCGGTGTCTTCGCGGACGGCGCCGTCCTCTGGAACTACGAAACGACCGATTTCGCCGGTCTCCGCGCCGCGTTCGCCGACGGCACGCTGACCCTTACCCCGCCCGAGGGCGCCCCGCTCATCATTACCGGCACGGCAAAGGGAACCGTGCCGGCCCTGGAGTCGTGGCTGACTCCGGAGCTGCTGATCGGCGAACTCGCCGACGAGGTCGACAAGCTCAACGACCGGCCGGACTCTTCCGGGCGCTGCTGGGACACGCTGGTGGCGTACGCCGCGGATCCGACCGCGGCCAACCTCGAGCTCGTCCGCGAGTCGTACCACGCGGTGCCCGAGCACCGCCGGATCTTCATGCTCGGCGACATGGACCACAACGACGTCCCGGTGCGGATCCTGCTCGCGGAGGTGGGCGAGACGATCCCGGCCCGGCGCCCGGGCCGGACGCTCGAGGTGACCCCGGAGCTCCGGGAGTGGGCGCTCGGCTACTTCCGCAGGAGCGAGGCCGGTGTCGCCGGAGACCGGACGCGTCGGGTGGCGGACGGACCGGAGACGACCGTCCCGCTCGTCGTGGGCGGCACCGTCTACCCGAGCGGCTGGCCCGATCCGGCCGGCCTGGAGGTCCTGCAGATCGACTACCCGGCGGCGGTGACCCGCGGCGGCCGGGAGTACGCGAGCGTCATGCACGCCTACTGGGCGCTGTCCACCGACGACGCCGGGTGGCACGACCGGATCGCCGCCGCCTCCCGTGGCCTTGACGCCCGGACCCTCGGCGAGGACGCGCCCCGGCGGGCGGGCTGGCCGGCGGCCCGGCTGGGCGTGATGGCGGCGCTGCTGCGGGACAAGTTCGAGCGCCACCCGGCCATGGCGGCGACGTTGCTGGGCACGGGTGACGCCCGCCTGCTCTACAGCGACTGGGCTTCGAAGTACTGGAGCTCGAACGGTGCCGACTGGCTGGGCCGGCTCCTGGAACTCGTCCGTTCCGAGCTGGCCGTCGGCCGACCTACCGGCCCTGCAACGCCTTGACGTTGTTGCCGAACGTCCAGCCCTTCGAGCCGTCCCAGTTGATCGACCAGTCCATCAGGCCCTTGAGGCCCGGAACCGAGCGCCACGCCTGGGAAACCAGGCTCGGCGACAGGTACCCACCGCCCGCGCCGGGCTGGGCGGGCAGGCCGGGGACCTGCTTGTCGTAGGGCACCCGGATCGTCGTGCCCTGCACGACCAGGCCGTTGTTCAGGCACTGGGTCTGCACGGTGAAGCCCTGCACGGTCCCGGCCTGGTACGAATCGCCGGAGCAGCCGTACATCGAGCCGTTGTAGTACTGCATGTTCAGCCACCACAGCCGGCCGTTGTCCGCGTACTTCTTGATGATCGGCAGGTACGCGCCCCAGATCGAGCCGTAGGCGACGCTGCCGCCGGTCACGTACGCGGTCTCGGGCGCCATCGTGAGCCCGAAGTTCGACGGCATCCGCGCGAGCACGCCGTCGATGATCCGGATCAGGTTGGACTGCGACGCCGAAAGCGTCTTGATGTTCCCGGTGTTCGTCAGCCCGGTCTCGATGTCGATGTCGATCCCGTCGAAGTTGTACTGCTTCAGGATCGGCACGACGGTGGCGACGAACCGGTCGGCCACCGCGGACGACGAGAGGTCGATCCCGGCGGCCGCGCCCCCGATGGAGAGCAGGATCGTCGCGCCCGCGGCCTTCGCGGCGCACATCTCGGCGGGGGTGGACACCTTGACCCCGGCGTCCATCCCGTTCTCCCACAACACGGTTCCGTCGGAGCGGATCACCGGGAAGGCCGCGTTGACGACGTTGTAGCCGTGCTGGGCCAGCCGGCTGTCGGTGATCGGGACCCAGCCCAGCCCGGGGTGGACGCCGTTCGCGGCGCCGTCCCAGTTTTCCCAGTAGCCCTGGAGGACCTTGCCCGCGGGCCGCGATTTCACCGCGCAGGTGTCGGCCTGCACCGCCCCCTGCGCGGGGGCCGAGGCGAACAGCGGGACGGCGAGCAGTGCCGTCAGGAGGGTTCCGAGCAGGCGGCTTCTCATACCGGCTCCCATCGTCGTTGAGGGGCGAACGCGGCGTGTCCGCCCAACATAAGCGCCGTGGGAAACCGTTGACTACCGACGAACGGGTGGTCTAGACAACCAAGGGGGTGCGAAGTTCGTGAAGGCCACCTTGAGGAACTTGTAGTTCCTCAAGGTGGCCTTCACGAACTTGGGGTTAGGGGGTGAGGGTCCAGGTGGAGAGGTAGCCGGTGTCGGCGGGGCCGACGTCGCGGATGCGGAGTTGCCAGGTTCCGTTGGCGGCTTCGGTGGAGGCGTTGAGGGTGTAGGTGGTGTCGATGTTGTCGGCTGAGTCGCTGCTGGAGTTCTTCAGTCGGTAGGCGGTGCCGTCGGGGGCGATGAGGTCGAGGACGAGGTCGCCGCGGTAGGTGTGGGTGATGTGTACTTCGACCTTCGTGGTGCTGGATGCGTTGCGGGCGCAGCCGCTGACGGTGTTGGTGCTGTTGACCGCGCTTGCTGGGTAGTCGGGGATGTTCAAGCGGGTCGAGTTGGTCACCGGGGCGCACGACGAGCTGCCGACGCCGAGCGAGAATGACGCCGTGTGGTCGGCGTTCGCGCCGTCCGCGGTCACCGTGATCGGGAAGGTGCCGGTCGGGGTCGACGCGGTAGTCGCGATGGTGAGGGTCGAGGAGCCGCCCGACTGGACGGTGGCCGGGTTGAACGTCGCGGTTGCGCCGGCGGGCAGGCCGGAGGCGGACAGCGTGATGGACTGCGCCGAGCCGGACGTCGTCGCGGTGCTCACCGCGACCTGCAGCGACTGTCCGGGTTGGACGGTCCCGGATGCCGGGTTCAGCGAGACGGAGAAGTCGTTGCCCTGCGGCGTGCCGACGGCCAGCTTCCAGAGCGCGTAGGCGATGGCGTCGCTGTTCTTCTCCAGCGGCGGGTCCGGGATGTTCGCCGTCGTGTCGCAGGCGCGGTGGTAGCAGTTGTCGAACGGCGAACCCGCGGTGCCGCCCCACTTCTGCGCCTGCGCCGAGCTCTTGATGTCGCCGGCGCCGGTGGCCAGGCCGCCGACCGGGATGCCCGCGCTCTTGAAGGAGGCGTGGTCGGACCGGCCGTCGCCTTCGCTGTCGCCTTCGGTCTGGATGCCGATGGAGGTGAAGTACTCGTCGAAGACCGCCTTGACCGAAGCGACGTCGTCGTAGACGAAGTAGCCCCAGTTCTTCGAGCCGATCATGTCGAAGTTGAGGTAGGTCTTGATCTTCGTGCGCTCGGCGCTCGGCAGGTTGTTGACGTAGTACTTGGAGCCGACCAGGCCGGACTCCTCGTCGGCCCACCAGCCGAACCGGACGCGCTTGGTCATCGCCGGGTTGGTCCGGGCCAGCGTCAGCGCGACCTCGAGGATCGACGCGCTGCCCGAGCCGTTGTCGTTGATGCCGGGGCCGGCGCTGACCGAGTCGAGGTGCGAGCCGAGCATGATGACCTGGCTCGCGTCGCCTTGCGGCCACTCGGCGATCAGGTTCTGCGACTGGCCGATGCAGCTGGTACAGGTCTGCCGGGTGGTCGTGTAGCCCGCGTCCTTGAGGAGGTTCTCCACGTAGGACACCGAGGCCGCGTACCCGCCACCGCGTGGTGAGCGCGTGCCGCCGTTGTTGTTGGCGATGGTCTGCAGCTGGTTGAGGTGGGCCTTGACGTTGGCCAGGGAGATGTCCGGCGCGGCGAGCGCCGTGGCGGGCGCGGCGGTCGCCGCGGGCGCGCTGACGACGCCCAGCACGGCGGCGAGGGCGGTGACCCCGGCGCCGAGTCGTGTCTTCCACTTCATGGCGGTGAATTCCTTCGGTGGGGTGGGGGAGAGAAGTTCGTGAAGGCCACCTTGAGGAACTTGTAGTTCCTCAAGGTGGCCTTCACGAACTTGGGGTTAGGGGGTGAGGGTCCAGGTGGAGAGGTAGCCGGTGTCGGCGGGGCCGACGTCTCGGATGCGGAGCTGCCACGCGCCGTTGGCGGCTTCGGTGGAGGCGTTGACGGTGTAGGTGGTGTCGATGTTGTCGGCTGAGTCGCTGCTGGAGTTCTTCAGTCGGTAGGCGGTGCCGTCGGGGGCGACCAGGTCGAGGACGAGGTCACCGCGGTAGGTGTGGACGATGTGCACCTCGACCTTCGTGGTGCTGGAGGCGTTGCGGGCGCAGCCGGTGATGGTGTTGGTGCTGTTGACCGCGCTCGCCGGGTAGTCCGGGATGTTCAAGCGGGTCGAGTTGGTCACCGGGGCGCACGTGCCCGTGGTGCCCACGGAAAGGGTGTACGACGCCGTGTGGTCGGTGCTGGCCCCGTCGGCGGTGATGGTGATCGGGAAGCTGCCGGTCGGGGTCGACGCGGTAGTCGCGATGGTCAGCGTCGAGGAGCCACCCGACTGGACGGTGGCCGGGTTGAACGTCGCGGTTGCGCCGGCGGGCAGGCCGGAGGCGGACAGCGTGATGGACTGCGCCGCGCCGGAGGTGATCGCGGTGCTGATCGTGGTGGTCACCGAGGCGCCCGGCTGCACGGAACCCGAAGCCGGGTTCAGCGCGACCGAGAAGTCCGGCCCGCCGCCGCTGCACGAGGCAGGCTCACCGGTCGCGGCGGTGACGGAGATGGCGTCCCACGCGGCCTTGGTGGTGTTGTACTCCGTGCAGCTGCCCGGGAAGAGCGCGATCGCGGCTTCGAGGGTCGCCTTGCGGGCGGCCTTGTGGTTCCACGACGAGGTCTTCTTCAGCAGGCCGTTGTAGAAGATCTTGCCGGCCTTCTGGATGCCGAGGCCGGTGACCGACGAGCTGTTGCAGGTCGGGCTGGCCGGCTTGCCGCCGCCCGGGTTCGAGCCCTCGGCCAGCAGGTAGAACCAGTGGTTCTGCGGGCCCGCGGCCGCGTGCACCTCGGTGCTCGGGATCGACGACGAGTAGCAGTTCGGGTCGCCCACCTTCGACGGCTGGTACATGTAGCGGATCGGGCCCTGGCCGACCAGGTTGACGCCCTCGCCGACCTCGTAGTCCGGCGTGTCCTTGGCGTTGTTCGCATACGCCTCGGTCAGCGCGCCGAAGATGTCACCGGTCGACTCGTTCATGCCGCCGTTCTCGTTGCCGGAACCGGCACCGCCCGGGGTGAACTGGAAGATGCCGTGGCCGAACTCGTGCCCGACGACGTCCATCGAGGTGGCCTGGCGCTGGTTGTCCTGCGAGTGCCCGAAGTGGGTCGAGGAGCCGTTCCAGTACGCGTTGACGTCGGACAGGCCCACCGAAGCCGGGTAGCCGGTCCCGCTGCCGTTGATGCCGTTGCGGCCGAGCCACTCGGCGAGCATCTTCCACTCGGTCTGGACGCCGTACAGCGTGTCGACGCAGGCGGTTTCGAGGTCGGTACCGGAGCCGTTGCCCCAGGCATTGTCCGGTCCACTGTAGACGGAACCGCCCTCGCGGCCGCAGCTGATGCCCGTGCGGCCCGGGTCACGCAGCGTGTACGTGGTGCCGGACTGCGTCGTGTCGATGGAGACGTTCCCGACGTAATAGCTGTTGCCGGTGCCTGCGACGTTCACCGTGGCGGGCTGCGCCTGGCCCTTCGCTCCGGAGGCGAACGTCTTCACGTCGTCCCGCTTGTCGAGGATCGCGCCGGTCGCCGCGTCGACGAACACGTGCAGGTTGCTCGGCGCCGTGGCGGTGCGCCCGGCGACGACGACCTCGTAAGCCAGCTTCGGGCTCGCCCCGGCCAGCACCACCTTCTCCGGCGTGCCCACACTGTCCACAGTGGGCAGTTGAGCGCGCGCGGTGGCCGCGGCCTTGGCCGCGTCGAGGGACGCCTGGGTCCCGACGGTGATGGCCGCGGTCTCGGCGGAGCTGGTGCCGCGCACGCGCCCGGCGCCGTCGGCGACGACGACCGCGTCCCCGCCCACGACCCGCAGGCCTTGGTAGGTGCGTTGGTAGGCGCCGTAGAAGAGGCCGGCGCCGCCGGCGGTCAGGCCGATGCGCTGGAACGATTCGGCCGGGCCGCGGCGCAGGGCGTCGAGACCGCTGGCGGCCGCCTGGTCGGCGGCGCGGGCGGCCACCGCTTCCGGGGCGGCGGGCTGTGCTGAAGACGCTGCGCTCGCCGGGGTCACCGGTAACGCGAGCGTCATGGCGAACCCGGCGACGGCCGCCAAGCCCGTGCTGAACCCACGATGGGTCATCGAGGTCTTCCTTCCATGAAGGCAGAATCGAGGTCCGGTAAGAGGAAGAGGGAGACGTGTCCGGGGTGCTAACTGCAGGTATGCGTCCGGACGCATTCGAGTAAAGGATCAGCGGATCGGGGCGTCAATGCGCCGAACGGACCAATGGCACGTTCCGGATTATCGAATCAAATCGTACAAACCCCGCCGCAGCAGGGGATTCTTCCCGCGTTCCGTCCCGGAACGACTTTCGTAGGGATTGTCGGCGACACCATCCGAACGCCGGACGATCTCGATCACCGGGATTCGTCAGTACCGCTTGGAAAACGGTTACCCGCCTGCTCAGCCGTCTTCCGCGCCCAGCGCGATGAGCCCGTTCCGCAGCACGTCCGCCGCCTCCGCCTGCTTGCCGGTCTCGCCGAGCAGCTCGCTCAACGGCCGCAGTGCGCGGACCAGCACCCCCCGGGCGCCCAGGCCGGTGGCCAGCTCGACGGCGGCCCGCAGGTCCTCGGCCGCGCGGCGGGCGTCGCCGCGGGCCCTGGCCAGCGAGCCCTGCTGCAGCCGCAGCTCCGCGGCCAGCGGCGTGCCCGCCACGATCGCCGGGCGGATCTGGTCGAGCAGCGCGGCCGCCGTCTCCAGCCTGCCCGCCGCGAGGTACTCCGCGGCGAGCTCGACGGTGATCGCCGGGACGTCGTCCGGCCACGCCGTGTCCCGCGCCGCGCCGAGGTCGGCCAGCGCACCCTCGACGTCACCCGACCGGCCGCGGATCCGGGCCCTGGCCAGCAGGCAGTACGCCATCGCCGGGTGCAACGCCCGTTCCTGCATCAGGTCGTAGGCCGCGGCGACCGACGCGGCGGCGTCGGTGAACCGGTCCGCCGCCAGGTGGCTGCGGCACACCTCGACGTGGCTGCGGGTCAACTCCGCGAGCACCGCCGGGCCGCCCCGGGCCAGCCGCAGCGCCGAGCCGGCGTACTCGGCCGCCCGCTCCAGGTCGCCCTGACGCAGGTGCCGCTCGGCCAGGCAGGCCCGCAGCGTCAGCAGCATCGACGGCTGCGGGTAGCCGTCGCGCAGCAGCTCGGCGTGGCAGGTTTCCAGCAGGTGCACCGAATACTGCACCTCGCCCCAGCCGGTCAGCACGGCCGCGCGCAGGGGCACGACCATGGCCCGCACCGGCGGTGGCTCGCCGGAAAGGACCGTTTCGGCGTCGGCGACGTACTTCGTGCGGACGTCGCCGGTCGAGTACCCGGCCAGCCACAGCAGCGCGATCCCGGCCTGACGCGGCCGGTCCAGCCGCTCGGCGTGCCGCCGGATCCGCTGCATCCGCGGGGCCGCGCGGCGGGCGTCGCCGGCCAGGAACCGCTCCGCCGTCTCGATGAGCTCGAGGTCGAGCTCGATCAGCTCCCGCGGGGACCGGCCGCCGAGCAGCTCGCCCGCGTCGATGCCGAGTTGCCGGGCGAAGAACCGCAGGGCGTCCCCCGACGGCGTCCGCGCGCCGGTCTCGACCGACGACACGTACGCCGCGGAGTACTGCGGCCCGGCGAGTTCGCGCTGCGTGAGCCCGCGTTCGGTGCGCAGCTGACGCAGGCGTTCGCCGACGTTCTCGCTCACCCGGGTGCCTTTCCGCCGTGGACGTCCAGGTTAGGCCTCAGCACGCGCCGCCGTCGCTCCAGACGGCCCACGAGGTGGGCGCGCCGGGCTCGGCGCCGGTCGAGTACCACAGCGACGTCCACTTGTGACCGTTGTGGCCCACGACGTCGTTGGGCACGTACGCCTTGGCGGCGTCCCACTCGGCGAGCCCGGCGCAGCCGGTCGGCGGGGTGCCGGTGCCGACGGTGAGCGAGAACTGCGCGGTGTGGTCGGCGTCCGTGCCGTCGCCGGTGACCGTCACCTGGCTGGTGCCCTCCGGCGTGGTCGCCGAGGTGGTGATGGTCAGCGTCGCAGTGCCGCCGGAGGAGATGCTCGCCGGGGCGAAGGTCGCCTTCGCGCCCTCGGGCAGGCCGGTGGCCACCAGCTGCACGGTCTGGGCGGTGCCCGAGGTGATCCGGGTGGTCACCGTGGTGGTCGCCGTCTGTCCGGGTTGGACGGACGCCGAGGTCGGGGCCAGCGTCAGCGAGTAGTCGTTGCCGGCGGGCGGCTGGCCGGTGCAGGCCGGCTCACCGCTGACCGCGGGCACGCTCACCGCGTCCCACGCGGCTTTGGTGGCGGCGAACTCGGTGCAGCTGCCCGGGAACAGCGCGACCGCGGCTTCCAGGGTGGCCTTGCGGGCCGCGCGGTGGTTCCACGACGACGTCTTCTTCAGCAGGCCGTTGTAGAAGATCTTGCCCGCCTTCTGGATGCCGATGCCGGTCACGGCCGAGCTGTTGCAGGTCGGGCTGGCGCCGCTGCCCTGGGAAAGGAGGTAGAACCAGTGGTTCTGCGGGCCCGCGGCCGCGTGCACCTCGGTGCTGGGGATCGACGCCGAGTAGCAGTTCGGGTCGCCGGCCTTCGACGGGTTGTCCAGGTAGCGGATCGGGCCCTGGCCGACAAGGTTGACGCCTTCGCCGACGCTGAAGTCCGGCGTGTCCTTCGGGTTGTTCGCGTAGAACTCGGTCAGCGCGCCGAAGATGTCGCCGGTGGACTCGTTGAGCCCGCCGTTCTCGTTGCCCGAGCCCGCGCCGCCCGGCGTGGTCTGGAAGATCGCGTGGCCGAACTCGTGGCCGACGACGTCCATCGGCGTGGCTTGGCGGCGGTTGTCCTGCGAGTGTCCGAAGTGCGTCGAGGAGCCGTCCCAGTAGGCGTTGACGTCGTTGAGGCCGACGCCGGCGCGGAACCCGCCGCCGGCGCCGTCGATGCCGGTGCGGCCGAGCCACTCGGCGAGCATCTTCCACTCGGTCTGGACGCTGTAGAGGACGTCGACGCAGCCGGTCTCGAGATCGGTGCCCGAGCCGGTACCCCAGGTGTTGCTGCTCTTCGTGAAGATCGAGCCGCCTTCGCGGCCGCAGGCGACGCCGCGGCGGCCCGGGTCGGTCATCGAGTACGAGCTGCCGGAGCCCGAGGTGTCGATGGCGACGGTGCCGGCGTAGTAGGAGTTGCCGGTGCCGGCCTCGCGGACGTCGTCGCGCGTGTCGAGGACGGCGCCGGTCGCGCTGTCGACGAAGACGTGCAGGCGGGTCGGCTTGCCGTGGTCGCGGCCGCTGACGACGACCTCGTAGGCGAGCTTCGGGGTGTCCCCGGCCAGCACGACCAGCCGCGGCGTCGCCACGCTGTCTACAGTGGACACCCGGCGGCCCGCGGTCTTCGCCGCTTGATCGGCGTCGACGGTGGCTTGCGTGCCGACCTTGATCGGCGCGGTGGGCGCGGCTTCGGTGCCGCGGACGCGCCCGGCACCGTCGGCGACGACCACCGCGTCGCCGCCGATGACCGGCAGGCCGTGGTAGGTGCGCTGGTAGGAGGCGAAGTAGAGCCCGCCGCCACCCGGAGTGACTCCGGTGCGGACGAAGGCCTCCCCGGCACCCTTCGCGAGCCGGTCGGCGCCGCTGAGGGCGGCCTGGTCGGCGGCGCGGGCGGCGAGCGCCTCGGGCGGGGTGGCGGCGGGAGGTGCGGGAGCGGCGGCGGCCGGGATCGCCGGCACCGCGAACGTCAGGGCCAGGCCGGCGATCGCCGCCAGCCCACGTGGGGATCTCATGGGGAACCTTTCCGGGGACCGGGAGGAATGTGCCCGGGTGAATAACTGGTGTTATTGCGCCGGACGCGTCCGAGTAAAGGTTTCGGTCGCGCACGGGTCAATGGGCCGAACGGCCTAGCGTGCGCCCGGCAAGATCGTCGTGGCCGGCGGAAAACCGCAGGTGGACAGGCTCGCCGCTGGTGGTCTGAACCAATTCACAGACTTTCGTAGGAAAGTTGCGTCGGTTCGGACCACTACCCCCGCTGGTCCGCCGTGTCGACCCTCCAATCACGCGAGTTGGCGTTCCAATCACGCGAGTTCCACACCCGATCACAAGAGTTCGGTGGCGGGAGGGTCATCACGTGTGATCAGAGGGTCATCACGCGTGATTGGGGGGACGACACGGTTATGGCTCGCCGGCGGCCGAGTCCAGGCCGCGCCGGTAGGCCTCGACGGCTTCGTCGAGACGGCCGTGGTGCCGGAGGGTGTCGCCGAGCCGCAGGGCCGTCGAAACCGCCGCGCCGTGCAGGGATGCCCCCGTCTGGATCTCGAAGGCCTCGCGCAGCAGCCGGGCCGCCGTCTCCGGGTCACCCTGGGCCTCGGCGATCTGGCCCAGCAGGCTCGTCGCCTCGCCCAGCGACTCGATGTCGCGGGACAACAGGGTGCGGACCTCGGAAACGAGCGTCGCGGCTTCCTCGGGCGCTCCCTGTCGGAGCCGGACCTCGGCCAGCTCGAGCGTCGCCCCGGCGAAGCCCTCGTCCGCGCCGATCGCCGCGAGCTGGTCGCGGGCCGCGGTCAGTTCCGCGCGGGCTTCGTCGAGGCGGCCCAGGTGGCGCAGCAGGTAGCCGCGGGCCCAGCGGCAGCGGGCCGCGTCGCGGTCGAACCCCGCGGACGCGAACAGCCGGCACGCCTCGGTCAGGTCCTCGTCCGCCCGGTCCGCGCGGCCGGTCGCCTGCCACACCTGCGACGCCTGCCGGTGGAAGCGCGCGACGAAGTCCGGCCGCGTCGCCGCGCGCGCCAGCCGCCGTCCGTCCTCGGCCGCGCGGCGGGCCCGGTGCAGGCCGCCCATCTCCATCAGCGGGTGGATCAGCGCCGTCAGCAGGCACAACTCGGCGTCCGGGTCGGAGGGCCGCGTCGCCAGTTCGGCCTCGACGCGCGCGACCGCCGCACCCGCGTCGCCGCTCTGGAACCGGCAGCCCGACCACCGGTGCACGATCATCGCCCGCAGCCACGGCGGCGCCGCGCCGGCCAGTTCCTCCGCGTGCTCCAGCGCCTGCTGCGCCCCCGCGACGTCGAAGAGCTGCCACTTCACCTCGGCCTGGCAGAACCGCGCGTAGCACTCGACGTCGTCGAGGTGGTAGCCCGCCGCCTGCTTGCCCGCGGCCGCGAACCGCTCTTCCGCGGCGGCGATCCGGCCCTGTTCCAGGTCGCGGTAGCCCTCGTCCAGTGCCGCCCGCAGCTCGTCGGCGACGCCGGGCGGGCGGCCGAACCGCAGCTCGTCCACGGTCAGCCCGAGCCGCTGCGCCAGGTAGGTCAGCATCTCCTCCGACGGCGGTCGGCTGCCGGTCTCGACCTTCGCCAGGAAACCCCGGTCGTAGCCGGGCTCGGCCAGCTCGCGCTGGGTCCAGCCGCGGCCGGTGCGCAGCCGCCGGATCCGCGCTCCGAGCGGTTCGGCGGGGGCACTGGTCATCTCCCCACGGTAGGTCATCGGCGCGCCGGTCGCGGAAACGGACATATTGACGCCCGTGACCGCGCCGGGATAGCGTTCTCTGCTAAATAGGAAACTTTCCTAACAAAGTGGAGGCCGATCATGCGCCTGCTTCCCTTCGCGACGGCGGCCGCGCTCGCCGTGCCGCTCGCGGCCACTCCGGCCGAGGCCGCGACCACTCCGGTGGAAGTGCGGGTCGACCAAGTCGGCTACGCGCTGGGCGAGGCGAAGCACGCGTACCTGCTCGGCGGCGCGGCCGGGAAGTTCACCGTGGTCGACGAGCGTGGCCACACCGTCCGCGAAGGTCGCACCGGCGCGAGCCTCGGCGCCTGGAACGCGCGCTACCCGGCGGTGTTCGACCTTGACCTGTCCACTGTGGATAGACCGGGCACCTACCGGGTCAAGGCGGCGGGCGCGACGTCGCCACCGTTCCGGATCGACACCGCGCGCCGGCTGTTCCGCCCGCTCGTGCGCGCCACCACCGAGTTCTTCCAGGCCCAGCGAGACGGCCACGACGTCATCCCGGGCCGCCTCGACCGCAAACCGTCGCACCTCGCCGACCGGACGGCGACCGTGTACGCGGAGCCGAAGTTCGCCGGTGAAGGCGGTGACGAGATCGTCGAACCGTTGCAGCCGCGGGGTGGCCCGGTCGACGTCGAAGGCGGCTGGGTCGACGCCGGCGACTTCGTCAAGTTCACCTCCAACACCGCGTACTCACTGGCCGAGCTGGGTTTCGTGCTGCGCGAAGACCCCGATCCGGTGCTGGCGAAGGAGGTCCGCTTCGGCCTCGACTGGCTCGACAAGGTGTGGGACGGCCGCACCCGGACGCTCTACGCCCAGGTCGGCATCGGCACCGGCAGCGAGGAGTTCGGCTTCCTCGGCGACCACGACGTCTGGCGCAACCCGCAGGACGACGACGCGCTCGACGTCAAGCCCGGCGACCCGGCCTACTTCGTCAAGCACCGGCCGGTGTTCCCGGCGGCCCAGGCGGGCGCCCCGCTGTCCCCGAACCTCGCCGGCCGCGTCGCCGCGGCGTTCGCACTGGGCGCGCAGGGGTACGCCCACCGCGACCCGCGGCTCGCCCGGCACTACCTCGCCGAGGCGGCGGCCGTCTTCGCGCAGGCCAAGACGACCGGCGTCGGCGAGCTCGTCACCGCCTTCCCGCACGCCTACTACCCGGAATCCTCGTGGGAGGACGACCTGGAGCTGGGGGCGACCCAGCTCGCCCTGGCCGCGCGAGCGCTGCAGGACCCGCGCGCGAACGGCTGGGCCCGCGACGCGGCGAGGTGGGCGAAGGCCTACATCGGCAGCGGCGACACGAGCACGTTGAACCTCTACGACACCAGCGCGCTCGCCCACGCCGACCTGGCCGCCCTGCTGCGCACCGGCGTCCCGGGCGCGGTGCTCGGCGTCCGCGAACTGGCCGCCGACCTGCGGCGCCAGCTGGACTCCGGCGTCGAGGCGGCGAAGACGAGTCCATTCCGGACGGCCGTCGCGGTGACCGAATTCGATGCGGCCAGCAAGAGCTTCGGCTTCGCCGCGACCGCCCGGCTCTACCAGCGGGTCACCGGCGATGCGCGGTATGCCGCGTTCGGGGCGCAGCAACGGAACTTCACCCTCGGGGCCAACGCCTGGGGCGTGTCGCTCGTGGTCGGCGTCGGCACGACGTCCCCGCAGTGCCCGCACCACCAGGCCGCGAACCTCGCCGGACCTTCGAAAGTGCTCTACGGCGCGGTGGTGAACGGCCCCAACGGCGCGGACAATTTCGCCGACCTGCCGTTCCCGGCGGGCGCCAAGGAATGCACCCGTCCGTATGAATCCTTCGACGGCCGGGGAAGCCGCTACGCCGACGACCTGAGTTCATGGCCCAGTAACGAGCCCGCAATCGACTTCACGGCTACCGCGCTGCTCGCATTCTCGCTGGCGGCGAGGCCGTAGCATGGGGAAGTGAGCGAACAGTCTGAATGGCCGGACGGCCAGTACCCCGAACGCCCGGTGGAGCGGCACAAGGGCCCGGTCGTGCTGCGCCGCGACCGCCGCGACCAGGGCAGCACCACCGACCAGCGCCTCCTGGACTCGCGCGGCCCGAGCGACTGGGTGCACACCGACCCGTGGCGGGTGCTGCGCATCCAGGCCGAGTTCGTCGAGGGCTTCGGCGCGCTCGCGGAGGTCCCGCGCGCGGTCACGGTGTTCGGCTCGGCCCGCACCAAGCGCGACAACCCGGAGTACGAGCTGGGCCGCAAGATCGGCGCGGCGCTGGCCAACGCCGGTTTCGCGGTGATGACCGGCGGCGGCCCGGGCGCGATGGAGGCGGTCAACCGCGGCGCGGCCGAGGCGGGCGGCTTCTCCGTCGGGCTGGGCATCGAGCTGCCGTTCGAGCAGGGCCTGAACCCGTGGGTCGACCTGGGCGTCAACTTCCGGTACTTCTTCGCCCGGAAGACGATGTTCATCAAGTATTCGCAGGCCTTCATCTGCCTGCCCGGCGGCTTCGGCACGCTCGACGAGCTGTTCGAGGCGCTGACGCTGGTGCAGACCAAGAAGGTCACCAAGTTCCCGGTGGTGCTGTTCGGCAGCGACTACTGGGGCGGGCTCTACGACTGGATCGCCAAGACCGTGCAGGCCCAGGGCAAGGTCAGCCCGCACGACCTCGACCTGCTGCACGTCACCGACGACATCGACGACGCGGTCCGCGTGGTGCAGGAGTCCTACCAGGCCTGGGAGGACACGCACTGATGCGGCGGATCTGCGTCTTCTGCGGCTCGGCGATGGGCTTTTCGCCCCGCTACGCCGAGCAGGCGGCGGCGCTCGGCAAGCTGCTGGCCCAGCGCGGCATCGGCCTGGTGTACGGCGGTGCGAGCGTCGGCACGATGGGCGTGGTCGCCGACGCCGCACTGGCCGCGGGCGGTGAGGTGATCGGCGTGATCCCGGACGCGCTGTCGTCGGTCGAGATCGCCCACGCCGGGCTGACCGAGCTGCACGTCGTCGCGGACATGCACGAGCGCAAGGCCAAGATGGCGGCCCTGTCCGACGGCTTCCTCGCCCTCCCGGGCGGCGCGGGCACGCTGGAGGAGCTGTTCGAGGTCTGGACCTGGGCCCAGCTGGGCCTGCACGGAAAGCCGATCGGCCTGGTCGACGTCGACGGGTACTACGGGCCGCTGCTGACGTTCGCCGACCGGATGGTGACGGAGGGGTTCGTCAAGCCGGGCTACCGCGAGCTGCTGCTCACCGACGCCGACCCGGCGGCGCTGCTGGACAGGTTCGAGACGTACGAGCCGCCGGCGCCGCCGAAGTGGGCGAAGGAAGCGCCGGGCATCTAGCGCCCCAAGGCGGCCTTCGGTGCGTCTGACGCAACCAAGGCGGCCTTCGGTGCGTCAGACGCAACCAAGGCCACATTGGGGCGCATCGGCCCGAATGTCAGGCGACGCCTTCGCTCGGCCGCTTGTGGTAGGTGTCCACGTACTCCTGGCCGGACAGCTCCAGGATCGCGTACATCACCTCGTCGGTCACCGATCGGCGGATCGCCGGCGCGTTGTCCTGGCCTTCGTACCGCGAGAAGTCCAGCGGCTTGCCGAACGTGACGCCGATTTTGGCCGGGCGGGGTATGCGAGCGCCGCCCGGCTGGAGGTTCTCGGTGCCGGTCAGCGCGACCGGGACCACCTTCGCACCGGTTGCCAGGGCGAGCGCCGCGACGCCGGTGTGGCCGCGGTGCAGCCGTCCGTCCAGTGAGCGCGTGCCCTCCGGGTAGATCGCGAAGACGCCGCCCGCGTCGAGCACCTTGCGGGCCGCCTCCAGTGCCGCCAGTCCGGCCTGGGCGTTGCCGCGCTCGACCGGCACGTACCCGAGGCCGCCGAGGAACCCGGCCAGCGCCTTGCCCTTGAGGCTCTTGCCGACGAAGTACTCCGCCTTGCCGAGGAACTTCACCTGCCGCGGGGTCGCGAAGGTGATCACGCCGGTGTCGAGGGCGGCGCGGTGGTTGGCCGCCAGGAGCACCGGGCCCGTGGTGGGCACGTTTTCCACGCCGTGCACTTCGGGCCGGTACACCGCCCTGACCAGCGGTCCCAGCACGAACCGGACAAGCAGCGCGATCAAGTGGTCCTCCTCCTCGGGTGCGGTGCCACCAGCATGGCACGATCGTTACTCGTGAGTTGGTTCGAGCGGCGTACGTGGCAGGAGCCCGGCTGGACGCCCGCGGACATCGTGGCCGCGAAGGGTGACCGGACGGTTTCGGTCGTGCTACCGGCGCTGGACGAAGAGCGGACCGTCGGTGACGTCGTCGCGTCGGTGCGTCCCCTTCTCGGGAGTGTCGTCGACGAGCTGGTCGTCATGGATTCGGGGTCCACGGATGCGACCGTGGAAACCGCCGAGGCCGCGGGCGCGCGGGTGGTCCGGCGCGAGGACGTCCTGCCGGAGCTGCCGCCGGTGCCCGGCAAGGGCGAGGTGCTGTGGCGGTCGCTGGCCGCGACCAGCGGCGACTTCGTCGTCTTCCTCGACTCCGACCTGGTCGACCCGGATCCGGCGTTCGTGCCGTCGCTGCTCGGCCCGCTGGTCGCCGAAAGCGGCGTCCACCTGGTCAAGGGCTTCTACCGCCGCCCGCTGCGGCTGGAGAGCAGCGGCGGCGGGCGCGTCACCGAGCTGCTGGCGAGGCCGGTGCTCTCGGCGCTGCGCCCGGCCCTCGGCGGCCTGATCCAGCCCCTCGGCGGCGAGTACGCGGGCAGCCGCGAGTTCCTCGACTCGGTGCCCTTCGCGGCCGGCTACGGCGTCGAGATCGGCCTGCTGCTCGACGCCGAGGCGCGGTACGGCCTCGACGGGCTGGCGCAGGTCAACCTGGGTGTCCGGAAGCACCGCAACCGGTCGCTGGCCCAGCTGGGCGTGATGTCCCGCCAGATCCTCGGCACCGCCCTGGACCGCTGCGGCGTGCCGGCCGCCGACGCGCCGTTCACGCAGTTCGTGCCGGTGGACGAGGAGTGGCTGCCGGACGTCACGGAGGTCCGGGTCGCCGACCGGCCGCCGATGCGGGACGTAATCGCCCGTCTTCGAGGGTGAGGACCTCGTCGAAGCCGCCGAGGTGTTCGGGGCGGTGGGTGACGAGGACCACGCTGCCGTTCGCCTTGGCGAGAACCTGCGCCAGGACGGCGTCGCCGTGGACCGGGTCGAGGCCTTCCACCGGCTCGTCGAGCACGAGGACCTGCGGTGCCGCCAGGACGGCCCTGGCGAGGATCAGCCGCTGCCGCTGACCGCCGGAGAGCGCCTCGCCGTCGGGGCCGGTGTCGCGGTCGAGGCCGAGGTCGAACCCGGCGGTGGCGCAGGCTTCCCGCAGCTCGTCGTCGGTCGCGTCCGGCTTGGCGAGCAGGAGGTTCTCGCGGACGGTCGTGTGGAAGACGTGGGCGTCGGCCTCGGCGCCCGAGACGAGCTTCGACAGGTCGGCGTACTCGCCGATCGGATGGCCGTCGAGAGTCACCCGGCCTTCGGTGGGCGCCTGGTTGCCGAGCAGGAGACGGAGGAGGGTCGTCTTGCCGGCGCCGCTGGGGCCGAGGATGCCGACGCGCTTGCCGGGCGGCAGGTCGAGGTCGACGTCCCGGAGCGCGGGGGCCCGGCCCGGGTGGCGGACGCCGGCTTTCTCGAGCCGAAAATGGCCGGTCGACGCGGTGCGCGTGCCTTGCGGCGGTGCCGGCTCGGTGAGCACGGCGCGCACCCGGGCGGCGGACGCGCGGATTTCGGGCACGCGCCGGGCGGCACCGATCAGCGGGAGGACGACTTCGAAGCAGGTCAGGGCACTCAGGGTCAGCGCTGCGGTCCACGGCACGGAGGCGTGGGCGAGCAGCCCGACGGCCACGGTCGTGCCCAGCTGGACGAGCACGCCGGCGGCCGAGAGGAGGGCCGTCTTGGCCGAGGCCGTCCGCTCGCCCGCGGTGATCTCGTGGACGACGCCCGTGGCGCGTTGCCGGTGTTCTTCGAGGGCCCCGGCCGCGACGAGCTCCCGGTGCCCGGTGCCGAGTTCGACGGCCCGCTCGGCCAGTTCGGCCCGGTTCGGCGCGTTCTCCCGCGCGGCCCCGGCGGTGACGCGGACGACCAGCCACGGCAGGAGCACCCCGGCCACGAGCAGCCCGGCGGCGAGCGTCCCGGCGGCCTGCGTCGACGCGGTTGCCGTGCCGGCGACGGCGGCGGTGCCCACGATCCCGGCGACCCCGGCGGGCAGGACCCACCGCAGGACGGCGTCCTGCAGAGCGTCCACATCGGACACCAGGCGGGTGACGAGATCGCCGCCGGAGTACCGGGTCCCGGGCAGGAGAGCTTGGTAGACGCGGGTCCGCAGCGAGCCGAGCCACCGGAGGACGACCTCGTGCCCGGCGAGCCGTTCGGCGTACCGGAGGCCGCCGCGGAGGAGGGCAAGGGTGCGGACGGCGACGATCGCCACGGTGAGTGCGGCGAGCGGCGGTCGCTCGGCGGCGCGGAGGAGGAGCCAGGCGGCGGTGGCCATCAGAGCCAGGGCGGCGAGCTCGGCGGCGGCCCCGAGAAGGGCGGCGCGGAGCAGCCGGAGCAGCTCCCTTGCGGACAACGCCCAGACGTTCGTGAAGGCCACCTTCAGGAAGTACAAGTTCCTCAAGGTGGCCTTCACGAACTCGAGGGCCGAGGGCGTGCGGTGCCGCCGCCTCACGCCGCCACCTCTGTCCGAACCCGGCCGCCGCGGAGCTCGAGCACCCGGTCCGCCAGTGAGACCATCGCCGGGCGGTGGGCCACCAGCACCGCCGTCCGGCCGGGCAGCAGCCGCCGGGTCGCCGACAGCACCGCCTCCTCCGTCCGGGCATCCAGCCGGGCCGTCGGTTCGTCCAGCAGCACCAGCCCCGCCGAAGTCCGCGCCAACGCCCGGGCCAGCCCCACCCGCTGCCGCTGACCCGCCGACAACACCTCGCCCAGCTCGCCCACCGGCGTCTCGTAGCCCGACGGCAACCCCGCGGCCACCGCATCGAGGGCCGCCGCCCGGGCCGCCGCGGCCACGTCGGCCGAAGGAACGCCGAGAGCGATGTTCGACGCCAGCGAGCCGCGGAACAACGTCGGCCGCTGCGGGACCCACGCCACGTCGGCCAGCCACTCCGCCGGAGACAGCGAACGCAGGTCCACGCCGTCGACCAGGACCCGTCCCGAAGACGGCGGCACGAACCCCAGCAGCACCGCCAGCACCGTGCTCTTCCCCGACCCGCTCGGCCCGACCAAGGCCACCCGCGAGCCGGCGGGCACCGAGAAGTCCACGTCGGACAAGGCCGGGACGCCGTCGTAAGCCACCGAGACCCGCTCGAAAACCACCGAAGGCGCGCCCCGCCGGCGGCACCGGGCCCCGGACGAAACCGGAACCACCGGCACCGCCAGTGCCTCCCGCAACGCCGTCAGGCCCTCGGCCGCCGCGTGGAACTTCGCGCCCGCCGCCCGCAGCGGCAGGTACGCCTCCGGCGTCAGCAGCAGGATCACCAGCGCCGGACGCGCCTCCAGGCCGCCCGACAGCAACCGGAAGCCGATCGGCACCGCCACCAGCGCGACCGAAAGCGTTGCCACCAGTTCCAGCACCAGCGCCGACAGGAACGCCACCCGCAACGTCTTCATGGTCGCGTCGGCGTGCGCGGCGGCCATCGAACGCACCGTCGCCGCCTGGGCCGCCGCCCGGCCGAACACCTTCAAGGTCCCGAGCCCGCGGACGACGTCCAGGAAGTGCCCGCCCAGCTTCGTCAGCAGCTCCCACTGGACGGACGCCTTCGCGTGCTTCCCGACCAGGATCGCGAACACCGGGATCAGCGGCAGGGTGCACACGACGATCAAGGCCGAGGCCAGGTCCGTCGTGAACAGCCGCACGATCACCGCGACCGGCACCACGACCGACCCGGCCAGCGACGGCAGGTAGCCGGTCAGGTAGCTGTCCGTGGCGTCGACACCGCGCGTGATCTGCGTCGCGACCACGCCCGCGCGGTCCGAAGCGGACCCGAGCAATCGCCGTCGCAGGGCGCCGCGAACCGACGCCGCAAACCGTCCACTGAGGACGCTCTGGCCCCACGAAAGCGCCACCCGCGCCGCGATGGCCACCGGCAGCACCACCGAAACCCCGCCACCGGTGAGCAGCGTGGCGAGCCCTTCGGCCTGGAGGAGCACGGAAACCGCGGTGAGCACGCCGAGCAGGCCGAGAAAGAACAGGTACCGCCGGAGTCCGGGCAGTGCGGGCACAGCGTCCTCCTAGAAGTGCAGCAGCGAGCGCTGGTCGACGGGACGGCGGTGCGCGCGCCAGGTCAGCCACTGCACCACCAGCAACACCAGCACCGCGGGCGGCGCGAACCAGGCCAGCACCGCGAACGTCTCCGGTGCCGTCGCCGCCTGGTCGAGCGTCAGCGCGTACCCCGGCGAAGCCAGCACGGTGGGAAAGCGCAGCGTCCCGACGAGCAGCGCCGGGCAGGCCGAAAGCACCATCGACCCGACGAGCGCGAGCCGGTACCGCCGCGTCGCCAGGCCGAGCCGGGCACCGGCGAAAGCCGCGAACGCCAGCCCGGCGACGACCGCACCGAACCCGGAAACCCCGTCGAGCGAGAAGAAACCCCATCCCGCGGCGATCACGAGGAAAGCCAGCACCGGCGCCGAGAACGCGCGCGCCAGCCGCACCGCGCGGCCGGTCAGCTCGGCCGGGGCCCGCACGGCCAGGAACGCCGCGCCCTGCAGGCAGAACAACGCGACGAACCCGAGTCCCCACAGCACCGCGTACGGCGAGAACAGCGCGAGCACGTCCCCCAAAGGCGAGCCGTCGGGGGACAGCGGCAGCCCGATGACCAGGTTGCCGAGGAACAGGCCCCACGACAGCGCCGTCACCAGGGCGCCGCCGACAATGCCCGCCGTCCAGGCGCCGCGGCGGGCGTCCGGGCGGCGGCTGCGCAGCTGCATCGACGCCGTGAACGTCACCAGGCCGAGCAGGAGCGTCACCACCAGGACGTACGCCCCGGCGAACACCTTGCCCTCCAGGTGCGGGAACGCGCCGAACAGCAGGCCGACGGCCGCCACCAGCCAGACCTCGTTGGCCAGGAAGAACGGCCCGAGCGCGCCGAGTGTCTGCCGCCGCTTCCGCTCGTCGGCCTCGAACCCGGGCAGGAGCATGCCGACGCCGTAGTCGTACCCCGCGAGTGCGAAGTAGCCGCAGGTCAGCAGGCCGAGGGTGCACCACCAGAAGGTCGCCATCGGTCAGACTCCGTTCAGGACGGGCAGTTCGGCGGGCGCTTCGACCGGGTCCGGGCCGCGCTTGGCGACCCGCGCCATGAGCACCCAGTCGGCCACCGCGAGCGCGGCGAACAGCAGTGTGAACGCGATGAAGGAGAACAGGATCTGGCCGGCCGGGACGTCCGCGAGCGCGTCGGCGGTGCGCAGCTTCCCCCAGATCAGCCACGGCTGACGGCCGATTTCGCGCACCAGCCAGCCCAGGATCGCCGCGGCGAACGGCAGCGGGATCGCCGCGACCATCAGGTAGTGCAGGAACCGTGCCTTGGTGAGCCAGTTCCGGAACAGCAGGACCGTGCCCAGCAGTGCGCAGAGGAGCATGGTGAACCCCAGCAGGATCATCAGGCCGAGCGGCCACCCGACACCACCGTCCTCGAGCTTGTCCGGCTGGTACTTCGCGAGCTCGCCGAACTGCGCGAAGCCCTGATTGACCACGAAGATCGAGCCGACGAGCGCCGCAACCACGCCGAGGCGCATCGAGCGGCGGAAGAATTCGACCTCGGTGGTGCGCTTGAGGAAGTGCCACGCGCTGACGCCGACCACGAAGAAACCGCCGGTCACGATCGCGGCGCTCACGACGTGCGGCAGCGACGCGACCAGTGCCGGGTTGGTGAACAGCGCGCCGAAGTCGTCGAGGCGCAGCGTGCCGTTCTCGACGTGGCTGCCGACCGGGTTCTGCAGGAACGAGTTGGCCAGCATGATGAACAGCGCCGACGTGTACGCGGTCAGCGTGACCAGCCAGATCAGCGTCAGGTGCAGCCACTTCGGCAGCCGGTCGAAGCCGAAGATCCACAGGCCGAGGAACGTCGACTCGAGGAAGAACGCGACGAGCGTCTCGATGGCCAGCGGTGCGCCGAAGACGTCGCCGGCGAAGGCGGAGAGCCCGGTCCAGGTCAGCCCGAACTGGAACTCCAGCACGATCCCGGTGACGATCCCGAGCGCATAGTTGATCACGTAGAGGCGGCCCCAGAACCGCGTCATCCGCAGCAGTTCGGGCTTGCCGCCGAGCGTCCAGCGCGTCTGCATCACGGCCACCAGCGTGACCAACCCCAGGGTGAGCAGCACGAACAGGAAATGGAACGAAGTCGTCGTCGCGAACTGGAGTCTCGCGATCGGAAGAGCGTTCATGTAGACAGACTACACATAGCCTGCCTACATGTAGCGAGCCGACGTGTAGACTGCGTACTCATGAAGGCGGACACCCTGCGCGGACACCTCGACGCGTTGCTGCTGGCCGTGCTCGACGGCCGGAAACTCCACGGCTACGCGATCATCGAGGCGCTCCAGCTGCGCAGCGACGGCGCGCTCGACCTGCCGACCGGCACCGTCTACCCGGCCCTGCGCCGGCTCGAGCGGGCCGGCTGGCTGGCCAGCGAATGGGACGTCGTGTCCGGCCGCAAGCGCCGCACCTACCGGCTGACCCGCTCCGGCGAGCAGGCGCTGGCCGCCGAACGCGTGGAGTGGCGGGAGTTCACCGCGGTCATCGGGGGAGTGCTGGAAGCATGATCGACGAATACCTGGCCGATCTCGACCGGCGGCTGCACGGCTGCGGCCGGTTCAAGGCCGACCTGCTCGGGGAAGCCCGCGACGGCCTGCACGACGCCGCCGACGCCTACCGCGCCGGCGGGCGGACCGGCGAGGAAGCCGAGCGCCGCGCCGTCGCCGACTTCGGCCCGGCGGCGGTCGTCGCCCGCGACTACCAGGCCGAGCTGGGCATGCTCAGCGGCGTCCGCACGCTGTGGAAGCTCGTCATCGGCGTCCCGGCGATGCAGATCCTCTGGGACTACGCGCGGATCCTCACCTTCGGCGACTGGACGAAGCTCTCGACGCCGACACCGGAGTGGTACAAGGTCGTCGCGCACGCCTCGCACGGCGCGGTGTTCGTCGTGCCGGTGATCGGGGTGCTCGCCCTGCTCGGCATCCGCTGGCTGAGCCGCCGCCTCGACGGCACCAGGCTCGCCCGGTTCTGCGGGGTCCTGATCGCGCTCGCGGTCGGCGTCAACCTCGCCTCGATGGGCATGCTGATCGCGGCGACCGGCGTCGTCGACGTCTCGCGGCTGTTCCTCAGCGTCCCGTGCGTGCTCCTGATGCTCGCCTGGGTGGCGCTTTCGGTCCGGCTGGTCGTGCTCGCGAGACGTTCCTGGGGTGGGTATGCCACGATCGTCGCGTGACGACCGCGCTGATCTACCTCGTAGTCATGCTGCTGGTGGCGGCCGTGGTGTTCCTGCTCGCCGCGGTGGTGTTCGGCCGGGGTGAGGAGCTCGCCCCGCTGCCGCCGGGCAGCTCGCCCACGCGGCTGCCCGCCGAGGACATCACCGGTGAGGACCTGACCGAGGTCCGGTTCCAGCTGGTGCTGCGCGGCTACAAGATGTCCGAAGTGGACTGGGTGATGCGGCGGCTGGGCGTCGAGCTCGACGAACTGCGCGAACGCGTCGCCGAGCTGGAGCAGCGCGAACGCGAGCGGGAGAGCTCGCCCGAGGCCGCTCCGTGACGGACCTGGTCCTCTCGGTCGACGTCCGCGCCCCGGCGGGGACGACCTGGCTCGCGCTGACGGACTGGGCGCGCCAGGGCGAGTGGATGCTCGGCACGGAGGTCGAGGTGGTCGAGGGCAACGGCCGCAGCGTCGGCTCGCGGCTTTCGGCGTTCACCGGCGTGGCCGGCCTCGGCTTCACCGACACCATGGAGATCACCAGCTGGGAACCGCCCGTGCGGTGCGGAGTCCGGCACCTCGGCAGCGTCGTGCAGGGCACCGGCGTGTTCCAGGTGGTCCCGAAGGGCGCGTCGCTCTCGACGTTCGTCTGGGCCGAGCACCTGCGGCTGCCGTTCGGGCCGCTGGGCCGGCTCGGCTGGCCGGTCGTGCGGCCGGCGTTCGCGCTCGGGGTGCGTCAGTCGCTGCGGCGGTTCGCGCGGTTCGCGGAGAACTATTCGGTGGGTGGGGATGAGTGAGCTTCTGGGCGCCGACGGCGTCACGCGGTGCAGCTGGGGCAATTCGACCCCGGATTACGCTTCGTACCATGACGAAGAGTGGGGCGTGCCGCTCCACGGGCAGGACGAGCTGTACGAGCGGCTGTGTCTCGAGTCGTTCCAGTCGGGCCTGTCGTGGATCACGATCCTGCGCAAGCGCGAGGGCTTCCGGAAGGCGTTCAAGCAGTTCAAACCGGCGAAGGTGGCGAAGTTCGGCGACGCCGACGTCGAGCGGCTGATGCAGGACGCCTCGATCGTGCGGAACCGGGCGAAGATCCTGGCCGCGATCAAGAACGCGCAGGCGATTGCGGCTTTGGACACCCCGTTGGACGACCTGCTGTGGTCGTTCGCGCCTGCGTCGCACCGGCGTCCCGCGTCGATGGCCGACGTCCCGGCCATCACCGACGAGTCCAAGGCGATGGCGAAGGAGCTGAAGAAGCGCGGCTTCGTCTTCCTCGGCCCGACCACCTGCTACGCGCTGATGCAGGCCACCGGCATGGTCGACGACCACATCACCGGCTGCTTCCGCGCGGCCTGACGGTCCCGAGTCTGCCGCGGCTGTCGTGAGTGGTAATTAGGGTTAGAACCCTAATTACCACTCACGACCAGCTGCGGCAGACTGCTTACTTGCCCTGGAAGGTGGGCTTGCGCTTGCCGACGAAGGCCTCGACGGCCTCGGTGTGGTCGGCGGTCGCGCCGAGCTCGGTCTGGGCCGCGTCCTCGGCGTCGAGGGCCTCGTCGAACGTCGACTGCGCGGCCAGGTTGAGCACGCCCTTGATCTTCGCGTAGGCGACGGTCGGGCCGGCCGCGAGCTTCGCCGCCACCTTCTGGGCGCGGGCGGCGAGTTCGGTGTCCGGGACGACCTCGCCGACCAGGCCGAGCCGCAGCGCCTCGGCCGCGTCGACGGTCCGGGCCAGCAGCATCAGCTCGGCGGCGCGGCCGTAGCCGACCAGCCGCTGCAGCGTCCAGGACGCGCCCGAGTCCGGGCCCAGCCCGACGTTGGCGAAGGCCATCAGGAACGACGACGACTCGGCGGCGATCCGCAGGTCGCTGGCGTAGGCGAAGGCGGCCCCGGCGCCGGCGGCGGTGCCGTTGACCGCCGCGATCACCGGCTTCTCCATCGCCACGATCGTCTTGACGATCGGGTTGTAGTGCTCCTTCACGGTGTGTAGCGGGGCGGGGTCACCCGCTTGCAGCAACCCCACGTGTTCCTTCAGGTCCTGCCCGGCGCAGAACGCCTTGCCCGAACCGGTCAGGACGACCGCGCGGACTCCCTTGTCGTCCGCCGCCTCGCGCAGCGCCGCGAGCAGTGCTTCCTTCAGCTCGACGGTCAGCGAGTTGTACGCCTGCGGCCGGTTGAGGGTGAGGGTGCGCACCCCGTCGGCGTCGGCGGTCAACAGGACGTCGGATGTGGTCACGTCTTCTCCTTGCGCGGAAAACTTCGGTCGGCCGAGAGTCTTTCACCTCGCGCGGGCCGCATACCAGCACCGATACGGCGGCAAAAGATCGGTCCGCTGATGCGCCCGGCCGCTGATGAGGGACAATGGACACCAGACCCGGCTGGCTTTCACGCGAGCGCGACCCGGGCGCGCCGGTTGAGACGGAGGGAGCACGCTATGGCGGCCATGAAGCCCCGGACCGGAGATGGTCCCCTCGAAGTGACTAAGGAGGGGCGGGGCCTCGTGATGCGCGTACCGCTCGAGGGTGGTGGGCGACTCGTCGTCGAACTTTCCGCGGAAGAAGCGAAGGACCTCGGCGCCGCACTGGCGGAGGTCACCGGCTGAGCCGACTCTCTCCAACCGTCCTTCCGTCGCACCCCGGTCTCCCTTCGGAGGCCGGGGTCGCGGTTCCTCTGCGCCCGAAGGTTGCTCACTGTGCGTAATCCGCTACCGCCCGTTCCGGCTACTCTGCTCGACATCGAGGTCGCGGGCGAGCTCCGCCGCGGCGTCCCGACGGCCCGGCTGGTGGCCGCGCCCGACAACGATGACGTCGAGCCGTTGGAGATCGAGGGCGTCCGGATCACCGGCAAAGCGGGCGACGTGCAGACGGTGCCCGGCGACGGGCCGCGGTGGATCGCCGGACTCGGCGGCGGTGAGCCGAAGGACTACCGCAAGACCGGCGCGGCCCTGGTCCGAGCGGTGAACGCCGGGCTGGCAGACGACGTCGACAGCGGCGGCAAGGCGTTCCGCGCGGTGCAGCTCGAGCTGCCCGAGGAGGCGTCCGGCGAGCACGTCACCGAGCTCGCGCTGGGCCTCCTGCTGGGCGGCTACCGGTACAAAGTGTCCGGCGAGGACCCGAAGCCGGCGGTGCGGACGGTGCGGCTGGTGGCGGCCGACCCCGCGCTGCCTTCGCTGGTCGAGCGGGCTTCGGTGCTGGCCGCGGCGACGGCGCTGACGCGCGACCTCGCGAACACCCCGTCCAATGTGAAGACCCCGGCCTGGCTGGCCGACACGGCGGCTCGCGTGGCCGGCCCGCGCGTCGAGGTGACGGTGCGGGACGAGAAGTGGCTGGCGGCAGAGGGCTTCGGCGGCGTCGTGGCCGTCGGCGGCGGTTCCGCGCGGCCACCGCGCCTGATCGAGATGGCGTACAAGCCGTCGGGCGCGGCGAAGCACCTGCTGCTGGTGGGCAAGGGCATCACGTTCGACACGGGCGGCCTGTCGATCAAGCCGGCCGACGGCATGCACCTGATGCGCACCGACATGGCGGGCGGCGCGGCGGTGATCGCGGCGATCCGCGCCATCGCGGCCCTGGGGCTGCCGGTCCGGGTGACGGCGCTGGTCCCGTGTGCGGAGAACCACGTGTCGGGCTCGTCGTACCGGCCGGGCGACATCGTCCGCCACTACGGCGGCAAGACGACCGAGGTCGGGAACACGGACGCGGAGGGCCGGATGGTCCTGGCGGACGCGCTGGTCTACGGAATCCGCCGCTTCACGCCGGACTACGTGGTCGACGCGGCGACGCTGACGGGCGCGATGAAGGTCTCGCTGGGCCTGCGCACCGGCGGGCTGTTCGCATCGGACGACTCGCTGGCCGCCGCGGTCGCCGCGGCGGGGGCCAGGGTGGGCGAGGCGTGGTGGCGGATGCCGCTGGTGGAGGACTACGCGGAGAACGTCCGCGGCGAGTTCGGCGACGTGCGGCAGACGCCCGGTGGCCCGGGCGGCATCACGGCGGCGTTGTTCCTGCGGGAGTTCACGTCCGGCCTGCCGTGGGTGCACCTGGACATCGCGGGGCCGGCGCGGTCGGAGAAGAACTACGAGGAAGTCGTGCCGGGAGCGACCGGGTTCGCGGCGCGGACGCTGGTGGAGCTGGCGGCTTCGCTGGCTTGACAGTCATGAAGGGCACCCTCATGGCTGCTATGTCCATGAGGGCCCTTCAGGACTGCGCGGTGGCGAGGACGTGCTCGCGGAACCCCGTCACCGCCGGGGTCATCGGCTCGTCCGCTCGCCACACCAGCCCGATCGTCCGGTGCGGCGGGGGTGACAGCGGCACCTCCGCCACCCCCGCCGGCGTGCCGGGCCCGAACCGTGGCAGCAGCGCCACCCCCAGCCCCGCCGCCACCAGGCCGCGCACGGTGTCCGACTCCTGGCCCTCGAACGCGATCCGCGGCGTGAAGCCCGCCGCCGCGCAGAGCTCGTCCGTCAGCGTCCGGACGCCGTACCCCGGCTCGAGCAGCACGAACTCCTCGTCCGCCAGTTCCGCCACCCGCACTTCGCGGCGCCCCGCCAGCCGGTGGCCCGCCGGCACCGACAGCAGGATCTCTTCGTCCACCAGGCCGGCGCAGGCCAGCGCCGGAACGTCGGGCAGCGGCGCCACCAGCGCCAGGTCCAGCTCCCCGCCGGCCAGCCGGTCGACCATGTCCTGCCGCGAGCCCTGGACCAGCGTGAACCGCACCCCCGGGTAGCGCGCCCGGTACCCGCCCAGCAGCGAAGGCACCAGCGACCGCCCGAGCAGGTGCAGGAACCCCAGCACGACGTGTCCCGACTCCGGCGACACCTCCTCGCGCGCCAGCCGGACCCCGGTGTCGAGCGCCGCCAGCCCGCGCTCGGCCGCCTCGGCCAGCAGCTCCGCCGCGCGCGTCAGCCGGATGCCGCGGCCGTCCGGGACCGTCAGCGGCGCACCCAGCGCGTCCGACAGCGCCGCGAGCCGCCGGCTCACGGTCGGCTGCGGGACGCCCAGCAGTTCGGCCGCGCGTGTGACGTTCCTCGTCTCCCGGAGGGCGGCGAGCAACGGCAGGTGCGGCGCGACCTGCGCGGACAGCGAGTCATACGTCACCGCATCAATTCTGCCATCTGACTGCATTGGACGTATTGGTTAGTCCTGCTTACTTTCAGGACGTGACCTCCACCCGCCGAGTCAAGATCGCCGTAGCCGCGGCCGGGATCTCCTCGTTCGCCCTGCTCTACGCGCCGCAGCCGGTCCTGCCGCAGCTGGCGGCGCAGTACCACCTCGACCCCGGCGGCGCGGCGCTCGCGGTCAGCGTGGCGACCGGCGCGCTCGCCATCGCGGTCCTGCCGATCGCGGCGCTGTCCGAAGTGGTCGGCCGCCGTCCGGTGATCCTGACCTCGGTCATCGCCTCGGTCGGGTTCGGCCTGCTGCTGCCGCTGATGCCGACGTACCCGGCGCTGCTCGTCCTGCGCGCGCTGCAGGGCGTCGCGATCGCCGGGTTCCCCGGGGTGGCGGCCGCGTACCTGGCCGAACGCCTGGGCCGGGCCGGCGTCGCGGCGGCGGTCGGCGCGATGATCGCCGGCAACACGGTCGGCGGCATGCTCGGCAGGCTGGCCAGCGGCTTCACCGCGGGCCCCCTCGGCTGGCGCGGCGCCCTGCTGGTGGTGGCCTGCGTAGGAGCGGTGTGCTCGGCCGTCACCGTGGTGACGCTGCCGCCGGGCACCCGGCCGCCGGGCAACGCGCGGCTGCGGGACGTCGCACCCGGGCTGGTCACGGCGTTGAGCAAGCCGGTCCTGCTGGCCCAGTACGCTGTGGCGCTGCTCGCGATGGGCTCGTTCGTCGCCCTCTACAACGCGGCCGGCTTCCGGCTGACCGGCGACCCGTTGGGGCTCTCGCCGGCGATCGCCTCGCTGGTCTTCCTGGCTTACGCGACGGGCTCGGTGTCCTCGGCGGCGGCGGGGAGGCTGGTGGCGCGGGTGGGCCGCCGCCGGGCGCTGATCGGTGCGCTGCTGCTGACAGCGGTGGGCGCGGCGCTGACGCTGCCCGACTCGTTGCCGCTGGTGATCGCCGGATTCCTGGTTCTGACCTGCGCTTTCTTCGCGGCGCACGCGGTCGCGAACGGCTGGGCGGCGGCCGACGCGCCGGAGACCGCCCGCGGCCAGGTGGGCGGGATGTACACGGCGACCTACTACCTGGGCAGCAGCGTCGGCGGCGCGGCCGGGGCCTGGGTGTACGGGCACGCGGGCTGGTCGTGGCTGATCGCCGTGGTGGCGGTGTGGCTGCTGCTGGCGGTGGCTGCGGTGGTGGCCGGGACCGGAAATGCCCCCATCCGCCCCGGCGGAGCCTCGGCAAAGTCGCCTGACCAGCCGCGCGGGCGGGTGCGGCAGCGCGTCGAAACGTCTTGAATGACTCATTCAGGGCTTCCGGTGTCCTGAATGAGTCATTCAAGACGCCGGGGACCGAGCCTGTGGACAGACCTCAGGTAGCGGCGCCGACCAGCAGTCCGCCGCCCACCGGGAGCAGGGCCGGGACCAGGCGCTCGTCCTCCCGGAACGCCCGGGCCACCTCACGCAGGGCCAGCGTCTCCGGATCCCGGTGGGCCGGGTCGATCACCCGGCCGCCGGCCAGCACGTTGTGGAACGCGATGATCCCGCCGCGCCGCAGCAGCGAGACACCCAGCTCGTAGCAGCCGGGGTACTCGATGTGCGCGGAATCGACGAACACCAGGTCGTACCCACCCGGCGTGAGCCGCTGCAGGACGTCCAGCGCACGGCCGATGATCAGCCGGGTGCGGCCCGGCGCGAAGCCGGCCTCGCGGAACGTCGCGCGCGCGGCCCGCTGGTACTCCGGCTCGACGTCGATCGACGTCAGCACGCCGTCGGGGGCCATGCCGCGCAGCAGGCTGAGCCCGCTCACCCCCGCGCCCGTGCCCACCTCGACGACGGCCTTCGCGCACAGCGTCGCGGCCAGGAAGCGCAGCGTCGCTCCCGCACCCGCGCTGAGCGGGGTGCAGCCCAGGTCTTCGGCCCGTGCCCGCGCCGAAGACAGCACCTCGTCGTCGGGCAGGTACCCGTCGACGAACCCGGTATCGGCCGGTGCGGCCGCAGGGGTGGGCGTGTTCACGCACGGAGGTTAGCGTTGGTTGTCGATAAATCCGCGCAGGCTCCCTGGTAAGCACCCCGGAAGAAGTTCTCAGCCTGCTCTCAGTCCAGTCTCACTAGAACCATAAGGAACCCGGAGAGACTGAAATCCGAACACACGGGAACACCGTGCCGAGGGCCCGCGTTGGGTGGAGCAGACAGGAGAAACGCTGATGGAGGTGCCTGCTCCCGCGATGCAGAACGCCGTTGCCGACACCGGGGCCCAGCCCGTGACCCTGGACGAGGCCGCTTGGACGCCGCCGTCCTGGGACGAGGTCGTGCGCGAACACGGCGACCGGGTCTACCGGCTCGCCTACCGCCTGACCGGTAACACCCACGACGCCGAGGACCTCACGCAGGAGACCTTCATCCGGGTCTTCCGCTCGCTGGCGTCCTACAAGCCCGGTACGTTCGAGGGCTGGCTGCACCGGATCACCACCAACCTGTTCCTCGACATGGCCCGCCGGCGCTCGCGCGTCCGGATGGAAGGCCTGCCCGAGGACACCGACCGCATCGTGGGCGACGACCCGAGCCCCGAGCAGGTCTACTCGGACACCCACCTGGACCCGGACCTGCAGGCGGCGCTCGACGACCTGCCCCCGGAGTTCCGCGCCGCCGTCGTGCTGTGTGACGTCGAAGGGCTGTCGTACGAGGAGATCGGCGCGACGCTGAATGTGAAGCTGGGCACCGTCCGCAGCCGGATCCACCGTGGGCGTCAGGCGCTGCGTGCGTCGCTGGAGCGTCGTCGCGCTTACGCACCGCAGTCTGCGAAGGTGACGGTATGACCGCACCGCGAGGCTGGGCACTCCCCGAGTCGCACCTGCTGCCGGACGTCGTGGTGGCGTTCGTCGACGGCGAGCTCTCCCACGGCGCACGCGACCGCGCGGGGTCGCACATCACCCGCTGCCCGGCGTGCGCGGCCGAGGTGCGCGCGCAGCGTCAGACGGTCGAGGCGATCCGCCGCGCGGGTGCGCCGTCGATGTCGGCCGGGTTCCTGGCGAGCCTCCAGTCGATCCCGCAGCACACGGAGCTGCCGAGCAGCCCGGACAACCTCGCGATCACGGCGGACGGCCAGCTGGTCGCGGTCCAGCGCCCCGACCGGGTCGCCGGCTTGCGCGACGCGGGCGTCCTGGGTGGTGTGGCGCCGTTGGGATCATCGGCCCCGCTGGGCCAGTCGCCGAATGTCCTCGGCGGCGGCCGCTTCAAGCGCCGCGCGGCGCAGGGGGCGGGCGTGGTGGTCTCGGGCCTGGTGCTGAGCGCGCTGGCCCTGGTGGGGACCTCGGCGGACGGTGACGGATCCCCGGAGACGGGCGGCGTGGCGCCGCAGCCGGCGAACCTGCTCCCGGCCCAGATGGCGGTCCCGCAGCAACCGGCCCCGGTTTCGACGCCGGCGAGCACGACCCCGGCGGCAGCTCCGGCGGGCATCCGCTGAGTGAACTTTGAAGGCCGCTGCGAACCCATTCGCGGCGGCCTTCGGTGTGTCCGGGCACGGCCGGGCCACGCCAGGCCAGGCCAGGCCACGCCGGGTCGCGGCTTCGGTGAGCTTCGTTGTGAGGGGCTGAGGGCGTTGGGGGCTCTCGCCGGTGTCTTGAATGACTCATTCCTGGCGTCGGAGGTCCTGAATGAGTCATTCAAGACGCTGCAGCACGGTGGGTCCCGACCTTCGTGACCCCGGCCGGAGCTGCCCAACCCCGGCCAGAGCTGCCCAACCCCGGCTCTGCCGCAGCCTCCACCCTCGCGGGGCAGGGTTCCGGCAACGCCGGTTGCCAGGCGGCCCTCCGCGGGTGGCCGAGCGCGTCGAGAACTGCACTCCGGAACCTTCCAGCGGCCAAGCCGGGGCAGCCACGGCCTGCCGACCTAGCCCCAGCCCCAGCCCAGCCCACGAGAAGCGACTTGCCGGCGCTGCCTCCCCGCGGGGGCGCCCCCCGGGTCCAGCGTATCGGCGCGGACCGACCAAAACCGCCGTTCACAGCCCCGCCGGGCCGTTTTGTCCACATCGCCGTCGCCCGGTGGACAGGTGGCTCAAGAAACAGCCACTTCACCCGTGGACCGGCAGACTCGGAGCATTGGGCTTGGGTATCGTCACGCCCAGCCACCTGATCTTCTGCACCGGGGAATGATGACCGAGCCGAACGTGAATCCCGAGCAGCCCGGCGCGCGTGAAGCCGACCGGCTGGGCCCGCGGCCGCTCGCGCGGCCGGCCGTCGATCCGGCGCAGGCCGCCGTGTTCGGCAGGCCGCAGGGCGTCGATGGTGCGTTCGACAAGCTCTACTCCCCGCAGAAGGCCAACGGCGTCAACCTCGCCCCGCCCGCGCCCGAGTCGCTCGCCGAGGCCTTCCGGCGGCCGCCCGGGGCCGAAGGGGTGCTGCTCGAACGGCCGCGGGAAGCCACCGGGGACGCGCCCGACGCGGAACCGCCCCTGTGGACCGGCATCCGCGATCCCTGGCGTGATCCCGGGGCCGCCGCGGTGCTCGCCGGGCCCGCCATGCCCGCCGAAGACGAGGAAAAGCCCGCCAACCGGCCGCCCGGTGCGCTGCTCAGCCTGCCCGAGGTGCTCTTCGGACGGCGGGTGCACCCGAAGGCGCTCGTCCTGCTCGGTGTCGTCGCGCTGCTCATCGGCGCCGCCGGGGGCGTCGTCGGGTGGTGGGCCGCCGACACCGGCACCGAGCTCACCGGCTCGGCCACCATCTCCGAAGCCGAGGCCGGCAAGGAACGCCCCGCCGGGTCCGTCGCCGAAATCGCCAAGCGCGTCGCGCCCGCCGTCGTCTCGCTCGAGGTGTTCAAGCCCGGCGCCGAATCCGGCGAGCAGGGCTCCGGCGTCATGATCGACCCGCAGGGCTACATCCTCACCAACGAACACGTCATCGCCTCCGCCGCCGCCGACCCGGGCGTCAAGGTCACGGCGGTCTTCATCGACGGCACCCGCACCGAAGCCAAGCTCGTCGGCGCCGACCAGAAGACCGACCTCGCCGTGGTGAAGGTCAACGTCACCAACCCGACCGTGCTGCAGATCGGCAAGTCCGCGGACCTGCAGGTCGGCGACACCGTGATGGCGATCGGCTCGCCGCTGGCGCTGCAGAACTCGGTGACCGCCGGCATCGTCAGCGCGCTGAACCGGCCGATCACCGCGGGCGGCGACAACGGTGCCCCGCCGGTCACCTACGAGGCCATCCAGACCGACGCCGCGATCAACCACGGCAACTCGGGCGGCGCGCTCGTCGACTCCACCGGCGCCCTGGTCGGTATCAACTCGTCGATCCGCTCGGCCGGCGCGGACGGCGGCAGCATCGGCATCGGCTTCGCCATCCCGAGCGACTACGCGATCAAGATCGCGAAGGCGCTGATCAAGGACGGCAAGGTCCAGCACGCCGACATCGGCATCAACGCGTCGTCGACGGTCGCCGGCTCGTCCACGATGGGCGCCCAGGTGAAGAACGTCGCACCCGGCGGCCCGGCCGCGAACGCGGGTATCAAGGAAGGCGACGTCATCACGAAGATCGGCAACCGGCTCGTCCGCGACTCCGCGGAATTGACGGTCGCGGTCCGCGCGCACGACGTCGGCGAGGTGGTCCCGGTGTCGCTGGCCCGCGACGGCGCCAGTTTCGTCGTCGACGTAACCCTGGCTTCCGACTGAGTTCCCGTGTTCGGCCTGCCGGAGCGCGGCGGGTGGCGGGTACCCTGGGCGGGTAGGTTCCGAGTGGAGGTAGACGGGTGTTCGAGAGTGTCGGATGGGGAGAGATCCTCGTCCTCATCATCGCCGGTCTGTTCATCCTCGGCCCGGAACGGCTGCCGGAGGCGGCGTCCTGGCTCGCGAAGAGCGTGCGCAAGGTCCGCGACTTCGCGACCGGCGCGAAAGAGCAGCTTCGCGAAGAGATGGGCCCGGAGTTCGACCAGCTGCGCAAGCCGCTGGAGGACCTCCGCGGGCTGCGCAACTTCGACCCGAAGCGGGTCGTGACGCAGCACCTGTTCGACGGCGACGCCGACCCGCTCGGCTTCAAGAGCATCACGAACGGCAGCAGCACCCCGGCGAACGGGACCAACGGTTCCAGCAGCTACCTGGCCGGCCAGACCCAGTCCGCGCCGGAGCCGCTCAAGCCGGGCGAGCGCCCGCCGATCGACCCGGACGCGACCTAGGCCCCACCGTTCAAGCGCCCCAAGGCGGCCTTGGTTGCGTCTGACGCACCGAAGGCCGCCTTGGTTGCGTCTGACGCACCGAAGGCCACATTGGGGCGCTTGGGGCTCAGCGGCCCGCGGGGGTCACGTTGAGCATCATCCCGGCCAGGCCCCGCGCCCGGACCGACAGCTTCTTCGCGACGTCGCTCAGCACCACCGAGGCCGGCGCCTCCGGCTCGGACAACACGATCGGCGTGCCCGCGTCGCCCTGGGCGACCACTCGCGGGTCCATCGGGACCTGGCCGAGCAGCGGGACCTCCGACCCGATCGACTTCGACAGCGATGACGCCACCGTCTGCCCGCCACCGGCGCCGAAGAGCTCGAGCCGGGAGCCGTCGGCCTGCTCCAGCCACGACATGTTCTCGATGACCCCGGCCACCCGCTGACGCGTCTGCAGCGCGATCGCCCCGGCCCGCTCGGCCACCTCGGCCGCCGCCTGCTGGGGCGTGGTCACCACCAGGATCTCCGCGTTCGGGATCAGCTGGGCCACCGAGATCGCGATGTCGCCGGTGCCCGGCGGCAAGTCCAGCAGGAGGATGTCCAGGTCACCCCAGAACACGTCCGCCAGGAACTGCTGCAGCGCTCGGTGCAGCATCGGGCCGCGCCAGATCACCGGGGTGTTGCCCGGGGTGAACATGCCGATCGAGATCACCTTCACGCCGTGGGACTGCGGCGGCATGATCATCGTGTCGACCTTCGTCGGCTTCTCGCGCGCGCCCAGCATGCGGGGGATCGAGTGGCCGTAGATGTCCGCGTCGACCACACCGACCGACAGCCCGCGGGCCGCCATCGCCGCCGCCAGGTTGACCGTCACCGAAGACTTGCCCACGCCGCCCTTGCCCGAGGCCACGCAGTACACCCGGGTCATCGAGCCCGGCTGCGCGAACGGGATCACCGGCTCCGCCGCGTCGCCGCGCAGGGATTTGCGCAGCTCCGTGCGCTGCTCGTCGCTCATCACGTCCAGCTCGACGCGGACGTCGGAAACGCCCGGGAGCTTCGAGACGGCGGCCTGCGTGTCGTTGGTCAGCGTCGCCTTGAGCGGGCAGCCCGCCACCGTCAGGTAGATCCCGACCGTGACCACGCCGTCGTCGCCGACGACGACGTCCTTGACCATCCCCAGGTCCGTGATGGGTTTCCGGATCTCGGGATCTTGCACGCTCTTCAGCGCGCTGCGGACGTCGTCGACGCTGGGGAGCTGCTGGGTGCTGGTCACCCCGTCCATGTTACGAGCCGGTAGGAGTACGGGACTTCCTGGGCTGGATGGACAGGTCCTCCCGCAGCCGGTCCAGCTCGCTGCGCAGGTAGTCGCGCGTCGCCACCTCGCCGACCGCCAGGCGCAGCGCCGCCAGCTCCCTGGCCAGGTACTCCGTGTCCGCCTTCGTCTGGGTCGCCCGGTTGCGGTCCTCCTCCAGGGAGACGCGGTCGCGGTCGTCCTGGCGGTTCTGGGCCAGCAGGATCAGCGGCGCCGCGTACGCCGCCTGCGTCGAAAACGCCAGGTTGAGCAGGATGAACGGGTACGGGTCCCACTGCAGCGAAACCGCGGTGATGTTCAGCACGACCCAGACGACCACGAGCATCGTCTGCCAGAACAGATACTTCCCGGTGCCGAGGAACCGGGCCAGCCGCTCGGACAGCCGGCCGAAGGTGTCCGGATCGATGTTCAGCCTGAACCGGGTCTGGCCGCGGGGCTGGTCGAGCCGCCGTCCCGAAGTCAGCTCAGGCACGGTCTTCCTCCAAGGTGTCGTGCAGCCCGGTCTCCCGCCAGTCCTCCGGCAGCAGGTGGTCGAGGACGTCGTCGACGGTCACCGCGCCGATCAGGTGGTCCTCGGCGTCGATGACCGGCCCGCAGGTCAGGTTGTAGGCCGCGAAGTACCGCGTGACCTCGGCGAGCGAGGCACCCGGCTGCAGCGGCGGCAGCCCGGTGTCGACGGCGCCGGCGACCAGCTCCGCCGGCGGCTCCCGCAGCAGCCGCTGGAAGTGGACGACGCCGACGTAGCGCCCGGTCGGCGTCGCGGTGGGCGGCCGGCAGACGAACACCATGCTGGCCAGCGCCGGCGGCAGGTCGGCGTTGCGGATGTGGGCGAGGGCTTCGGCGATCGTCGTGTCCGGGGTCAGCACCACCGGTTCCGGCGTCATCAGGCCGCCCGCGGTGTCCGACGAGTACTCCAGCAGCCGCCTGACCGGCGCGGATTCCTCCGGCTCCATCAGCTCCAGCAGCCGGCTCTGGTCGGCCGGGGCAAGCTCGGCCAGCAGGTCGGCCGCGTCGTCGGGGTTCATCGCCTCCAGGACGTCGGCCGCGCGTTCCTCGGCCAGGTAGGCCAGCAGTTCCTTCTGGTCGTCGTCCGGCAGTTCCTCGATGACGTCGGCGAGGCGCTCGTCGTCCATCGCGTCGGCGACCTCGTGCCGCCGCTTGAGCGGCAGGTCCCGCACGGTCGCGGCGATGTCGGCCGGGCGCATGGTGTCGAACAGCATGAGCAGCTGCCCGGCGCCCTGCGGCTGGCCGGTGAGGTCGGTCAGGCCGAGCCCGGCCACCTCCGGCCACGGCAGCACCTGCATCGGCGCGCGACGGCGGCCCAGCCCGACCCGCCGTTCGCGGATGGCCAGCTTGGCCAGCACCCAGTCGCGGGTACGGGTCGGTTCCATCCCGGCGTCGACGACGGTGATCCGCGTCTCCGACCCGGCCAGCGTGGCGTGCGCGTCGAGCAGCTGGCCGAGCACCAGGACCTCGTTGGGACGCTGGTTGAACTGGCGCATGTTGACCGAGCCGGTGGCGAGCGTCACCGCGGACGGCTCGATCGAGGTGACGCGCAGCATCGGCACGAAGACCCGCCGCCGGGTGGCCAGTTCGACGACCAGGCCGAGGATCCGCGGTGGCTGCGCGTCCAGGCGCAGGCCGGCGACCAGGTCGCGGACGCGGCCGATCGACTCGCCGTCGGGGCCGAATACCGGCAACCCGGACAGCTGAGCTGCGAAAACCCTGTTGACCCCGGCCATGCCGCTGACACTATCGGCTGGCTGCCCAGGGAGCGATTTCCGCCACTGTGACGAAGGCCGGGTCGTCGCTTTCTTCGCCGGAGTCGAGCTGCTCTTCGACCATCCAGATCCAGTTCTGCACCGCCCGCACCAGCGTCCAGGCCCGCGCTTTCGCGGCGTCCAGCTCCTGCGATGCGACGATCAGCGCGAACCGTTCGTCCAGTGTGGACTCGGTGAAGCGGTTCCAGAACAGCGGGATGACGCCCCACTCCAGGTCACCGGCGAGCGGCTTCGGGTCGATCACCAGCCACGGCTCGCGGGTGCCGGCCAGCACGTTCTCGAAGTGCAGGTCCTCGTTCACCAGCAGTTCACCCGCCGACGGCCCGAGCTCGCGGCAGATCGCGACGGCGTCGTCGACCAGCCGCTTCTCGAACGGCTCGCCGAGCTCGGCCCAGCGGCGGGGGAGTTCCTCGGTCAGCGACCCGGCTTCGGCGCGCAGCCGTCGCCGCATCGACGCCGGTGCGGGGACGGCCAAGCGCTCCGCCAAACCGCCGATGAGCGGGATCGCCGAGCGCAGCGGGAGGTCGTCGAGGGTGCGGCCGGCGTCGAGCCGTTCGAGCAGCAGGACGCCGTCGTCCGGCGCGGATTCCAGCAGCAGCACCGCACCCCGGCCGGCCCATGTGGACAGTGCGAGCGGCTCGTCGGCGGACTCCTCGTCGCGCCAGCCCAGTTTCAGCACCACCGGCGTGCCGTCGGGCAGGCGCGCGGGCTGCACCACGCCGACGTAGCCGTGCATCGCCTCGCCCTCGAACGTCAGGCCCCACTTCCGGGCGTACTCGGCGGCGAGCTCCGGCAGGGCGGCGAGCCACGGTACGGCGCCGTCGCCCAGCACCCGGGGCGCGCGGGCGGCGAACAGAGGGGGGATGCGAAGGTCGGTCACCACCCCAGCCTGTCAGTCGCGTCCAGTGCGTTTCGTCGGCTGCGCAGCGGGCGTACGCTGGGCTTTCAAGGGGAAACGCAACCCCGGGGAGCAGCCATGGTGGTGGAGATTCTCGGCATCGTCGTCCTCGCGGGCGGGGCCTGGCTCGCGTCGAGCGTGCGCGTGGTGAAGCAGTACGAACGCGGTCTGGTCTTCCGGTTCGGCCGGGTGCGGTCGCGGGTCGCGGAACCCGGCCTCAAGGTGCTGGTGCCGTTCGCGGACCGGCTCCAGAAGGTCAACATGCAGATCGTGACCATGCCGATCCCCGCCCAGGACGGCATCACGCGCGACAACGTCACGGTCCGCGTCGACGCCGTCGTCTACTTCAAGGTCATCGACCCGGTCGTCGCGGCGGTCAACGTGCAGGACTACCGGTCGGCGGTCGGCCAGGTCGCGCAGACGTCGCTGCGCTCGATCATCGGCAAGAGCGAGCTCGACGACCTGCTGTCCAATCGCGAGCGCCTCAACGAGGGCCTGGAGCTGATGATCGACAGCCCGGCACTGGACTGGGGCATCCACATCGACCGCGTCGAGATCAAGGACGTCGCGCTGCCGGAGGCGATGAAGCGCTCGATGTCGCGGCAGGCCGAGGCGGAGCGGGAACGGCGCGCGCGCGTCATCTCCGCCGACGGCGAGCTGCAGGCGTCGTACAAGCTCTCGCAGGCCGCCGCCCAGATGGCCGACACCCCGGCGGCGTTGCAGCTGCGGCTGCTGGAGACCGTGGTGCAGGTGTCGTCGGAGAAGAACTCGACGCTGGTGCTGCCGTTCCCGGTGGAGCTGCTGCGGTTCCTCGACGCGCAGACGCCGAAGCCGGCCGCCCCGGCCCCGAAAGCCGAGCCCGAGCCGGCC
Source organism: Amycolatopsis sp. lyj-109 (assembly GCF_046548995.1). NCBI lineage: Bacteria > Bacillati > Actinomycetota > Actinomycetes > Pseudonocardiales > Pseudonocardiaceae > Amycolatopsis > Amycolatopsis sp. lyj-109. The sequence goes on from NZ_JAJPWR010000003.1 coordinate 387,985, forward strand.
AAGCCGGTGGAGGCAGCGGAGGCGCAGCCGGAGGGGAACGGCCACGCGACGCCGTCGCCGCGCAGCCCCGGCGACGCGGTGCTGCCGGCGGCGGACTAGCACTGGTGCGCGTGACCTGGGGAAAGTCACCGTCTGCCGTGGCTGGCGGTCGTGAGTGGTATTTAGGGCTAGAACCCTAAATACCACTCACGACAAGCCGCGGCAGGACGCGCGACGCTAGTTGCTCAGGTAGCCGTTCGTGCCCAGGATGATCAGGGTGGTGAAGAACCCGACCCACAGCGCGACCACGACGTAGCCGACGATCACCGCGCCCGTCGCGATGCCCCGGCCGCCGCCTTCGCCGCGGTTCGTCTTGCTCAGCGCGATGTGGCCCATGATGATCCCGGCGAGCGCGGTGATGCCGGAGCAGAAGCCGAGGATCGAGCACACCAGGGCGCCGATCGCCAGCGCGTTGTCCTGCGTGCGCGGCGCCGCGTAGGGCTGCCCGTACGGCGCGGGCTGTCCGTACGGTGCCGGCGCCGCGTACGGCTGCCCGTAGGCCGGCGGGTACGCCTGCTGCTGGTAGGCCTGGGGGACCGGCTGTCCCGGGGCCACGAACGGCGTGCCGGGGATGTACGCCGCCGGGGTTTCGTACGCCCCGGGCGGCAGCGGGCCGGGCTGCTCCGCGGCGACAGTCACGTCCTCGGCAGCCGGGATCCCCGTCGGCGGGGTGTCGTCCGACGGTGTCGCCGCGGCGATCGTGGCGTCGGGCGGCGTCGGGTCGTAGTTCTCCGGCTGGTACGGCGCCGGGTCCGCGGGCGGCGGCGGGTCGTACTCCGTGGCCGGGTCGGCGGCCGGGCGGTCCTTGTCGCCGGACGGGTCGGTCATGACGGGTCCCCTCGGTGCGGGTGGGAAGCCAACGTGGGGGCGCCGCTCAGCGCCAGGAGCCGAAGAAGCCGAAGGCGGCGCCGATGACGACGAACGCGATGTTGAGCGCGATGCCCACGTAGCCCACGATGACCGCCGCCAGCGCGACGCCCTGGCCGTCCGCCTCGCCGCGCTTCGCCTTGCCGTGGGCGATGTGGCCCATGATGATGCCCGCGACGGACACCAGGAAGCAGAGGAAGAGGCCGAGGATCGAGCAGATCAGCGCGCCGATCGCGAGCCCCGAGCCTTCCCGCGGCCGGCCCGGCATTCCGGGGTAGCCGGGGGACGGCGGGTACTGCGGGTAGCCGCCGCTCGGGTACTGCTGGCCGTAACCGGGCTGCTGGTAGCCGCCCGAGGGCGGGTACTGCTGACCGTACGGGTTGTTCGGGTCCTGCGGATAAGTCATGATCTCTCCCCTCCTCGCGGCACTTTACGGGGCCGGACCCGCTGAGCGTGAGCGCCCTCATAGCAGGGTTGGGGCTTTCGGGTCATACTCACCGGTAACCCAGCGCCGGGAGCGGCGTCCTACTCCGGAAAGGGAGCCGTGATGGCCCGTCTCGCCCAGACCGCCGGCCTGACCGACGTGCAGTCGGAGATCCTCGCGACCGTCCGCCAGTTCGTGGACAAGGAGGTCATCCCGCACGCGCAGGAGCTCGAGCACGCCGACACCTACCCCGCCGACATCGTCGCCGGGATGAAGGAGATGGGCCTGTTCGGGATCACCATCCCGGAGGAGTACGGCGGGCTCGGCGAGTCGCTGCTGACCTACGCGCTGGTCGTCGAGGAGATCGCGCGGGGCTGGATGAGCGTGTCCGGTGTGATCAACACCCACTTCATCGTGGCGCACATGATCACCCGCCACGGCACCGAGGCGCAGAAGCGGCACTTCCTGCCGCGGATGGCCACCGGTGACGTCCGCGGCTCGTTCTCGATGTCGGAACCCGACCTCGGCTCCGACGTCGCCGCCATCAAGACCAAGGCCAAGAAGACCGATGACGGCTACGTCATCGACGGCTCGAAGATGTGGCTGACCAACGGCGGGTCGTCCAACCTGATCGCGCTGCTGGTCAAGACCGACGAAGGGGCCGAGAAGCCCCACCAGAACCTGACCACGTTCCTGGTCGAGAAGCCGGAGGGCTTCGGCGAGGTGGCGCCCGGGCTCACCATCCCCGGCAAGATCGACAAGATGGGCTACAAGGGCGTCGACACGACCGAAGCGGTCTTCGACGGCTACCGGATCGGCGCGGACATGGTCCTCGGCGAAGCGCCCGGCAAGGGCTTCGCGTACATGATGGACGGTGTCGAGGTCGGCCGCGTGAACGTCGCGGCCCGCGCCTGCGGCATCGCGATCCGGGCGTTCGAGCTCGCGGTGGAGTACGCCCAGCAGCGCAAGACGTTCGGCAAGGCGATCGCCGAGCACCAGGCCGTCGCGTTCAAGCTGGCCGAGATGGCGACCAAGGTCGAGGCGGCGCACCTGATGATGGTGAACGCCGCCCGCCTCAAGGACTCCGGTGCACGCAACGACGTCGAGGCCGGGATGGCGAAGCTGATCGCGTCCGAGTACTGCGCGGAGGTCACGCAGGATTCGTTCCGCATCCACGGCGGCTACGGGTACTCCAAGGAGTACGAGATCGAGCGGCTGATGCGCGAGGCGCCGTTCCTGCTGATCGGCGAGGGCACCAGCGAGATCCAGAAGACGATCATCAGCCGCGGCCTGCTGCGCGAGTACAAGTCCCGCTCCTGACCCGGCCCAACTTCGTGAAGGCCACCTTGAGGAACTTCAAGTTCCTCAAGGTGGCCTTCACGAAGTTCGATGGAATGTCGATACGGCGACAAAAGCGGTCGGGCCTTTCGGGGTAAGCGGCTCGCACGGTCCGGGCGTTCTTGACAAGATGGACGCCCGGACCCACGAGTGCGCAGGTGATGATGTGAGTAGTCCCTTTGGCGGGGGGCGGGCGCCCGGTGGCCTGCCGCGGCTGCCGACCCCGCCGACCGGCTGGCCGATCGGGTCGTACGCGACCTACGGCGAGGCGCAGAAGGCAGTCGACTTCCTCGCCGAGAGCGAGTTCTCCGTCGGCGACGTCACGATCGTCGGCGTCGACCTGATGCTCGTCGAGCGCGTGATCGGGCGGCTCACCTGGGGGCGCGTGCTCGGCACCGGCGCGGTGTCCGGCGCGTGGTTCGGCCTGTTCGCGGGGCTGCTGCTCGGGCTGTTCGTCAACCAGGGCTTCGCGTTGCAGGTGCTGACCGGGGTCGTGCTCGGGGTGCTCTCCGGGCTGATGTTCGCCGCGATCGGATACAGCATGTCGCGGGGTCGCCGCCGGGACTTCTCCTCGGCGAGCCAGCTCGTCGCCGGCCGCTACGACGTCCTGTGCCAGCCGCGCTCGGCCGAGCAGGGCCGGGAACTGCTCGCCAAACTGGCCCTTAAGCCGCCGTCCGCGAACCCCTGAAAAACCCCACCTTTACCAGGGAAGAACCACGATTCGGCGCGCGGTGCACTGGATCGTTACCGATACTGCTTGCGGGGTGTGATCGCCCGGCATAAGTTGGCCGACACCAGTCGGGCGGCCTCGCCCCACAGCGCGGCGGCCCGAGCACTAGCACGTCGGGGTGCTGGCGCGGTTTCGCCTCATCGCGTCGCGGTGCCCACCGGGTACCGCGATAACCGGCGTGCACGCGGGTGAGGAGGCCTGATGGGGAAGAGGATCGGCGCGGGCAAACGAGGACGTTCGCCCGGCCGCACCGCCGTCCTGCTGGGGGCAGGGGCATTGGTGACCGGCATGCTCGCCGGTTGCGCGACGAGTTCCGGGCTCAAGATCAACGTTTACATGTCTCCCGAGGACAATTTCCAGAAAGTTGTCGACGGCTGCAACGTGAAGGCGGCCGGGAAGTACGAGATCGTCTACAACAAGCTGCCGCGCGGGGCGGACGACCAGCGGCTGCAGATGGCGCGCCGGCTGGCCGCGGGCGACACCGCCATGGACATCCTGGGTCTCGACGTCACGTGGGTCTCGGAGTTCGCCGAAGCCGGCTGGGCCGAGGAATGGACCGGCCAGAACAAGGTGGAGGCGTCCCAGGGTGTGCTGCAGGGGCCGCTGGACACCGCGACCCACAACGGGAAGCTGTACGCGGCCACGAAGAACACCAACGTCCAGCTGCTCTGGTACGACGACCGGGTCACGCCGGAACCACCGGCGACCTGGGACGAGATGATGCAGCAGGCCCAGCAGCTCAAGGGGCAGGGCAAACCCTACGAGATCGTGTTCACCGGCGCGCAGTACGAAGGCCTGGTGGTCTTCTACAACACGCTGGTCGCGTCGATGGGCGGGCACATCCTGTCCGACGACGGCAAGTCCGTGGTGGTGGACGAAGGCGCCGTGAAGGCGTTGGAACTGCTCAAGAAAGTCTCGACCTCCGGGCTCACCGACCCGTCGCTGAGCAACATGAAGGAAGACGACATCCGGCAGGCGTTCCAGCGTGGCCAGGCCGCGTTCCAGCTCAACTGGCCGTACGTCTACGCCGCCTACGCCAAGGACAAGAAGGCGGACCTGCCGCACTTCAAGTGGGCGGTCTACCCGGCGGCCGCGCCCGGCATGCCCGCGCGGACCACGATCGGCGGGTTCGACCTGGCGGTGAGCACCTATTCGGAGCACAAGCCGGAGGCCTTCGAGGCGGCGTTGTGCCTGCGCAGCCCGGAAAGCCAGAAGATCTCCGCGATCAACGACGGCGTGCCGCCGAGCATCGAATCGGTGTACCACAACGACGTCCCGCTCGACCCGGGCAAGCCGGCGTCGGACGACAACCCGAACATGGCGAGCAAGTACCCGATGCGCGACGCGATCCTCGCCGCGCTGAAGACCGCCGCGGTGCGCCCGCTGACCCCGGCGTACCAGAACGCCTCGACGGTCATGTCGAAGATCCTTTCGCCGCCGTCGGACATCGACCCGCAGGCCACCGCGGCCAAGCTGCGGGAGCAGCTCGGTGACGCGCTCCAGTCGAAGGGAGTGATCCCGTGACCGTCCAGGACTCGACCCCGGCCGGGGCCACGGTCGCCGAGGAGGCGACAGCCCGCAAGCAGGGCAAACCCGTCCTCTCCGAAGGGAAGAAGGCCGAGCGGCGGCTCGGGCTGTGGCTGTGCGCGCCCGCGTTCATCGTGATGATCGCGGTCACCGGCTACCCGATCCTCTACTCGATCTGGCTGTCGCTGCAGCGGTACGACCTGCGGTTCCCGTCGCAGCAGGAGTTCGTCGGCTTCGACAACTACGGCGCCGTGCTGTCCAGTTCGTACTGGTGGACGGCGTTCGGCACGACGATGTTCCTGACCGTCGTGTCGGTGGCGATCGAGTTCGTGCTCGGCATGGCGCTGGCGCTGATCATGCACCGGACGCTGGTCGGGCGCGGCCTGGTCCGCACCGTCGCGCTGATCCCGTACGGCATCGTCACGGTCGTCGCGGCGTTCTCGTGGTACTACGCGTGGACGCCGAAGACCGGCTACCTGGCGAACTTCCTCTCCTCCGACGCGGCCCCGCTGACCGACCAGTGGCCGTCGCTGTTCATCATCATCGGTGCCGAGGTGTGGAAGACCACGCCGTTCATGGCGCTGCTGCTGATGGCCGGCCTGGCGCTGGTGCCCGAAGACCTGCTCAAGGCCGCGTCGATGGACGGCGCGACCGCGTGGCAGCGGTTCACCAAGGTGATGCTGCCGGTGATGAAGCCGGCGATCCTGGTGGCGCTGCTGTTCCGCACGCTCGACGCGTTCCGCATCTTCGACAACATCTACGTGCTCACCAACGGCGCGCAGGACACCGGATCGGTGTCCATGCAGACCTACGACAACCTGGTCAAGGGGCTCAACCTGGGCATCGGGTCGACGATGGCGGTGCTGATCTTCATCACGGTGGCGATCATCGCCTTCCTCTTCATCAAGGTGTTCGGCACGGCCGCACCGGGTTCGGACAACGGGGGTAAGCGCTGATGGCGATGGGAACCGTCACGACGGGCCGCAAGGTCAGGTGGGGCCTCGTCGACATCCTCGTGCTGGTGTTCGCGCTGGTGCCGGTGCTCTGGGTGGTTTCGCTGTCGTTCAAGACCAAGGACACGCTGACCGACGGGGCGTTCATCCCGCAGTCGTGGACCTGGCAGAACTACGCGGACATCTTCCAGACGTCGGAATTCCTGCTGGCGCTGGTGAACTCGATCGGCATCGCGATCATCTCGACGGTGATCGCGGTGGTGCTGGGCACGATGGCCGCGTACGCGATCGCGCGGCTGGACTTCCCCGGCAAGCAGGTGCTCGTCGGGCTGTCGCTGCTGATCGCGATGTTCCCGCAGGTGTCGCTGGTGACGCCGCTGTTCAACATCGAGCGGAACCTGGGGCTGTTCGACACGTGGCCGGGGCTGATCCTGCCCTACATCACGTTCGCGCTGCCGCTGTCGATCTACACGCTGTCGGCGTTCTTCCGGGAGATCCCGTGGGAGCTGGAAAAGGCGGCGAAGATGGACGGCGCGACGCCGGCCCAGGCGTTCCGCCGGGTGATCGCGCCGCTGGCCGCGCCGGGCGTGTTCACCACGGCGATCCTGGTGTTCATCTTCTGCTGGAACGACTTCCTGTTCGCCATCTCGCTGACGTCGACCACGGCGTCGCGCACGGTGCCGGCGGCGCTGTCGTTCTTCACCGGGTCCTCGCAGTTCGAGGACCCGACCGGGCAGGTGTGCGCGGCCGCGGTCGTGATCACCATTCCGATCATTGTGTTCGTCTTGTTCTTCCAGCGTCGCATCGTGGCGGGGCTGACCTCCGGTGCGGTGAAGGGGTAGCGCTATGGCAGAGATCGTGCTCGACAAGGTGTCGAAGAAGTACCCCGACGGCGCCCTCGCCGTGTCCGAAGTGGACATGACGATCGGGGACGGCGAGTTCCTCGTCCTGGTCGGCCCGTCCGGCTGCGGGAAGTCCACCATGCTGAACATGGTGGCCGGGCTGGAGGACATCACTTCCGGTGAGCTGCGCATCGACGGCAAACGCGTCAACGAGAAGGCCCCGAAGGACCGGGACATCGCGATGGTGTTCCAGTCCTACGCGCTCTACCCGCACATGAGCGTCCGGGAGAACATGGCCTTCCCGCTGCGGCTGGCCAAGGTGGACGACAAGACCGTGCGGGCGAAGGTCGAAGAGGCGGCGAAGATCCTCGACCTGACCCAGCACCTGGACCGCAAGCCGGCCAACCTCTCCGGTGGCCAGCGCCAGCGCGTCGCGATGGGCCGGGCGATCGTCCGCAACCCCAAGGCGTTCCTGATGGACGAACCGCTGTCCAACCTCGACGCGAAGCTCCGCGGCCAGATGCGGACGTCGGTGTCGAAGATCCAGAAGCAGCTCGGCACCACCACGCTGTACGTGACGCACGACCAGACCGAGGCCATGACGCTGGGCGACCGGGTCGTGGTGCTGCGCGGCGGGTTCGTGCAGCAGATCGGTGCGCCGCAGTTCCTCTACGACAACCCGGCGAACCTGTTCGTGGCCGGCTTCATCGGCTCGCCGTCGATGAACTTCGTCCCGGCGACGCTGGAGAACAACGAGCTGCGGAGTGCGCTGGGCACGACGCCGCTCACGGACCGCGTCCGGCAGCTGGTGGAGCGGGCGGACGCGCCCCGCGACGTCATCGTCGGTATCCGGCCGGAGCACTTCGAGGACGCGGCGCTGGTCGAGGCCGGGCAGAAGACGGGCGGCGGCACGTTCACCGCGCACATCGACGTGCTCGAGTCGATGGGCTCGGAGAAGTTCGCCCACTTCACCGTGGAGGGCGAGGCCGCCACCGCGGCGGAGCTGGCCGAGCTGGCCGCGGACAGCGGGTCCGCGGACGTGCCGGGCGCGGAGTCCCAGATCGTGGCCCGGTTGTCGGCCGAGTCGTCGGCGGCGGAGAACGCCGACCTCGAGGTCTGGTACGACGCGGACAAGATCAAGCTGTTCGACCCGTCGAACGGCAAGAACCTCACCTACGAGGACTAGGCAAGTTCGTGAAGGCCACCTTGAGGAACTTCAAGTTCCTGAAGGTGGCCTTCACGGCTTTCCGGGGGCCGGGAGCCGGGGGAAGACCGACGTCGCCGCGGTGCGGGCCAGTGTGCACGTGCCGTCGCCCGCCGTGCCGGCCGTCTCGACCACGCTGATCTCGGCCAGTTCGCGGCGGCCCGGCAGGCTCGGGGCCGGCTGGGTCGTGTCGACCAGGCAGAACGCACCGGCCACCCGGACGCGGGCGGCACGGCCGCCGAGCTTTTCGACCGGTCCGGCCGGCTCGGTCGTCTCCACCGTCAGCTTGAGGCTCACCTTGCCGCGGATGCAGCTGTGCCCGGACAGGCCGATCGTCGGCCGGCTGCTCGGGCCGGCGGCGTCGTCGAGGTCGTGGTTGTCGAGCGGGACGCACGGCGCCACCCGGCCCCACGAGCGGTCCGCGAAGGTCAGCCGCTTCACCTTGCGCGCGGTGATCGCGGCCAGCGCCGAGCCGACGGCGGCGTCCGCCACCCCGCAGCGGGCGGCCTGGTCGCCGGCGTCGTCGGTGACCGACAGGTCCAGCCGGTTGCCGTCGGCGAAGGTGATCGCGCGGGTGCAGGCGCTGCGGTCGTTGAACATCGACTGCTGGATCGCGACGCCGTCCGGCAACTGCCCGAGGTAGGCGTAGGGCTTGATGTTCGGGTCGGAGTCGAAGGCCAGCGGCCCGACGAGGATCGTGCGCGGGCCGGCGGTGGCGTGGCAGTCCTCGAACGTCGGCACGACGACCGCGCCGGGCGCCACCTCGGGCACGTCCAGCAGGCTGCAGAAGTCGATGCTGCCGAAGTCGCCGAGCGCGTCGGCGGCGGTCAGCGGGGTGGGCCCGGAAGTCGGCTCGGGCGCGGCCTGGGTGGTGGCGCAGCCACCGGCGAGGAGGGCGCAGAGCATCGCGACGGCCAAGCATTTCGGACGCGGGTACACGGGGTGCAAGTATCACCGCATCGCGCGGAAAAACCACCCCTGACGGGGACATCTCTCAATCTTTTCTTGCCGCGCGGCAAGAAAAGGCAGCTCAGGCGGTTCCGGGTGCACGGGCGCGGGTTTTGCCGGTCATCTGAACTATTTTCGGCTTTGCCGTCCCCTAAGGGAGCGATCCATCCCGCGAGCGATGCGGAAGCGGGTACTCCGGTGGTGAAGTAGCGGTATCGGAAGTTCGAGGAAAGGGAAACGACGATGAGCGCACCGGTCACCCGCAGGCTGTCCCGCCCCCGTCACGGCCGCATGATCGGCGGCGTCTGCGCGGGCTTGGCCCAGCGGTACGGCATGAAGCCCGGCACCGTACGGCTGCTGGCCGTGCTGTCCTGCTTGCTGCCGGGGCCGCAGTTCGTGGCCTACCTGATCATGTGGGCGGTCATCCCGTCCGAGTAAACCCGTTGGCAGGTAAGGGAAATGTCGTTACGCTGCGGCGATGACGACCAGGGGGACGTGGCGCGCGGCCTTGCACGAGCTGACGGGGCCCGATTGGGACGACGCGTTCGTGCGGTTGTCCGGAACACTCGTGCCGGCATCGGGGCGGTGGAACCCGGAGGCGGCGGACGCTCTCCCCGAGCTGCTGGACTACGTCGCGAACCAGGGCGCCGCCGAACGGCCCGAGGTGCTGGAGCTCGTGTACCGGCTCGCCCACGCCGCCCGCGAGACGGCGGACGAGCGCTGGTCCGCCGCGCGGGCGGACGCCGTGCCGAGGCTGCTCACCCTGCTCGACGACCCGGTCGGCGGCGTGCGGCTGATCGCCGCGCTGGTGCTGGGCGAGCACCCGGATCCGGCCCTGCTGCGCGCGCTGCTGGACCGCTGGCCCGGCGAGAAGAGCGAGCAGGTCCGGGTGGGGCTCGTGGCCGCGATCGGCGAGCTGGGCGGCGAAGACGTGCTGCCGTGGCTGGCCGAGCGGACCGAAAGCGACGCGATCGCGGCGGCGGCCCTGACCGCGATCGCCCGGACCACCGGCGACGGGCCGATGGACCGGCTCGCCGACCTGATGTGCGGTGACATGTCGGCCTTCGCGGGCCTGCCCGCCTACGGGCCGTCGCCCGCCGTCCACTGGGTGGCCGGTCAGCTGTCCCCGCGGTCACGGGCGGCGGTGCTGGTCGCGCTGGCCACCCGCCCGCGCCGGCGCGAGGCGGCTCTGAGCGTGGCGGCGGCCGAGGTCGCCGACCGGCCGTCGGCGGCCGAAGCGCTGCGCCCGGTGTTCGGCGCGCTGCTGGACTCACCGGAGCGGGGCACGGCGGCCGCGGTGCTCGGCTGCCTGGCACCGGCGTCGGCGGAGTACGCGGACCGGCTCTTCGCCCTCGCGGGCGACAAGACGCTTGCCGGCGACGACGAGGTCCGCGACTACGCGTTGTGGGCGTTGCTGCGGCTCAAGGACCGGCGGTGCGTGGCTCCGCTGCGGGATCGGTTCGGCTCGCGAAGGAACCTGCTCTCGACGGTCGGCGGTGGTCGCTTCGAGGGCTCCTGGAGCACGCACAAAGCGCCCGGCGCGCACGAAATGCTCATGGACGCGCCGGAGTTCGCGCCCGACTTCCTGCCGTGGGTCTGCCGGACGCTGGACCGCAGCACCCACCGGTTCACGGTGTGGCCGTTGACCGAGCTGCTGCAGGCGTGGGGTCCGGCGGGCGCGCCGGCGGCCCGGCACGTGGCCGCGCAGCTCGACGCCGCGGACCCGCTCACCGTGGAGTGGTGCGCCGACACCCTCGCCGAGATCGGCGCCGACGACGAACTGTCGACGGTCGCCTTGAAGAAGGCCGCGAAACACCGGAGGCTGCCGTGGGCCGCGCGTTGCGCCGCGGCGACGGCTCTGGCCCGGCTCGGCGGTGACTCTTCGCTCGCGGTGAAGCTGCTCCGGCCCGGCCTCGAGAAAGGCGACGTGCAGGCGGTCGCCTGGGCGGCTTCGCTGGGGACGCTGGGCGCGCCGCTCGAAGGCGTATTGCGCGCTTTCCAGGCGAAGGGGCCGCGCGACCAAGTGGCTGTGGCGTACGCGACCGCGCGGGTCACCGGAGACGTCGGAATGGCGCTTCCGGTGCTGTTGCGCGCGCTGACGGACGTCGACCCCGTGCACATCGGATGGCCCGCGATCGACGCGATGCGGGCCCTGGCGAAACTGGGCCCGCTGCCCGCGGAGGTCGCGCCGGTGCTGCGGGAGCTGCTGGCCAGGGACGCGCGATTCTCCTCGTCGGGCGGCTGTGACCTGTACCGCAACGACGAGACCTTCCGCCGGGACGCGGCTCGCGCGCTGGCGCACTGCGCCGGCTGAACCGGGTCAGGGGCGCCAGCAGGACATCGCTTCGTCGACCTCGCGCTCGCTGAGCGGCGGGTGGGGCAGCGCCGACGGCTTGCCGGGCTCGGCGCGGAGCCCGTCGAGCAGCATGGCGAGGGAACGCCGCCAGAGGTCCGGGTCCACCGCGCAGGTGAACTCCACCACCGAACCGATCATCATGTGCACCATCGCCATGTCCGACGGGGCGAAGTCCGGCCGCAGCCCGCCGGCCGCTTGGGCCCGCTCGATGAGCTGTGTGATCAACGGCACCATGCGGGCTTTCTTTTCGGCGACGTGCTCGTGGCCGAACTTGTTGGACAGCATGATCTCGCGCAGCCCACGGTCGGTGGAGTGCAGCTCGGCCGCCTTCCACGTGAAGTCGACGAACGCCTGCCACGCGTCATCGGCCTTCAGTGACTTCACGGCGAGATCGCCGATCTCCTCCATCCGCTCGGCGAACATGGCTTCGACCAGGTGTTCCTTGCTGGGGAAGCGGCGATAGACCGTGCCGACGCCGAGGCCGGCGTGGTGGGCGATGTCGTCCAGCGTGGCTTCGAGCCCACGCCGGCCGAACACTTCGCGGGCCGACGCCAGGATGCGACGGCGGTTGAGTTCAGCGTCACGCCGCAGCGGCCGCGCCGGTGCGGCGGGACCAGCGTCCCGTGCCATGTCCCCAGTCTAGCTCGTGAAGTAGAGGCGGCATCTCCGGTTGTTGTGTACCTTGGGTCGCGTAAGGGGAGATACCTACTCCACATAATCTTGTGATCACCTTCTGTGAGGACATCCATGACCGAGTCCACACTCGCCGTCGCGCCGTCGGGGGACACGCGCGCCGGCGAAAACCCGCACCACGCCAGACGCTGGCTGATCCTGGTGATGATCGGCATCGCGCAGCTGATGGTCGTGCTGGACGCGACCGTCGTGAACATCGCGCTGCCGTCGGCCCAGGTCGACCTGGGCTTCTCCAACGACGCCCGGCAGTGGGTCGTCACGGCCTACGCGCTCGCGTTCGGCAGCCTGCTGCTGCTCGGCGGGCGGCTGGCGGACCTCTTCGGCCGCAAGAACGCCCTGCTCGTCGGCCTGGCCGGCTTCGCCGCGGTGTCCGCCCTCGGCGGCTTCGCGGCCAACATCGAGATGCTGCTGGTCGCCCGAGCGGCCCAGGGCGTGTTCGGCGCGCTGCTCGCGCCCGCCACGCTTTCCCTGCTGACCACCACGTTCACCGACCCGAAGGAACGCGGCCGCGCGTTCGGCGTGTTCGGCGCCATCGGCGGCGGCGGCGCGGCGGTCGGGCTGCTGCTCGGCGGCGTGCTCACCGAGTACCTCGACTGGCGCTGGTGCATGTTCGTCAACATCATCTTCGCCGTCATCGCGTTCGTCGGCAGCTCGGTGCTGCTGCGCAACCAGAAGGACGACGGCCCGCGGCCGAAGCTCGACCTGCCGGGCACGGTGACGGCGTCGGCCGGCCTGTTCGCGCTGGTCTACGGTTTCGCCAACGCCGAGTCCGACTCCTGGTCCGCGGTGTCGGTCTGGGGCTTCCTGGCCGCCGGCGTGGTGCTGCTGGGCGTGTTCGTCTGGCTGCAGCAGCGCGTCGAGCACCCGCTGCTGCCGCTGCGCGTGCTGCTCGACCGGGACCGCGGCGGTTCCTACCTGGCGATGTTCCTGCTCGCCATCGGGATGTTCGCGATCTTCCTGTTCCTGACGTTCTACGTGCAGCAGAACCTGCAGTTCACGCCGATCCAGAGCGGCCTCGGGTTCCTGCCGATGGTGGCGACGCTGATGCTGTCGGCCACGACGGCGACGGCCGTCCTCCTGCCGCGCTTCGGCCCCCGGCCACTGGTGCCGACCGGCATGGCGATCGCGGCCGTGGGCCTCTTCTGGCTGAGCGGGATCGGTCTCGGCAGCACGTACGCCTCCGGCGTCCTCGGCCCGCTCCTGGTGATGGGCTTCGGCATCGGGCTGGCGATGGCGCCGGCGATGAGCGTCGCGACCTTCGGCGTCGAGGCGCGCGACGCGGGTGTCGCGTCCGCGGCGGTCAACACCGCGCAGCAGGTCGGCGGCTCGATCGGCACGGCGCTGCTTTCGACGCTGGCCGGCAACGCGGCCACGGCGTACATCGCGGGCAAGACCCCGACGCCGCAGCTGGCGGCCGAAGCGGCCATCGAGAGCTACACGACGGCCTTCACCTGGGCCGCGGTGATCTTCGTGGCCGGCGCGGTGCTCAGCGGCCTGTTGCTGCGCCCGGGCGTCCCGAAGGGCGAAGCGGCGCCGGGCGCCGTGCACATGTAGTTCCCCGTGCGTGACCGGGCCTCCCGTCGGGGGGAGGCCCGGTCACGTCACCAGGCCGTGGCGGTAGGCGTAGACGACCGCCTGGACGCGGTCGCGCAGGTCCAGCTTCGTGAGGATGCGCGACACGAACGTCTTCACGGTTTCCTGGCTGATCACCAGCCGTTCCGCGATTTCGCTGTTGGACAGGCCGTCCGCGAGCAGGCGCAGAACCTCCAGCTCGCGGGGCGTCAGCCGGACGTCCGGTGCGGCGTCCGGGGCGGGCCGGATCCGGGCGGCGTGCCGGCCGACCAGCCGGCGCGTCACCTCCGGGTCCAGCAGGGCCGCGCCGGTGGCCACGGTCCGGAGCCCGTGCAGCAGCCGGTCCGGCGGTGCGTCCTTGAGCAGGAACCCGCTCGCCCCCGCGCGCAGCGCCTCGTAGACGTACTCGTCGAGGTTGAAGGTCGTCAGCACGAGCACTTTGACCGGGTGCGGCACCCCGGCGCCGGCCAGCAGCCGGGTGGCCTCGATGCCGTCGAGCACCGGCATGCGCACGTCCATCAGGACGACGTCCGGGCGCAGCCGGGCGGCGAGGTCGACCGCGGCCCGCCCGTCGCCGCACTCGCCCACCACCTCGAAATCGGGCTGGGCGCCGATGATCGTCACCAGCCCGGTGCGGATCAGCATCTGGTCGTCGCAGACCAGGACCCGGATCGGTGCGCTCATGCCGGGTTCCCGGTGGGGATCCGGGCGCACACGGTGAAACCGGCGCCGTCGCGGTCCGCGCTGAACTCGCCGCCCAGGACGCCGACGCGCTCGCGAAGCCCGGCGAGGCCGCGGCCGCTCCCGCCGGGGGACACGCTCCCGGAACCGGCCGTGCGGACCGCCACCGCGATTTCCCGGTCGCCGTGGTGCACTTCGACGGCGGTACGGCTGCCGCGGGCGTGCTTGAGCGCGTTCGTCAGTGCCTCCTGGACGACCCGGTAGGCCACCAGGTCGGCGCTGCCCGCCGACTCCGCGGGCGTGCCCTCCTCGGTGAACTCCACCGGCTGCCCGGCCTGGCGGGCCTGCTCGACGAGCGAGCCGAGCCCGCCGGGGGAAGGCCGGCCGACCTCGGTCCCGTGGTCGGGGTTGAGCAGGTCCAGCAGGTGCCGCAGGTCCGTGATGGCCCGGCGGCCGGTGTCGGTGATCGCGGTCAGGGTCCCCTCGAGCCGCTCCGGCGCCGCGGTCAGGTACCGGGCCGCCTCGGCCTGCACGACCATCGCCGTCACGTGGTGGGTGACGACGTCGTGGAGCTCGCGGGCGATGGTGGCCCGCTCGGCGGCCCGGGTGTCCTCGGCGACGCGGCGGCGGTACCTGGCTTCGGCGGCGCGGGTCCGGCGCAGCCAGGCCCCGATGCCCCACGCGAACACCAGTAGCAGGTAGAACGTCACGAACTCCGACACCGGCTCCGAACCCGACCGGGCGAGGAGGACCGCCAGCACCACGTACGCCACGGAAAGCAGCGCCGCGGTGAGGTGCCGGCGCCGGTCCAGGTGGGCGCCCGCGCTGACCAGCGCGATGGCCAGCGCGGAGGCCGCCACCGAGTGGTAGCCGCGGAGCTGGTCGACGGCGAAGCCGATCGACACCAGCGTCGCGCACAGCGCGGGCCACCGCCGTCGCAGGGCGAGCGGGAGGCTTTCGACGGCGATCATCACGACGGCCAGCGCGTCGAAGGGCCGGGCAGGCACCCCGCCGAGCTGCGTCCCGTGGCCCTGGATCACGGGCAGGAAGGACGCCGCGAGGAACAGCAGTCCGACGGGCAGATCGCGGATCACGACGTCGAGCCGGCGCCACCGCGCCAGGGCCGCCCGGTACTCGATCACGCGGAAAGTGTAGTGACGTCGGCGGTCCGCTCGTCGCGCCGGCGGGGCACCAGCCGGCCGCGCCGGTGGGCCAGCCGCAGGAACACGCACGTCGCCAGGAAGCAGAACAGCACCGAGTACAGGCTGCCTTCCGGTCCGAAGTCCCCGCCGGTGACGATCGACGGCCCGGACGTGACGGCGTCCAGCAGCCCCTGAGGGGCGCCCTTGCCGGAGACCACCGTGCCGAAGATCCCCGCCCCGGCGAAGTTCCAGCCGAAGTGCAGGCCGATGGGCAGCCACAGCTTGCGCGTCGCGATGTACGCGGAGGTCAGCAAGCCGCCGCCCTCGATGGCGATGGCGATGGCGCCCCACAGGCTCGCGTGCTCGTTGAACAGGTGCACGACGCCGAACAGCAGGCCGCTCAGCACCAGGGCGAGCCAGGTACCGAGCCAGTTCTCGACGATCCGGAACAGGAGGCCGCGGAACAGCAGTTCCTCCGTCACCGCCGCCGCGGCCATGAAGCCGGCGAGCCCGAGCGCCCCCGGCACGGTGCCCCAGCCGCGGATCTCGTAGTCCCCGAGGAGGGCGATGTTCGCGATGACGGCCGCGAACAGAGCGATCCCGACCAGCGTCCCCCGGCCGAGCGCGCGCCGGGCCCCCGACCCGGCGAGCTCGGTGACCGGGCGGTGTTCGGTCTTCCGCACCACCCAGCGGTAGGCGAGAACCGCGAGCACGGCGGTCAGGCCGCCGAAGAACAGCGTCAGCCACGGATTTCCGTCCACCGCGGCAACACACAGCTGCCCGGCGAACGAGACCGCCGCCACGGCCAGCAACTGCCAAACGATCCTCATGAGAACCCCTACGTCTCACCCGCGATCCGGTGTCCCGCGGCTGTGGAGAACGCTAGGGAGCCGGCGGCCGGGAATCGTCCCCACCGAGTGGACACCCGGGCGTAGCTCGCACGGGGGACACTTGAACCTTCCCGGGGCCCACGCACTAATAAGGGTGTGTCGAGAGACGTCGATTTCAGCGAGTACTTCGCCGCGCGGGTCCAGCGGTTCCGCCGGGTGGCGTTCGCGCTCTGCGGGGACTGGCACGCGGCCGAAGACCTGGTCCAGGCGATGTTCGTCCAGCTGTACCGGCGCTGGCGCCGGGTCCGGCCGGGCACGGTCGACGCGTACGCGCGCCGCATCCTGCTGAACCTGTTCCTGGCCGGTCGGCGGGTCTCCGGGCGCGAGCACGTGACGTCTTCGGTGCCGGACCGGGAGTCTCCACCGGGCCGGGACACGCCGTTGCGCCTCGACGTGGAGCGCGCGTTGGCGGAGCTGACGCCCCGGCAGCGCGCGATGGTGGTGCTGCGGTTCCTCGAAGACCTCTCGGTGAGCGAGGTGGCGGCGTTGCTCGGCGTCGCCGAAGGAACGGTCAAGTCCCAGACGGCCCGCGGGGTCGAGGCGTTGCGCACGGCCCTGCCGGCGCCGGCGACGGAGGAGTCGTGATGGAAGACGTCCGGTCTGCGTTGACGACGTACGTGACGGAAGGCGAGCCGCCGATCGGCCTGTCCGGCGACGCGGTGCTGACGGCGGCCCGCCGTTCGCGGCGGCAGCACTTGCTCACGGGGGCGGTGGCGGTGTGCGTCGTCGTGCTGGCCCTCGGGCTGGCGGTGGTGGTGCTGCCGAACCGGGGTCCGGTGGCGGGCCCTGCGTGCCCGTCCGGGGCGACCCGCGAGGCGTTGGTGGAGCGCTTGAGCTGCGTGGTGGGACAGGCCGTGCGCGCGCTGCTGCCGCCGGACGCGCGGGTCTCGCGACTGGGGGACGAAGGGCCGTCCGACCCGTTCGCCGTCGTCGCGGACCCGGTCGGCGAAGCGCCGCGGGAAGCGAACTTCCGCACGGACGTCCGGGTGACCGACGCCCGGGGTACGGGGTCGGTGACCGTGGTGCTGTACCCGACACCGAACTCGGCGACCCCCTTGTGCGTCCCGGGCGATTTGATCTCGTGTTCGGTGGAGCAGCTGCCGGAGGGAACGCTGCAGCTGACGACGGACCGGAGCACGGGGGCGTTGACCTACCGGGCGGCGTTGTCGGCGCCCTGGGGGTATGCGGCGGTCTCGTCCAACGACACGGGGGAGCCGGAGCGGAAGGACCTGCAGACGCCGTCCCAGCGCCCGGAGCCGACGCTGACGCTCGACCAGGTGCGGCAATTGGCGTTGACCCCGGGGCTGGCCTTTTAGGGGACGAGGGCGACGAACCCGAGGCCGGTCGTGCGCCCTGGTGTCGCGCGTCTGAGGTTCGTCGACAGCGGCTGACTCAAGCGCCCCAAGGCGGCCTTGGTTGCGTCTGACGCACCCAAGGCGGCCTTCGGTGCGTCAGACGCACCGAAGGCCACATTGGGGCGCTCTAGGGACGGCGGGACCGCAGCGTCTCGATGACGTCGTCGTCCCAGCGGTGGGTGCGGATCAGCCGGTACCGCTCCGCCGCCACCCACATGTACGCCTCGGCGTCCGTCCGGTCGCCGATCAGGTCCGCCTGCCGCAGCATGCCCACCACCGGGACGAACTCTTCCTCGAACCAGCGCTGCGCCACGCTCGCCCGGTCGTGGAACTTGCCTTCGTCCTGCATCAACCGGAATCCCCACGCCTCCACGTGCTCGCCCAGCTTCGCGTAGTCCCACGGGTCCGACACGATCACCGACGCGCGCGCGTGGCCGGTCAGCGGGACGCGCTCCAGGAACAGCCGCCGGTAGTCCTTGACGATCAGGTCGCCGCGGTGGCGGATGCCGCTCGGGTCCAGTTTGGTGCGGACCACCGTCACCATTGCCTCTATTGTGGACAGTCCCTGGGCGAGCGCCACCGAGACGCGGTGGTGGCCGTCGATGATGAAGTGCAGTTCGCCGACCCGGTAGACCTCGATCGGCGGGATCTCCTCGCCGCGGCGGGCGGCCACGGCCAGGCGTTCCCAGCGCTCGCGGACGCGGGCCGACGTCGGGCGGAAGCGGCGGTCGAAGTCGCGGCTGCGGTCGACCGTGCCGACGATCGAATCCAGCTTGATCACCCGCAGCCCGATCCGGTGCTCGCCGAGGTAGCCGAGCGCCTCCACCACCTCGTGGAACGGCAGCATGATGTTGACGTCGTCGGGCTCGCGCCGCAACCACGTCGAAAGCCGCGAGAGCACCTGGCCCCGGCGCGCGCGGAGGAAGTCGTTCTCCGCGTCGGCGCGGGGGAATCCCGTTTCCTTCATCAGAACTCCATGATCCGGTGGCCCACCACGTTGCGGATCCGGGTCGTGCCGACCACCCGGTCCGGCACCGGCTCGCCGTGGGGGTGGATGTGCCCGTGCAGCAGCCACTTCGGGCGCAGCGCCTCGATGGTCCGGTGCAGGCACGCGAACCCGCGGTGCGGCGGGTCCTCGCGATCGCCCAGGTTCCGCGGCGGCGAATGCGTCAGCAGGATGTCGACGTCGTGCCCGTCGCGCCACCGCCGGAAGCGGGCGCGCCGGACCAGCCCGCGGGCCCGCCGGGCCTGCTGGCGCTGCGTCCACTGGTTCGGCCCGTCGTTGTAGCGGATCGAACCGCCGAGCCCGGCGAACCGCAGGCCGGCGACGTCGACGAGGCGTCCGTCGGCGTTGATACCGCCCGCCGGGCCGGGCCAGGCCGTCGGGAAACCGTCCTTCATGGACAGCCCGCCGTAGCGCGTGTAGCCGCTCAGGTCCGGGTCGTGGTTGCCGGGCACGAACACGCACGGCACGTCGAGCGCGCCGGCCAGGAACGCCAGGTAGTCGTAGGGCAGGTCGCCCGCGCCGATGACGAGGTCGACGGCGTGGCCGCGGACCGCGTCGGTCCACAGCCGTTCGTCGACCTCGTCGGAGACGACCAGCGCTTTCGGCATGCGCCCAGGGTACGACGCACGGGCGTCATTTCATTCCGTGCGCGAACCCCGGGTCGGCGACGATGACGAAAGTGATGACGACGATCCACAGCACGCTGAGCGCGAGCGCCCAGAACTTGAGGTTGGACAGCAGCCTGGACATGGCGGTTCTCCGAAGGAATCCGGTGGAAAGAAAGGGGACCTAGAGCCAGCCGTTCTTCCGGAATATTCGGTACAGCAACAGGCAGATCGCCAGGATCACGCTGATGACCAGCGGGTACCCGAACTTCCAGTGCAGCTCGGGCAGGTAGTCGAAGTTCATCCCGTAGATGCCCGCGATCATCGTCGGGACGGTGATGATCGCCGCCCACGACGTGATCTTGCGCATATCGGTGTTCTGCTGCAGCGAAATCTTCGCGACGGTCGCGTCGACCAGGGTGGACAGCAGTTCGTCGAACGCCGCGACCCGCTCGGACACCGTCGTGAGGTGGTCGGCGACGTCGCGGAAGTACGAGCGGACGTCGTCGGGCACCAGCCGCGTGTAGCCCTCGGCCAGGCGCTGGATCGGCGTGGCCAGCGGCATCACCGCGCGGCGCAGCTCGAGGACCTCCCGCTTCATCAGGTAGATCTGCTCGGCGCTGACCTGCGAGCGGGGCGCGAAGACCTGCGCCTCCATGACGTCGATGTCGTTCTCGATCCGGCCGGTGACGTCGAGGTAGTGGTCGACGACGTGGTCGGTGATCGCGTGCACGACCGCGGACGGGCCGAGCTGCAGGCGCTCGGAGTCGTCGTCCAGCTCGCGGCGCAGCCGCGCCAGGCCCGAGTGGTTCCCGTGGCGGACGGTGATCACGAAGTCCCGGCCGAGGAACACCATGAGCTCGCCGGTCTCGACGATTTCGTTCGCCGTGGTGGGTGATTCGTGTTCGACGTACCGGACGGTCTTGACCACCAGGAACAGCGTGTCGTCGTAGCGCTCCAGCTTGGGCCGCTGGTGCGCTTCGAGCGCGTCTTCGACGGCCAGCTCGTGCAGCCCGAACGTGTCCGCGACGCCCTGGATCTGCTGGGCGTCCGGCTCGTGCAGCCCGATCCAGACGAATCCCTCGTGCCGTTTCCGGACCTCTTTGATCGCCTCGGAGTGGGTCCAGCGGCCGGGCAGGCGCTCACCGGCGACGTAGACCGCGCAGTCGACGACGTACGCGGACAGCGGCACCGGAATCGGGCGCACCGGGACGGCGGCCTTGTTGCCGCGGCCGCGAAGGCCACCGAGCGAAGGAATGGCAGGCATGGGATCTCCTGGTGTCGTGCGTGGTCGTGCGAGACGACTGACCAGGGGCGGAAATGCGTCCGCCCGGCGACACACCAGCGTTCCCGGGAGAGAGAAGGCCTACCAGAAGATGAGCCGGCCGGCCGGTGAGGTGGGAACGCTGGGACTACTAGGGAGCGGACTATCGCCACTACTCATCGAGTTCCTCACCTCCTTCGGGCCGGGTGCGACAGTGGTGGGGCTCGCGTTGACGCGCGAACACCGATGGTTGAGGGTACTCCTCACTACGGATGCGTGTCGTACCAGCCTCACGCGGTGTTACGTGGAACGGGAGATGACGAGTGCAGTTCGGTCGGTACTACGAGGAGTTCGAGGTCGGTGCGGTCTACAAGCACTGGCCGGGCAAAACGGTCACCGAATACGACGACCACCTGTTCTGCCTGATCACCATGAACCACCACCCGCTGCACCTGGACGCGCACTACGCCGAGGAGACGACCGACTTCGGCAAGAACGTCGTGGTCGGCAACTACGTCTACTCGCTGCTGCTGGGCATGTCGGTGCCCGACGTCTCCGGCAAGGCCATCGCGAACCTCGAGGTCGAGTCGCTCAAGCACGTGAAGCCGACCTTCCACGGCGACACGATCTACGGCGAGACCGAGGTGCTCGACAAGACGCCGTCGAAGTCCAAGGACGATCGCGGCGTGGTGTACGTCGAGACGCGTGGTTACAAGCAGGACGGCCTGATCGTGTGCACCTTCCGGCGGAAGGTGATGGTGCCGAAGCGCTCGTACGGGGAGACTCGGGGCGGCGAGCAGCCGGGCCGTCCGGTGCCGCACGAATGAGGCTCTGATGGACCTGGACGGGATCAAGGAAATACTCCGCACGTTCGCGGAAGTCGAGGCCCGCGGGGTCTCGCCGCTGTACGAGCACCTGGCGCTGCAGGCCGCCGCGGACGACGACGTCGCCGGGCTGCTGGCCGCGGCCCGCGACGGCGAGGTCCGGGGCACGCTGCTGATGGCGGTCGCGCACCGGCTGGTGCAGGCCGACCCGATCCACCCGCTCTCGCGGTACTACCCGTCGCTGGGCGGCTTCGACGGCGTCGACTCCGAAACGTGGCCGCTGTTCCGGTCGTTCCTGCTGGAGCGGTCCGAGAAGGCGCGCGCGTTGATCGCCGCGCGCTACACGCAGACGAACGAGGTCCGCCGGGCGGCGTTGCTGTACCCGGGGGTGGCCCGGGCGGCCCGCGAAGCCGGCGGGAAGGTGTCGCTGCTGGAGGTCGGCTGCAGCGCGGGGCTGCTGCTGGGCCTGGACCGGTTCGGCTACCGCTACCAGTGCGACGGTGGCGACCAGCTGACGGCGGGCCCGGCGAAGGCCGCGGTCGGGTTGCACTGCGCGCTGGACCTGGCGCCGGGCGCGGTGGTCCCGAAGCTGCCGAAGAAGCTCGCCCTGCTCGACCGGGCGGGTCTCGACCGGGCGCCGGTGGACCTGTCGGACGAGGACGAACTGGCGTGGCTGGAGGCGTGCGTCTGGGCGGACCAGCCGGACCGCATCCGGCTCCTGCGGACCGCGGCGGCCGAGCAGGCTCGCCACCGCCCGCGGTTGATCACCGGGGACGGCGTCGACGACCTGGCCTCGGCGGCCGGGTCCCTGGACGGGCCGCTGGTGGTGCTGACGAGCCACGTCCTGGGGTACTTCTCCGCGTCGCGGCGGTCCGCGTTCGTTTCGGAGCTCGCTTCGCTGGCGTCTTCGCGGCCGGTGTGGTGGGTTTCGGAGGAGTTCTACGGAGCCGGCCTGGAGGAGGTGCTCCCGGGGCGTGCGGACCTGGCCGGCGCCGACGGGCTCGCGACGCTGGGCGTCGTGCGGTGGGAGGACGGGAAGGCCGAGGCGCACGCCCTGGCGCGGACCGCGCCCCACGGGCAGCGGATGACCTGGCTGCCGCTGTAGCGGCTCGCTCACCCGGCAGCGCAGCTCAGCCAACGTCTTGAATGAGTCATTCAGGACCTCCGAAGCCCTGAATGACTCATTCAAGACACCGCAGCCACACCAGCGCCGCCGAAACCGCCCCCTTCGGGCCCGCTCCTCGACTTTGCCGGGGATGGGCGGGGCCGCTGTTCGGCGGTCTCAAGCCCGCGGCAACGCCCCCCACTCACGCAACGTCACGAAAAGCCGGTCGACCAGTTCCCCGGCCGCCTCCAACTCCGCAAGGTCTGCCGCATCGGACCAACGCGCGTCCGAGGCATCGTCACCAGCCGTGAGAACCCCGCCGTCGACCTCGCAGGCGTAGTCGAAAATCTCGTACGGTCCCCGCCG
The DNA here is from genome assembly GCF_046548995.1 of Amycolatopsis sp. lyj-109. Classification (NCBI taxonomy): domain Bacteria; kingdom Bacillati; phylum Actinomycetota; class Actinomycetes; order Pseudonocardiales; family Pseudonocardiaceae; genus Amycolatopsis; species Amycolatopsis sp. lyj-109. The sequence goes on from NZ_JAJPWR010000003.1 coordinate 410,716, forward strand.
GACCGAGCCGACCAGTGTGCCCGGAATCACGTCCAGACCGGTCTCCTCGAAAAGCTCCCGGACCACGGCCTCTTTGTCCGTTTCGCCTGGTTCGACTCGGCCGCCTGGCAGCGACCATTGCCCCGAACCGGGGTTGTTCAGGCGCCGGATGAGCAGCAAACGGCCGTATCGGTCGAACACGATGCCGCCGACACAGCGGATAGTGGCGCTGGTGAGGCCCTCCATGTCCCGAAGGGTAGACGTAACCGAGGTGAAAACGGATGTCCTGTACACGGAGAGTAGCCATACGGTACACTTCGGACCGCGTGCTGCCCCAAGCGCGGGACTTTCCTCCCCTGCGCCTGTTCAGTGCGGTACAACGTAAAACGTCAGGATCTCTGCTGTTGTCCGGTGTCGCTGTAAGAGACGGGATTTGATCGCGGTGAACGTGAAGAAGATTGCGGGCCTCGCTGGTATCGCGTTGGTGCTGTTCTTCGTCATCGCCCAGCCCGGGCAGGCTGCCGGTCTGGTCGGCAACATCATCGACTTCCTTCGGAGCTCGGCCGAATCGGTGATCACCTTCGTCAGCAACGTGTTCAAGGGCTGATCGCGGGGTTACCCTCGAACCATGTTCGCGCCACGCGACCCCGACGAGTACCTCCTCGACACCGAGCGGCGGGTCATCCGGATCCGCCGCCACTGGGCGGTGCTGCTGTGGGACACCTTCGAGGCGGCCGCGCTGCTGGCCGTCTGCGTGCTGGTGTCCTACCTGCTGCCACCGGCGCTGTACATCGGCCAGAACATCCTCTGGTACGTCGCGCTGCTCGTCGTCCTGCGGTTCGCCTACGTGGTGATGGAGTGGTGGGTCGAGCGCCTGGTGGTCACCGACAAGCGGTTCGTCATGACCACCGGCGTCTTCACCACCAAGGTGCTGATGATGCCGATCAGCAAGGTCACCGACCTCAGCTACGTCCGCACGGCCACCGGCCGCATGATGGGCTACGGCACGATGGTGGTCGAGTCGGCCGGTCAGATCCAGGCGCTCAACAAGATCGACTTCCTGCCGCGGCCCGAAGAGTTCTACGACACGATCTCCGAGCTGGTCTTCGGCGACAAGCAGAAGCAGGCCGAACGCTTCTCGATGATCAAGGCCCAGCGGGCCGCCCGGGGCAAGAAGCCGGTCGGGTGACGCGCGCCGGGGTGTCCCGGCCGCGGTGTGACGCACCGCATCGTCGACAATGGACACGATGCGCATCGACCTGCACGCCCACTCCACCGCTTCCGACGGCACCGACACGCCGGCCGGGCTCGTCGCCGCGGCCGCGAACGCCGGGCTCGACGTCGTCGCGATCACCGACCACGACACCACCGCGGGCTGGGCGCCCGCTTCAGCAGCGGTGTCACCAGGCCTGACGCTGGTTCCCGGCGCCGAGCTGTCCACGGTGTCGATCGACCCCGGGACCGGGCGGCAGATCAGCGTCCACCTGCTCGCCTACCTCTTCGACCCGACCTCCGAGCCGATCGTCACCGAGCAGACCCGGCTGCGGCTCGAGCGCCGCACGCGGCTGCGGCGGATGGCCGAGCGGATGGCCGCCGACGGCCTGCCGATCGACGCCGACGAGATTTTCGGCCTGCTGCCCGAGGACTCCCCGCCCGGACGTCCCCACCTGGCCCAGGCGCTGGTCCGGGCCGGGCTGGTCAAGTCCGTCGACGAGGCCTTCGCCGACTACCTCAGCCCCCGCCGCGGCTACTACGTCGCCCGGCGCGACACGCCGGTCGAGGAGGCCATCGACATGATCGTCGCGGCCGGCGGCGTCACGGTCGTCGCGCACCCCTTCGCCTTCAGCCGCGGCGCCACCATCAGCGAGGACACCCTCGCCGGGCTGGCCGCGCGCGGGCTCACCGGCGTCGAGGCCGACCACCCCAACCACGACGCGCCGACGCGGGCCCGCACTCGCGAGCTTGCCGGCGAGCTCGGCCTGCTCGTCACCGGGTCCAGCGACTACCACGGCACCAACAAGACGATCGCGCTCGGCGAGTGCACCACCGACCCCGGGCAGTTCGAGGAGCTCGCTTCGCGCGCTACGGGCTTCCAGGTCGTGAAGGGCTGACATGGCGCTCGCCGACGTCTTCGACGCGAAGCTGTTCATGAGTGCGACGATCACCCTGATCGTCATCATGGACCCGCCCGGCACCGTGCCGGTGTTCCTCAGCCTCGTCGGCCGCAAGCCGATGGCGACCCGGGCGCGCGCCGCCCGGCAGGCCGTCCTGGTGTCGCTGCTGGTCATCAGCCTGTTCGCGGTTGCGGGCCAGGCGATCCTGGCCTACCTCGGCATCGGCATCCCCGCGCTGCAGGGCGCGGGCGGGCTGCTGCTCCTGCTGATCGCGCTGCAGCTGCTCACCAGCAACGGCCACGAGCCCGAGGCCGCGGCCGAAGACGTCAACGTCGCGCTCGTGCCGCTCGGCACGCCGCTGCTGGCCGGGCCCGGCGCGATCGCCGCGACCATCGTGTTCGTCCGGCAGGCCGACGGGCACATCGGCGCGTACATCGCGCTGGCGCTGGCGATCGTCACGACGCACTTCGTCATCTACCTGTGCATGCGCTACTCCGGCCTCGTCATCCGGCTGATCAAGGAAAGCGGCATCACGCTGCTGGCCAAGGTGGCCGGTCTGCTGCTCGCGGCCATCGCCGTGGAGCTCGTCGCGAACTCCGTGCGCGGGTTCATCGCCGGCGGGAACTGACCCGCCACCCGGGTTGTCCTGCCGGACAGGATGCGCCAGGGTCGTTGACATCGTTGGCACCGCTCCCGCAGCCTGAATCTCAGCTCCGCGTTTGAAACGATTCAACGCCATGCGGGAGGCCTCGATGAAGTGGCTCAGAGCAGTCCTGCCGGTCACGGTGCTGGTGGCGAGCGGCGTGGTCGCCGCGCCCGCCGACGCCGCACCAGGCTGGCAGAAGTACGTTGTCGCACCTTCGGGCCGGGACGTCCGGCCGGTGCGGGTGCTGTCCACCACCGGCGACGTCGCGAACCCGAACGGCCTGCTCGGGCGTGGGGTGGCGACGTTCAAGCGGCAGGCGCCGCCGCCGAAGCCGGTGTGGCCCGCGGGCACCACCGCGGCCGCGTCGTCGTTCCACGCGCCGAACAACGGCGGCAACGGGCAGCCCCGGACCTACGGCCCCGGCAACGCCGTCGACGGCAACACCGAGACGTTCTGGAACGACGACACGATCGGCGCCTACCCCGACGTCCTGACGATCACCGCGGGCGCGCCGGTCGCGCTGCCCGGCGTCACCGTGCTGTCCAATGTGGACGGTGTGCCGCAGGACTTCACGGTCGAGGTGCTGGACGCGGGCGCGTGGCGGGTGGCTGCCACGGTCGGCGGCAACACGGCGGTGCAGCGCGCGGTCACCTTCGACCGGCCGGTGACGACCGCGCAGGTCCAGATCACCGTGACCAAGGACCAGAACACGCCGTCCGGCGAGTTCAGCCGCGTCGCCGAGGTGTGGCCCGGCGTGGTCGCCGACCCGCCGGTGCCCACCGCCGTCGTCGACTTCGGCAAGGTCGTCGCCGGCTACCCGAAGATCGCGTTCGCGGGCGCGTCGGCGAACCACCCCGGCATCCGGGTGTCGACCTCGGAGACCCAGCAGTACCTCGGCGAGCGCTCCGACTTCTCGCGCTCGGACTTCTCGGGCGGGCCGGGCAGTGACCAGATCGCCGTGCCCGCGACCCCGACGGTCTGGCGGGACACCAAGGGCTGCGCGGCCGGTACCCAGGTGTGCGCGGACGGCCTGCGTGGCTTCCGCTACCTGCGGATCAGCCTCGACGCGCTGCCGTCGGACGCGCCGTTGACCCAGCCGTCCGGTGAGGTGCGCATCAGCGGCGTCTCGCTCGACTTCACGCCGTTCCTCGGCACGCCGTCGACCTACCGTGGCTGGTTCGAGTCGTCCGACGAAGACCTGAACAAGTACTGGTACGCGGCGTCCTACACGAACGAGCTGGGCATGGACACCTTCCGGGAGTCCGATGTGGACCCACGCGGCGCGTTCTCGCCATCGCTGGACGGAAAGCTGGTGCTGCACGATGGCGCGAAGCGCGACCGGGATCCGTACGTCGGCGACGTCGCGGTCTCCGGCCTGACGCAGTACCTGACCCACCAGGACGGCACGGCGGCTCGGAATGTTCTCGCCGACCTGGCCGACCACCAGCGTGCGGACGGCTGGATCCCGCCGGCGTCGATCAACAACTACACGTTGCCGCTGTTCGACTATCCGCTCTGGTGGGTGACCTCCAGCTGGGACTACGTGCTCTACACGGGCGACACCGCGTACGCGGCTTCGTACTACGCGCACCTCGTGAAGGCGCTCGACAGCTGGTACCCGTCGGTGACCGATTCGCACGGGTTGCTCGCGAAGGGCCTCAACGGCACCGGCGGCTACGGCGACTACGCGTTCCTGCCGCGTACGGGCGAAGTGACGTACTACAACGCGTTGTACGTGCGGGCTCTTCAGGGGGCCGCCGGTCTGGCGCGGGCGACGGGGCACCCGGCCGACGCGGATCGGTGGCTTTCGCGGGCTTCGGGCGTCTCCGCGGCGGTGAACCAGTACCTGTGGGATCCGGCGGCGGGCGCGTACCTCGACTCGGCGACGGGCGCGGTGCGCCACGGCCAGGACGGCAACAGCCACGCTGTTTTGGCCGGCATCGCGTCTCCTGCCCAGGCCGCTTCGGCGCTGGCGCGGCTCGCGGCGGGCGCGTTGCCGTACGGGAACCCGTTCATGGACAACGACACTTTGGTGGGCGACGGCACGAAGCGGGTGTACGCGTTCACGTCGTTCCCCGAGCTGCAGGCGCGGTTCCGGACCGGGCAGCCGGCGTCGGCGATCGACCAGATCAAGCGGATGTACGGCTGGATGGCCACCCACGACCCGGGCATCACCGCCTGGGAGGGCATCGGCGAGGGCGGCTCGCACTACGAGCAGGGGTACACCTCGGCCGCGCACGGCTGGTCGACCGGTGTGGTGCCGGTGCTGACGAACGAGCTGCTGGGCGTCTCGCCGACGTCGCCGGGCTTCGCGACCTGGACGGTTTCGCCGCACCCGGGCTCGGTTTCGTGGGCTCGCGGAGCGGTGCCGACGCCGAAGGGCGCGTTGTCGGCTTCGTGGTCTCAACAGGGTTCGGTGTTCTCGTTGACGGTGACGGCGCCGCGGGGGACGTCCGGCTCGCTGGTGGTGCCCGCCGGCCGGCTGGTGCTGCTGGACGGGCGAGCGGTGCGCGCGGCGGGGGCGTTGCAGGTGGCGGGCGGGACGCACACCGTGCTCGTCGTGCGGTGAACCGGCTTTTCGCGCGGGGCGGCCTCGCCCCGCGCGGAAAGTGTCGGTGGTGGTGCGTAGCGTGGGCGGCGTGAAGGACCAGATGGGCTTCGACTTCGGCGTGGCGCAACCGGTGCGGCTCACGAAGGTCTCGCCGGCGCGGCTGGCGACCTTCGACGACTGCCCGCGCCGGTACCGCCTCGCGTACCTCGAACGGCCGACGCCGCAGCGCACCGGGCCGTGGGCGCACAGCACGCTGGGCGCGGTGGTGCACAACGCGCTGCGGGCGCTGTTCGACCTGCCGGTGCTCAAGCGCGTGCCGCAGCGGGCGGTGGCGCTGGTGGCCGAGTACTGGAAGGACGCGGGCTTCGAGAGCGACGAGCAGGCGGCGCGCTACCGGGCGCGGGCCAAGGGATGGGTGGCGGAGTACGTCGAGGACAACGACGTCTCGCACGACCCGGTCGGCTTGGAGCGCTGGGTGTCGGCGCCGGTCAGCGGATCGCCGGGGGAGCGGCCGTCGATGATCATCGAGGGGCGCGCGGACCGGATCGACGCGCGTTCGGGTGAGCTGGTCATCGTGGACTACAAGACGGGCCGCCGTCCGCCGGACGAGTACGAAGCCCGGGCGTCGCAAGCACTGGCGCTGTACGCGGTGGCGGGGGCGCGGACGTTGCGCATGCCGTGCACGACGGTGGAGCTGCACCACGTGCCGACGGGCACGATCGCGGCGGCGGAGCACACCCCGGAGAGCCTGCAGCGGCATTTGCAGCGAGCGGAAGAGACCGCGGGGGACCTGCGGCTGGCCATGGATACCCTGGACGCGGGCGGCGACGGGGACGTCCTGTTCCCAGCCCGCCCGGACCGCCGATGCGCCTGGTGCGACTTCAGGCCGAGCTGCCCGACGGGCCAGGAAGCGGCCCCGGCGGCGCAGCCTTGGGACCTGCTCGCGCCCTGAACGGGAGGGAACGTGGCTTCACCGGACACCGACGAACTGGCGACCACCCCGCTGCCGGCGGGGCCGCCGTTCGCGCGGCAGCAGCCGGCGCCACAGGCGCGGCAGCAGCCGGCACCACGGGAGTCGGCACGGCAGGAGTCGGCACAGCAGGAGTCGGCGCCACGGGAGTCGGCACAGCAGGAGTCGGCGCCGGAGGCTGAGGCGCCGACCGTCGAGCAGAAGCGGATCGTGCCCGAGCGGACCGAGCCCGCCAATGCCTCCCCCGAGCGAATCGAGCCCGCCGATGCCTCGCCGGCTGCCGAGGGCGATTCGTCCACCGGGTCCGCCAAAGCCCGCGGCCGCTGGTGGCGGGGGTTCACCGGTTCCCTGGCCGCAGGCCTCACCGTCCTGGCGATCGGGGTGCTCGTGGTGGCGGTCATCTGCCTGTTCACGGGCGCGCCCGGCCCCGGCCCAGCCCTCCTGATCGGCCACCCGGTAGCGGCAACGCTGGCCCTGCTGGCTCAGCGGGTCGCCGACCGTCGCAACGGCCCCCCGGCAGCAGGAGCGGGCCTGGTGGTGGTGCTGTTCACCGTCTCCGCACTGACCATCTTCTGGCTCGCCTGACCCCGAGGCCCCCGGCTTCCGCCCCAGTCACGCGAGATGCCCGCCCAGTCACGCGAGATGCCCCTCGGCTCTCGCAGACCTCGCCTCCCACCGCGGGACCCGGACCGGACCTCGCGCGACTGCCGCCGGATCTCGCGTGACCAGGCGGGCTTCTCGCGTGATTCGGCGGGCTTCTCGCGTGCCTGGAGGGGCATCACGGGGCTTGGCTACTTCAGGGCCGTGAGGGTCGGGCCGCGCTGCTCCAGCAGCACCGGGCCGGCCGCAGCCAGGCGGACCACGCCCGTATAGCCGCGGCGCTCGACGCCGACCGTTCGGATCGTCGATCCGTCGTTTTCGTTCAGCACGGCCAGGCCGCCCTTGATCGGGACCACCAGCTGCTGGGCGAACATGATTCCCGGGCCGGCCGCGCTGCTCAGCGTCCAGCGCGGCGACAGGTCGTCGCGGGACAGGGCCACCACCTTCGACCCGCTGAACCAGTACATGTTCGCCGCCGTCTGGGTGGTCGCCTCGACACCCGACGGCGGGTCGGCCGCCAGGTCGCCCGCCGGGACGTCCAGCGGGTACGCCGCCCGCTGGGTGCCGTCGCCGTTGTACACCACCAGGAGCTTCTGGTCCGGCAACACCACCGCCGTCAGGTCGCCCGACATCGCGATCACGCGGGCGCGCTTGCCCGCCAGCACCGAACTGAAGCTGACCTGGGGTTCGTCGTCCTTTTCCGGCGTCGCCTTGTACACCGTCAGGCGGTCGGCCGAGTCGCCCGGACAGCGCTCGATCACGCCGATCTTGCCCGACGCCGTCGCGACCGTGCCGTACGTGCAGCCCGTTCGCGGCTGCTTGCCCGCGTTGACCAGCGCCGGGACCTGGCCGTACTCGGCGCTCTGGACCAGGTCGTCGCGCCAGGTCGTGAGGAGCGACTTGCCCGTTGCCGTCACGTGGGAGCCGTCGTCGACCAGCTGGGTGCCCAGCTCCGCGTTGCCGTTGCGCTGAGCGGTGATCCGGCCGGTGCCCGGGTCCAGCTGCGTGACCTCGCTGCAGTTGCGGCTCTTGTGGTAGACGGCGTTCAGCCGCCCCCACACCGAGTCCAGGGTGCACAACGGCAGGTCACGCGTGTAGTGCCAGCGGATCTGCCCGGTCAGCGGGTCGCGGGCGGCGACCTCGCCGCCGTCCGCGGTGGCCACCGACTCGCCGGCCACGACCGGGACCGGCGTCGCGCCGCTGGGGGCGCTCCAGATCTCGGAGACCGATCCCGGCACCTTGTCCGGGACCGCGGGCAACGCCGGGGGCGGCGCCGCCTCGGTCCGGTCGGTGGCCGCGCTGTCGCTCGTCGCGCCGATGATCAGCGCGACGGCGACCGCGACCACCGCGACCAGCGCGGCGGCCACCCTGTCCCGCCCGCGGTTCCACGGCGAACGCCGGGCCTTGACCCGCGGGGCGGGCGGAGTGCTCTCGGGAGCGTCCTCGAGTACGTCCTCGGACCCGTAGGCAGGCGTCTCTTCAGCCGCCTTCTCGACGTCGCTCACGTACCCGAACCCCCCGATGGAGAAGCCTCAGTCTGCCGACGCAGGTGTATCAGACGTCGCGGCCGGGCGGCGACGGCGGCGCCGTCGAGCCGGGCGTTCGGCGTTCTCGCCGGCTTCCTTTTCGACGGCCGGGCCGGTCGTCTCCGGGGCGTTGCCACTGCGGGTGCGGCGGCGGCTGCGGGTGCGGCCCTCCGACGCGGGCGCGTCGGCAGCGGCGTCCGGCGAAGCGGAAGCGTCGGCGTTGTCCGCGGCCTCGATCGCCTCGGCCGACCGCGAGCCACCGCGGGTCCGCTTGCGCGGGGTCCGGGCGCGCTTGCGCGGCGCCTCCTCGTCCGAAGCCGAAGGCCCGGCAGCCTCGCCGGTCCGGCCACGACCGCGGCCGCGCTTCTTGCCGCCCAGGTCCTCTTCCTCCTCGGCGGCCAGGCCCGCACGGGTGCGGTTGGCCAGCGGCAGCCGGCCGGTCTTGCCCGCGGGGATACTCAGGTCTTCGAACAGGTGCGGCGAGGACGAGTACGTCTCCACCGGCTCCGGCTTGTCGAGGCCGAGGGTGTCCGAGATCAGCTTCCAGCGCGGCATCTCGTCCCAGTCGACCAGGGTGACGGCGACGCCGGTCCGGCCCGCGCGGCCGGTGCGGCCGATGCGGTGGACGTAGGTCTTCTCGTCGTCCGGGCACTGGTAGTTGATGACGTGCGTGACGTCGTCGATGTCGATGCCGCGGGCGGCGACGTCGGTGGCGACCAGCACGTCGACCTTGCCGGAGCGGAACGCGCGCAGTGCCTGCTCGCGGGCGCCCTGGCCCAGGTCACCGTGCACGGCGGCGGCCGCGAAGCCGCGCTCGACCAGGTCGTCGGCCACCTTCTGCGCGGTGCGCTTGGTGCGGCTGAAGATCATCGTGAGGCCGCGGCCCTCGGCCTGCAGCACGCGGGCGATGACCTCGGGCTTGTCCATCGAGTGCGCCCGGTAGACGAACTGGGCGGTGCGCTCGTGGATCGCGCTCGCGTCGTTCTCTTCGGCGCGGATGTGCGTCGGCTGGGTGAGGAACGTGCGGGCCAGCGTGATGATCGGGCCCGGCATGGTCGCCGAGAAGAGCATCGTCTGGCGCTTGTCCGGCACCATCCGCAGGATGCGCTCGATGTCCGGCAGGAAGCCCAGGTCGAGCATCTCGTCGGCCTCGTCGAGCACCAGGCCGCGGACCTTGCCGAGCACCAGGTGCTGCTGCTCCGCGAGGTCGAGGAGGCGGCCCGGGGTGCCGATCACGACGTCGATGCCCTTGCGGAGCGCCTCGATCTGCGGCTCGTACGGGCGGCCGCCGTAGATGGCCAGCGTCCGGATACCCAGGTGCTTGCCGGCGCCCTTGAGGTCGTTGGCGACCTGGATGCACAGCTCGCGGGTCGGCACCACGACCAGCACCTGCGGGGTGCCGTCGCCGGGGACCTCCACGCGGTGCAGCAGCGGGACGCCGAAGCCCAGCGTCTTGCCCATGCCGGTGCGGGCCTGGCCGATGAGGTCGTCGCCGGCCATGGCCAGCGGCAGGGTGAGCGCCTGGATCGCGAAGGTCCGCTCGATGCCGGCTTCGCCGAGGGCCTTGACGATCTCCGGCTTGACGCCGAAGGACGCGAAGGTCGGGGCTTCGGGCTCGACCTCGACCCCGGCCTGCAGCGGGTGCGACACGTCGAGCGCGGCAGGGCCGGTCTCGCTGTGCTCCAGCGCGACGGCGGGGGTCTGTTCGGTTGTGGAAATTTCTGCGGTCAGGGTGATCGCCTCTCTCGTGACCAGCGCGCACAGCCGTGGGTCCGCTCGACACTCGACCGGGAGTAAACCCTGGTCCCTGGCGCTGATCTTCAAGCGCGGAACCGGTCCGCCCCGGGAATGCCGGAAGAGGCGTGCACGCACATTGCAGTACGTCGGCAGGCCACGCGACCCGCCTGTTTCCCGACGCCGGTATGGCGTACGGAAGCTTGATATCGAACGCCAGTGTACCTGGTCAGCAGTTTTTCGACAGTACCCGGCGCGCCGGAACCAGTGTGATCGGTCTCGTCCCGACACGCCCAGGTGCTTCGGCGATACCCTGCCCCCGTGACCGAGCCGAAAGAGATCTCAGAAGGCGTAGTCGACCTTCTGGGTGTGATCGCCTATGGCGAACTGTCCGCGTTCGACCGCCTGGCCGAGGACGCGCGCAGCGCCCCCACCCTGGCCGGGCGGGCCGCGCTGGCGGCGATGGCGGCCGCCGAGATCGGTCACTACGGCCAGCTCGCCAAGCACGTGGCCGCGAACGGCATCAAGATCGAAGACGCCATGGCGCCGTTCGTGAACCACATCGACGCCTGGCACGCTTCGACGCCCCCGAAGTCGTACCTGGAGTCGCTGGTCAAGGCGTACGTCGGTGACGGGCTCGCCGCCGACCTCTACCGGGAGATCGCCAGCTGGCTCGACCCGGAGACCAAGGACCTGGTGCTGACCGTGCTGGCCGACACCGGCCACTCGGCCTTCGCCGAACGCGAGGTCGCGGCCGGTATCGAAGCCGACCCCAAGACCCGCGACAAGCTCGCCCTGTGGGGCCGCCGCCTGCTCGGCGAGGCTCTGACCCAGGCCCAGTACGTCGTCGCCGAGCGCGACGGGCTGGCCGAGCTCATCATCAGCGGCTCGGGTGACCTCTCCGGAATTGCCGCGCTGTTCCGGCGGTTGCAACAGGGGCACACGAAGCGCATGCAGGCGCTCGGCCTGGGCTGAACCCGATGGAGTACCCGGAAGTGACGACGCGGTCGGGCGCGGACATGCGCCACCGGAACGAGCCGGTTCGGTTAGCCTTGGCCGGCACATCCCTTACGAATTTTCAGCGGAGGTCCCACGTGGAGGTCAAGATCGGCATCAAGGACACGCCGCGCGAGCTGGTGGTGTCCAGTGGCCAGTCTCCCGAAGAGGTGGAGAAGCTGGTCGCCGAGGCCCTGACGGCCGGTGACGGGCTCTTCCGCATCAACGACGAGAAGGGGCGCAAGTACATCGTCCCCTCCGACCGCATCGCGTACGTCGAGATCGCCCCCTCCGACGTCCGCAAGGTCGGCTTCGGCGTCGGCGACTGACCCACAGCGAAACTTCGTGAAGGCCACCTTGAGGAACTTGTAGTTCCTCAAGGTGGCCTTCACGAAGTGCGGGGGTTCACTGGATGGTGGCGATTTGTTTGGAGTGTCGCTTTTCTGCCGCCTAGCTTCGGCCGGTGACCACTCTCGAGCCGACCGCCGTCGCGGATCTCGTGCGGAGCACCCTCGCCGCGCACCAGTCCTTGTTCCTCGCCACTTCGGGGAGCACCGGGCCGTGGGTCGGCGGGGTGTACTTCGCCGAAAGCGGCGAATTCACCCTGAACCTCGTGCTCGAGGACCGCGGCCGGACGCTGGCCGCCATCCGGGAGAACCCGGTGGTCTCGGTCGTCGTCTCGACGGGCTCGCCGATGCAGCCGTTCCTGCAGGCCCAGGCGTTCGCCGAGGTCCTCGGGGGCGACGACGACGCGCGGGTGCGCGAACTGCTCGTCACGAAGGTGCCCGAGGCCGCGCCCTTCCTGGCCGCGCCGGTCACCGCGGTCCGGCTGGCCGTGCGGAAGTGGCGGGCCACGGACATCGCGAACGGCCTGCTGCCCGGCGTGGAGCTGCCGGGCCCGCGCAACCCCTGATCCGAACTTCGTGAAGGCCACCTTGAGGAACTACAACTTCCTCAAGGTGGCCTTCACGAACTTTCAGGCGTTCAGCTCTTCCAGGGTTGTGGGGACGTGGAACGGTGGCGTGCTCGTGCCCATGATCCGGTAGCGGCCCCACGGGTCCGGGTCGGAAAGCTCGCCTGACGCCGTGTGTGAGCCCGCCTGGATGGACACGGCCTTCTTCTTGTCGCCCGCCAGGCGGGTCAGCTCGTCGTTCACCGCCACCCGGCCGTACCAGCGGTAATAGCCGTCGATCGGCTGGAAGTAGCCGCGCAGCTCGACCGTCACCGGCAGCGAAACGCCGTCGACCACGAGGGTCGCTTCACCGCTGTAGCCGTCTTCGCCATGCTCGCTCACGATGTTTCCTCCAGCGGCTCCGGGGCGCGGCCCAGCTGGACCACCTTGTTGACTTCCAGGGGCAGGTTCGGGTCGATGACCACGCCGTTCTGGCGGGTCAGCCCGTCGATGGCGGCCCAGATGATCTGGGTCAGGTACTCCACGACCGCGTCGCGGCTCATCGAGCGGCGGTCGAGCCACCACTCGCCGGTGTTCTGGACCATGCCGACGATGCCGTGCGCCCACGGCTCGGCCGCGCCCGAATCCATGTTGAACATCCGCATGTAGTCGCCGAGCAGCGCCGTCAGCGCCGTCGCGATCAGTTCCTTGTCCTCGGCCACGACGTCCGACGACACCGGTTTCTCCGGCCGCCCGTGCGCCAGCAGCCGGTAGAGGTTCGGGTGCTCCTCGATCACGGTGAAGAACGCGTCGAGGGCCATCCGGATCCGCGGCACCGGCGCCAGCTCGGCGTTGATCGCCGGGATCAGCCGCTCGAAGAGGATTTCCGTGCCGCGCTGGCCGAGCGCCACGTACAGGTCGGCCTTGTCGTCGAAGTGCCGGTACAGCACCGGCTTCGTGACACCGGCCTCCGCGGCGACGTCCTCCATGCCGAGGTCCGGGCCGTGCGTGTCGAGCGCCCGCAGCGCGGCCTCGACGAACTCCTTGCGCCGGGCGATCCGGTGCTTGCGCCAGCGGTCACGCCGGGCGTCGCCGGTCGCCTCGTCGCTGCGGGAAGGCTGTTTGGTGCGCTTGACACGTTCGATCACGGAGGTCATGCTACGCACAGGTAACTGTTACCTCAAGTTACACATCGCGGAAGGGGTGTCGGCAATGACGCGGACGCTGGAGGAACCGGATCGCGACAAGACCGCGGACCGCCTGCTGAAGTCGTCGGCGAACAAGTTCTACGACCCCGACGTCGACATCGACTGGACCGCGCCGCTGGTCGAGGGCAAGCGGTTCATCCTCGACGAGCGCTCGTCGCTCTACGGCACCGAACTCTGGGAGAAGCTGACCCCCGAGCAGCGCATCGAGCTGGGCAAACACGAGGTCGCGAGCGTCGCCACCACCGGACTGTGGTTCGAGATCCTCCTGATGCAGATGCTGCTCAAGGAGGTCTACAACGAGGACCCGACGTCCGCCCACGCCCAGTTCGCGCTCACCGAAATCGCCGACGAATGCCGGCACTCGACGATGTTCGCGCGGATGGCGTCGCGGATCGGCTGCCCCGCCTACGGCCCGGTGCCGTGGCTGCGGCGCCTGGCGAAGCTCATGCCGACGATCTCCTACGGCCCGGCGCGCTACGGCGCGATCCTGGTCGCGGAGGAGGTCCTCGACCGGCTGCAGCGCGAGCAGATGAACGACGAAGGCGTCCAGCCGCTGGTCCGGATGGTCAACCGGATCCACGTCCTGGAAGAGGCCCGGCACGTCACCTTCGCCCGCGAAGAAGTCACCCGCGGGATGGCGAAGCTGTCGAAGGCCGAGATCGCCTACCAGCAGTTCGTCATCGCGCTCATCTCGTACTTCGTGACGCGGGCGTTCATCAACCCGGACGTCTACAAGGCGGTCGGCATCCGCCCGCGCGACGGCGTCGAGGCGGCGCTGGCCAACCCGCACTGGCAGGGCACGATCGCGTGGGCCGGGGAGAAGATCATGCCGTTCCTCCAGGAATCGGGGCTCGTGGGGCTGCCCGGGAAGTACTTCTGGCGCAAGTCGTTCCTGCTCCCGGCGGGTCGATGACGACGGCGTCGCGGCTGCGGAACCCGTCGATCGGGCACCGGTTCGTCGCGAGCGACGGCGCCGCCCTGCACGTCGCGCAGTCCGGGCCGGCCGACTCGGCGGTGACGCTGGTGCTGGTGCACGGCTGGACGCAGGACCACCGGACGTGGGACTTCGTGCTGCCGCACCTCGACTCCGGCCTGCGCGTGCTGCGCTACGACCTGCGTGGCCACGGCGGTTCGGCGCCCGCCCGGCCCGGCGGCGCCACGATCGCCCGGCTCGCCGACGACCTCGCCGAGCTGATCGCCGCCCGCGTCCCGTCCGGGCCGCTGGTGCTGGCCGGGCATTCGATGGGCGGCATGACGCTGATGATGCTCGCGGAACGGCACCCGTCACTGGTCCGGGAGCGGCTGGCGGGCGCGGCGTTCGTGGCGACGTCGTCGGGGGACATGGACCAGCTGACGCTGGGGTTCCCGGGGCTGGTCGGCCGGAGCGTGACGCGCTTCGAGCCGCGGGTGGCGCGGCTGCTGGCCCGGTTGCGGGCGGACACGCTGCGGCTGCGGCCGGGACTGGTCCGCTCGGGCGCCCGCCGGCTGGTGTTCGGCGATCGGCCGGGGCGTGCGCAGGTGGACAGCGTCGTCGAGCAGCTGCTGTGCGCGCACCCGGCGAGCGCGGGGATGTTCCTGGACGCGATCGCGGCCCACCGCGGCGTCGGCGGGCTGGGCGCGCTGTGCGACGTGCCGTCGGTGGTGCTGGCGGGGGAGAAGGACCGGCTGTGCCCGCTGCCGCACGCGAAGGTGATCGCGGACGAGCTGCCGCACGCGGAGTTCGTCCGCTTCCCCGGCGCCGGCCACATGCTCCCGCAGGAACGCCCCCACGAAGTCGCCCGCCGCCTCACGGCCCTGGTCCGCACGGCCGCCACCCGCTGAAAGGTGGGCACTTTCACGTGAAAGTGCCCACCAGGAGGCGGTCAGCCGTCCTTGAGGGGGAAGCCGCCGCCGATGCCGCGCCAGGCCAGGTTGGCCGTCAGGGCCACTGCTTCCTCGCGGCTCATCGACTGGTGGTGGGCCAGCCAGAACCGGGCGCTGACCTGGCTCATCCCGACCAGCCCGACCGCCAGCAGCCGCGCCTTGTCCTCGTCGAGACCCGCGTCCGCGGTGATCGTCTCCGTGATCGCGTCCACGCTCGCCGTCGTCGCGCGGTCGACCGCTTCCTGGACCGCCGGCTCGCCGCGCAGGTCGGACTCGAACACCATCCGGAACGCGCCCGCGTCGTTGCTGACGAAGTCGAAGAACGCGCCGACCGTCGCCGGGACGCGCTGCTTGTTCTCCGTCGTCGAGTCCAGCGCGTTCTGGACGCGCTTCACCAGCTCGTCGACGTGGCTCTCCAGCAGCGCGATGTACAGATCGAGCTTGCCGGGGAAGTGCTGGTACAGCACCGGCTTCGAGACGCCCGCGACCTCGGCGATCTCGTCCATCGCGGCGGCGTGGTAGCCGTTCTCGGCGAAGACCCGCTGCGCCGCGGCGAGGAGCTGAGCCCGGCGCTCGGTCCGGGGCAGCCGCACCCCACGTTGCTGCAGCCGCGTCATCTCCGTCATGCTCATCCTCCCGTCATCGCTTCTTCGACGGGCGGGGTCGCCACCGCGTGAAGTCGACCCGAAGATTACTCGCCGGTACGTGTGCCGCGCCAAGGGTCGGGCATTCTGGACCCGTGGACACCCCTGTGCAGGCCCGGCCGCCGCTGACCCACGTGCCGCTCTCGGCCAGGGCTTTGCCGTCGCTCGACCCGGTCCCGCCGCCCTGGCCGGCGGCCTTCGAAGAGGTCGGCACCGCCCGGCTCCACGTCCGCCGCACGCCCGGCCCGCACGGCGTGCCGGCCGTGTACGTGCACGGCCTCGGCGGCTCGTCGACGAACTGGACCGACCTGGCCGCGCTGCTCGCGCCGGTCGCCGGCGGCACCGCCCCCGACCTGCCCGGGTTCGGCTACTCCGAGCCCGAACAGGGCTTCGACTTCACGCTCCAAGCCCACGCCGATGTGGTGGTCGAACACGTCGAGGCCGTCGGGGCGCCGGTGCACCTGTTCGGCAACTCGATGGGCGGCGCCATCGCGTTGCTGATCGCGGCGCAGAGGCCGGACCTGGTGAAGACGCTGACGCTGATTTCGCCGGCGGTGCCCGACCTGCGCCTCGACCCGCGGCGGCTGTCGGACCCGCGGATGGCGTTCGCCTACCTGCCGCTCGTCGGCGCGCGGGTGCGGGCCCAGCTGGCCGCGCTCGGGCCGCGGGAACGCGCCGCGCGGGTCATCAAGCTGTGCTTCGCCGATCCGTCACGCTTCCCGGAGAGCCGGCTCGACGAGCTGACCGAGGAACACGGTGCCCGCGCCGGGTTCGCCTGGGCCGCGCCCGCGATGGCACGCAGCACGTTCGCGATCTTCCGGGCGTGGTCGACGCTGGGGAAGGCGTCGCTGTGGGCGGTCGCGCCGCTCGTCAAGGCGCCGACGCTGGTCGTCTGGGGGCGGGAGGACCGCGTCATCTCGGTGAAACGCGCGGTGCGGACCGCCCGGGCGATCCCGCGGGCCCGGCTGCTGGTGCTCCCGCGCACCGGGCACGTGGCGCAGATGGAGCGCCCGGTCGTCGTCGCGAAGGCCGTGCTGGGCATGTGGGAGCACGTCGAAGCGGGCACCTGGTAAGCCGATCGGGTGGCCGCGGGTTCACTCGATGATCCGCCAGTCGGCGCGAGCGGTGCCTCGCCGCTGTGGCACCCTGGTGCGGTGGACCGGGTGAAGCAGGACGCGCGAGGCGAAGATCGGCGGACGCCCCACCGCGCGTCGGCTCGCCGGACGCCGGACGCCGAGGACCACCCCCGCACCGGGCAGTACCGCCCGTCGAGGGCGCCGGCGCAGCGCGTCGAGGAGGACCGCTACCGCCCGGGCAGCCGGCGGACCAGTGCCGAGCCGCTGAGCGCCTCCTGGAAGCCGCACGGCGAGACCCCGACGGAGAAGGCGCCCGAGGCGGCGCCGAACCCGGGCATCGCGCACCTCGCCAAGACCTACGGCTGGCGCGTCTACGCCCTGCCGATCCTGGTCGTGCTGACCGTGCTCGTCGTGGTCAACACGGCCAACAGCCCGGCCCAGCCGATCGCCGAGCAGGGCACCGGCCCTTCGGCGCCCGGCATCGAGTCGGCGGGCGGCGACACCTCCGGCGGCGCCATCGACGGCAACGGCGAGCAGGCCATCCCGGAGAACCCGGCCACGCCGGTCGACCTCAAGGTGCCGACCGCCGAGCTGCCCGAAGGCGGCGCGTTCACCCAGGCCGGCGCCGGCAAGTGGCACGTCGTCCCGGGCAGCGGCCCGAAGATCGGCAACGGGAAGCTGTACACCTACACCGTCGAGGTCGAGGACGGCATCGACCCGGCGAGCTATGCCGGTGACGACGCCTTCGCCGCGGCCGTCCAGGGCACCCTGTCGAACCCCACCCAGGGCTGGACCTGGGACGGCAAGATCGCGTTCCAGCGGGTGGACGCCACTTTCCCGAACCCGTCGTTCCGGGTGAGCCTCACCACGCCGGAGACCACCCACCGGCCGGACGCCTGCGGCTTCCAGATCAAGTTCGAGGCCTCCTGCTACCGCAAGAGCCTCGGCCGGGTGCTGATCAACCTGGCCCGCTGGGTGCGCGGCGCCAAGGCGTACGGCCCCGACATGACCGGGTACCGGCAGTACGCCATCAACCACGAGGTCGGGCACGCCCTGGGCAACCAGCACGTCGGCTGCGGCGGCACCGACCAGCCGGCGCCGGTGATGATGCAGCAGTCCTTCGGCGTCTCCGACGACTACGTGTCGATGCTCAACGACATCCCCGGTGGCGACAAGGGCAAGGTGGCCAAGGACGGCCGCATCTGCAAGACGAACTCCTGGCCGAACCCCACGCCGTAGGGGGTGTCCCACCATCCGGACGCGGGAAGGCATATTTGCCCGCGCGCGTTGTGCATAGTGGGATGGACGCGATCCGCGCGAGATGGAGGACCCATGTCAGCACTGCCGCCGCTCGTCGAGCCGGCTGCCGAGCTCACCAAGGATGAGGTGGCCCGGTACAGCCGTCACCTGATCATCCCCGACGTGGGGGTGAACGGGCAGAAGCGGCTGAAGAACGCCAAGGTCCTGGTGATCGGGGCCGGCGGCCTCGGCAGCCCCGCGTTGCTGTACCTGGCCGCGGCCGGGGTCGGCACGCTCGGCATCGTCGACTTCGACGTCGTGGACGAGTCGAACCTGCAGCGCCAGGTCATCCACGGCCAGTCCGACGTCGGCAAGCTCAAGGCCGCGTCCGCGCAGGAGTCGATCGCGGAGATCAACCCGCTGGTCAAGGTGCACCTGCACACCGATCGGCTGGACTCGTCGAACGCGCTGGAGATCTTCGAGCAGTACGACCTGATCGTCGACGGCACCGACAACTTCGCCACGCGCTACCTGGTCAACGACGCCGCGGTACTCCTCGGCAAGCCGTACGTCTGGGGCTCGATCTTCCGGTTCGAGGGCCAGGTCAGCGTGTTCTGGGAGGACGCGCCGAACGGCAAGGGCCTCAACTACCGCGACCTCTACCCGGAGCCGCCGCCCCCGGGCATGGTCCCCTCCTGCGCCGAGGGTGGCGTGCTGGGCGTGCTGTGCGCGTCCATCGGCTCGATCATGGTGACCGAGGCGATCAAGCTCATCACCGGCATCGGCGAGCCCCTGCTCGGCCGCCTGATCAGCTACGACGCGCTGGACATGAAGTACCGCGAGGTCCGGATCCGCAAGGACCCGGACACGCCGAAGATCACCGAGCTGATCGACTACGAGGCGTTCTGCGGTGTCGTGTCCGATGAGGCGGCTTCGGCCGCGTCGGGCAGCACGATCACGCCCGCCGAGCTCAAGGCCAAGTTCGACAGCGGCGAGAACTTCGCGCTGATCGACGTCCGCGAGCCGCACGAGTACGAGATCGTCAACATCAAGGGCGCGACGCTGATCCCGAAGGACCGGATCCTCTCCGGCGAGGCCCTGGCCGAGCTGCCGCAGGACAAGCCGATCGTCCTGCACTGCAAGTCGGGTGCCCGGTCCGCCGAGGCCCTCGCCGCGCTGCACGCGGCCGGTTTCAAGGACGCGACGCACCTCGGCGGCGGCGTGCTCGCCTGGGCGAAGCAGATCGACCCGAGCCTGCCGACCTACTGACAGTGGTGGTTCGTGAAGGCCACCTTGAGGAACTTAAAGTTCCTGAAGGTGGCCTTCACGGCTTTTCGCCGGGTCGAGAAACCGTGTGTGAGCAGCGCGTCTTCTCATTCGTGGAACACCCGGCCGGGTAACGTCCCGCTCGTGCGGTCAACCCTCGAACGTCCTCCGGCGCACGTATGCGCGGCCTTCGGCGGCCCCGCCGACGGCGGTGACCGGCTGCCGGACTCGACGGCGTGGCGTTGCGGCGACCTCGTGCTCAAGCCGGTCGTCGACAAGGCCAGGACGCTGTGGACCGCCCACGCACTCGACTACGTCCGCGAGCCGGGGCTGCGGGTCGGGAAGCCGGTCCGGTCCACCGACGGCCGCTGGATCGTCGGCGGCTGGACGGCGTCGCGGTTCGTCCCGGGCACGCCGGAGCACCGCGGCGACGCGTCGGTGCTGGCGGCGGTCAAGCTGCACCGGGCCACGGCCGGGCTGCCGCGGCCGGACTTCCTCGACACACGCACCGACGTCGACGCCGTCGCCGACCGCGTCGCCTGGGAAGAGCTCGACGTCCCGCTCGAGGAGACAAAGGGCGGCCGCTGGTTCGAGGTCCTCACCGGCGCCCGCCGCCCGATCCGGCTCCCGCACCAGGTGGCCCACGGCGAGCTGCTGGCCGGACTGCTGTTCGACGGCGACGACATCCCCGGCGTGGTCGACTTCGTGCCGTACTACCGGCCGGGCGAGTACGGCGCGGCGATCGTCGCGGTCGACGCGCTCGCCTGGGGCGGCGCGGGCCGTGACCTCCTAGAGCGCTGGGCGCACCTGCCGGAGTGGCCGCAGCTGCTGCTGCGCGCGGTGCTGTTCCGGCTGGCGTCCAACGCGCTGAACCCGAGGTCGACGCAGGCATCGCTGGACGGCTTGCGCGCGGCGGCCCGCGAGGTGTCCGGCGTCCTCTGACGTCCGTGTCGTCCATCTGCGTACGCGTGTCGTCCGCTCAGACACGCGTGTCGTCCGGCTGGGTACGCAAGCCGGCTGCTTGGGAGCGAGGTCTCGGTACCTGAGCGGACGACACGCGTGTCTGGATGGACGACACGCGTGTCTGGAGGGACGACACGGTGTTCGGTGGTTTGTGACCGAGGTCGCAAGATCGCGGGACACACCGGGAAGGCGTCACTGACCTCCGGACTCCCGGTCCGTGGACGCCGATCTCACCGAGCGGGCGCCGCGTAAACCGCCGCAATGTCAACTGCCTGAAACATTCGGACGAATCCGGTTAACAAGGCCTCCTTAGCGTCAGGGCAAGCCCGAAACGCCGAGGAGGTGCCCGATGCCGCAGGTCGACACCCACTGCCCGTACTGCGCCCTGCAGTGCGGGATGAGCCTCGACGGCGCCCGCGTGACGCCGCGGGACTTCCCGGTCAACGCCGGCGGCCTGTGCCAGAAAGGCTGGACGTCCGGCAGCCTCCTCACGAGCACGAAGCGGCTGACGACCCCGATGATCCGCGTGAACGGTGCGCTCGAGCCGGTCAGCTGGGACTTCGCCCTCGACCACGTCGCCCGGAAGCTCGCCGAGATCCAGGACGAACACGGCCCGGACGGGGTCGCGATCTTCGGCGGCGGCGGGCTGACCAATGAAAAGGCCTACCTGCTGGGCAAGTTCGCCCGCGTCGCGCTCGGCACCTCGCAGATCGACTACAACGGCCGGTGGTGCATGTCCTCGGCCGCCGCCGCCGGGATCAAGGCCTTCGGGGCCGACCGCGGGATGCCGTTCCCCGTCACGGATCTGAAGAACGCCGACGTCGTGCTGCTCGCCGGCGCGAACCCGGCCGAGACGATGCCGCCGTTCATCCAGCACCTGCGTGGCGCGGACCTCATCGTCGTCGACCCGCGGCGGACCCCGACCGCCGAGCTGGCCGGCCTGCACCTCGCGCCCGCGCCGGGCACGGATCTCGCGCTGGCACTGGGCATCCTGCACGCCGTCGTCGAAGGCGGCCACGTCGACCAGTCCTATGTGGACGACCGAACGAGCGGGTTCGCCGAGATGTGGCGGATCGCCGCGAGCTGGTGGCCGGAGCGCGCCGAGCGCGTCACCGGTGTCTCGGCCGCCGACATGCGCCTCGCGGCGGAAAAGCTCGCCGGCGCCCGCAACGCCTACATCCTCACGGCCCGGGGCACCGAGCAGCACGCCACCGGCACCGCGACCGTCGGCGCCTGGATCAACCTCGCGCTGAGCCTCGGCCTGCCCGGCCGCAAGGGTTCCGGCTACGGCTGCCTCACCGGCCAGGGCAACGGCCAGGGCGGCCGCGAGCACGGGCAGAAGGCCGACCAGCTGCCCGGCTACCGCAAGCTCGACGACCCGGCCGCGCGCGAGTACGTCGCCGGCGTGTGGGGTGTCGACGCCGAAAGCCTGCCCGGTCCCGGCCGCTCGGCGACCGAACTGCTCGAAGCGCTCGGCCAGGAGAACGGCCCGAAGGCGCTGATGGTCTTCGGCAGCAACGTGGTCGTCTCGGCGCCGCGCTCGCAGCGCGTCCAGGACCGGCTGGCGTCGCTGGATCTCCTGGTCGTCGCCGACTTCGTGCTGTCGGAGACCGCGGCCATGGCCGACGTCGTCCTCCCGGTCACCCAGTGGGCTGAAGAGGACGGCACGCTCACCAACCTCGAAGGCCGGGTCCTGCTGCGGCGCAAGGCACTGGACCCACCGGTCGGCGTCCGGTCCGACTTGGACGTCCTCAATGGACTTGCAACGCGGCTGGGGCAGCCGGAAAACCGGTTCCCGACCGACGCCGAGACGGTGTTCGAGGAACTGCGGATCGCGTCGAAGGGCGGCATCGCCGACTACTCCGGCGTCAGCTACGACCGGCTGCGCGCGGGCGAGGCCCTGCACTGGCCGGTCCCCGAGAACAACCACCCCGGCACCCCGCGGATGTTCCTCGACGCCTTCGCGCACCCGGACGGCCGCGCGCGGTTCGTGCCGGTCGAGCACACCGGCCCGGCCGAGCTCCCGGACGACGAATTCCCCTTGCAGGCCACCACCGGCCGCGTGCTCCAGCACTACCAGTCGGGTGCGCAGACGCGGCTGATCAGCGAGCTCAACGAGGTCGTCCCGGAGGCGTTCGTCGAGGTCCACCCGGACACCGCCAAGCGCGCCGGCCTGGAGGAGGGCGACCGCGCGGTGGTCCGATCCCGTCGCGGCGAGACTGTCGCGCGAGTCCGGTTCGCCCAGAGCCTCAAGCCCGACCTGGTTTTCCTGCCCTTCCACTTCCCCGGTGAGCAGCGCGCCAACCTGTTCACCCACCCGGCGCTCGATCCGGTCAGCCGGATGCCGGAGTTCAAGGTGTGTGCCGTTTCCCTGTCTACTGTGGATGGTGCCGCATGAGTCCCCGTGAAGTCGTCATCGTCGGGTACGGCATGGCCGGTGCCCGGCTGGCCGACGAGATCCGCCGTCGCGACCCGATCGCCGAGCGGGTGCGGCTGACCGTGCTCGGTGCCGAGAAACACGCCGCCTACAACCGGGTGCTGCTGTCCGCCGTCGTCGCCGGCGGGATGAGCGCCGAAAGCGTCCGCCTGCACGACGACGAGTGGGCCCAGCGGCACAACATCGACCTGCGGCTCGGCGTCGACGTCGCCCGGATCGACCGCGAGAAGCGCTGCGTCGAGCTGGGCGACGGATCCTCCGTCGACTACGACGCACTCGTGCTCGCCACCGGCGCCAACCCGTGGATCCCGCCGGTCGAAGGGCTCGAAGCCGGGCCCGGCAGGCTTTTCGGGGGTCCGGGTGGCGAGGCCCCCGGCCCGGAGCGAAGCTCCGGTTCTCACTGCGTGGTCGCCTTCCGCAGCCTCGACGACTGCGCCAAGATCCTCGACGCCGCCCGCTTCGGCGCGCCGGTCGCGGTGCTCGGCGGCGGCCTGCTCGGCCTCGAAGCCGCCCGCGGCCTGGCCGGGCGCGGCAACCAGGTGACCGTCGTGCACCCGCTGGGGCACGTCATGGAACGCCAGCTCGACCCGGCCGCCGGCCACGTGCTGGCCCGGCAGCTCACCGACATGGGCGTCACCTTCAAGTTCGGCGCCACCGCCGCCCGCTACCTCCCCGGCGACGGCCTCAAGCTCGACGACGGCAGCCTCGTCCCGGCCGACTTGGTCGTGGTCGCCGCCGGCGTCCGCGCCGAGACGCGCCTGGCCATCGAAGCCGGCCTCGACGTCGACGGCGCTGTCGTTGTTGACGACACCCTGCGCACCAGCGACGGCCGCATCCACGCGCTCGGCGACTGCGCCCGCCACCCCGGCGCCCCGGCCGGGCTGATCCAGCCCGCGTGGGAGCAGGCGTCGGTGCTGGCCGATGTCCTGACCGGGACCAACGCGGCCGCCCGCTACCGCGGCACCACGGCCGTCACCCGGCTCAAGGCCCGCGGCATCGACCTCGCCGCGCTGGGGGAGACCCAGCTGCAGGCCGGTGACGCCGACGTCGAGGTGCTGACGTTCAACGACCCGACCGGCGGCCGGTACGGCAAGCTCGTCGTCCGCGAAAACCGCGTCACCGGGGCGATCCTGCTCGGCCTGCCCGACGCGGCCGCCACGATCACCCAGTTCCACGACCGCGGCACGCTGCTGCCGGACGACCGGCTCGCCGTGCTGCTCGGCCGCGCGCTGCCCACCGGCAGCACCCCGGCGGCCAGCCCGGCCGACCTGCCCGCCACGGCGGTGATCTGCCGCTGCAACAACGTCACCAAGGGCCGGCTGATCGAAGCCTGGAAGGCCGGGTCCACCGACACTCCCGCACTGGCGCGGGCCACGCGAGCCACGACGGGATGCGGCGGGTGCACCGACACCGTCGGCGGCATCGCGAACTGGCTCGCCGCGCAGTGACCGATCCCCAGTGACCGATCCCCGGTCACCGATTCGCACTGACCACCACGAACCGCCGCATTAAGGAGCACGCCGTGGCCCACCAAGGAAAGCACTGGATCGAACACTGGGAACCCGAGAACGACGAGTTCTGGGAGTCCACGGGCAAGAAGGTCGCCCGCCGCAACCTCTGGTTCTCGGTCTTCGCCGAGCACATCGGCTTCTCGATCTGGACCCTGTGGTCGGTCATCGTCCTGTTCATGGGCAAGGACTACGGCTTCTCCGCCGCCGACAAGTTCCTCCTCGTCTCGACGCCGACGCTGATCGGCGGCCTGATGCGGCTGCCCTACACCTTCGCCGTGGCGAAGTTCGGCGGCCGCAACTGGACGGTCGTGTCCGCCGTGCTGCTGCTGATCCCGGCCACGCTGGCCGCGATCGTGCTGCACCCCGGCACGTCGCTCGGCACCTTCCTGCTTGTCGCCGCCCTCGGCGGGGTGGGCGGCGGCAACTTCGCCTCGTCGATGACGAACATCAACACCTTCTACCCCGAGAAGCACAAGGGCTGGGCGCTGGGCCTCAACGCCGGCGGCGGCAACCTCGGCGTCGCGGCGATCCAGCTGATCGGCCTGCTGGTGATCGGCACGGCGGGCGCGACCGCGCCGCGGCTGGTGCTCTACATCTACATCCCGCTGATCGTGGTCGCCGCGGTGCTGGCGTACTTCTACATGGACAACCTCGCCACCGTGAAGGGCGACACCAAGGCGATGCGCGAGGTCGTCAAGGAGCCGCACACCTGGGTGATGTCGTTCCTCTACATCGGCACCTTCGGTTCCTTCATCGGCTACAGCTTCGCCTTCGGCCTGGTGCTGCAGAACCAGTTCGGCCGCACCCCGCTGCAGGCGGCCGCGGTGACGTTCCTCGGCCCGCTGCTCGGCTCGCTCTCGCGGCCGATGGGCGGCTGGCTGGCCGACCGGATCGGCGGCGGCAAGATCACCTTCTTCACGTTCACCGGGATGGCGCTGGCCACGGTCGTGCTGATCCTCGCGTCGACGTCGAAGTCCCTGGCGCTGTTCACGGTCGCCTTCATCGTGCTGTTCGTGCTCGCCGGTGTCGGCAACGGCTCGACCTACAAGATGATCCCGGCGATCTTCCGCGCCAAGGCGAAGGTGGCGATCGCGAACGGCGCCGAGGAGGCGGCCGAGCTGCTCAAGGCGCGGCGCCTCTCCGGCGCGCTGATCGGCCTCGCCGGTGCGATCGGCGCCGAGGGCGGCCTGTTCATCAACCTCGCCTTCCGGCAGTCGTTCGCCGACGCCAAGAGCGGGGTGCCCGCCTTCGTCGGATTCCTGGTCTTCTACGGGCTCTGCTTCGCCGTCACCTGGGCGGTCTACCTGCGCAAGCCCGCCGAACAGCCCACGAGTGAGCGCGGTCTGGCGCTCGCGGGAGCGGAGGTCTGAGATGCCCACCCTGGTCGTCGCCGGACACGGCATGGTCGCCCATCGGCTCGTGGAGGCGGTGCGCGCGGAAGACCCACAAGGCACCTGGCACGTCGTCGTCCTGTCCGAGGAGCCGCGCCCGGCGTACGACCGGGTGGCGCTCACGTCCTATGTGGACACGTGGGACCCGGCTTCACTGGCCCTCCCGGGCTCGGACTACGCGGACGACCCGCACGTCGACCTGCGGCTCGGCGAACTGGCCGTGACGGTGGACCGTGCCGCGAAGACGGTCACCACGGCGTCCGGCGCGGTCGTCTCGTACGACGCCCTGGTGCTGGCCACCGGCTCGCGGCCGTTCGTGCCGCCGGTGCCCGGGCACGACCTGGCCGGCTGCTTCGTCTACCGGACCATCGAGGACCTCGACGCGATCCGCGCGGCCGCCGTCGAGAAGCCCGGTCGCGGCCGGCGCTCGGCCGTCGTCATCGGCGGTGGCCTGCTCGGCCTGGAGGCCGCGAAGGCGTTGCGGGACATGGGCCTGTCCCCGCACGTCGTCGAGATGGCGCCGCGGCTGATGCCGCTGCAGGTCGACGAGGGCGGCGGCTCGATGCTCCGCAGGATGATCACGGCGCTGGACGTCACCGTCCACACGGGAACGTCCACCAACTCGATCGAAGCCGACGGTTCGCGACTGCTGGCCAAGCTGGGCAACGGCACCGAGCTCGACGTCGACCTCGTCGTGTTCTCCGCCGGCATCCGGCCGCGTGACGACCTCGCCCGGCAGTCCGGCCTGGACGTCGGCCCGCGCGGCGGTGTCCTCACCGACGCCTCCTGCCGGACCAGCGACCCGGCGATCTACGCGATCGGCGAATGCGCCGCGGTCGAGGGCAAGGTCTACGGCATCGTGGCGCCCGGGTACGCGATGGCGGAGATCGTCGCCGCGCAGCTGACCGGTGGGGCCGGGACGTTCCCGGAGCCGGACACGTCCACGAAGCTGAAGCTGATGGGCGTCGACGTCGCTTCCTTCGGTGACGCCCACGCGGCGACCGAGGGCGCGTTGGAAGTCGCCGTCAACGACGCGGTCGCCGGGACGTACAAGAAGCTCGTGGTCACCGACGACGGCAAGACGCTCCTGGGTGGGGTGCTCGTCGGCGACGCCACCGAGTACAACACGCTGCGCGCGCTGGTCGGCCGTCCGCTGCCGGCCGAGCCGGGCGCGATCCTCGCCCCGGCGGGCGGCGGTGCCGCGGTCGGCGTCGACGCGCTGCCCGACGCGGCGCAGATCTGCTCGTGCAACGCGGTCTCCAAGGGCGCGATCACCCAGGCCATCCACGAGGACGGCTGCGACACCGTCCCGAAGCTGAAGGCGTGCACCCGCGCGGGCACCGCCTGCGGGTCGTGCGTCCCGCTGCTGGGCCGGCTGCTCAGCGCGGCCGGCGTCGAGCAGTCGAAGGCCGTCTGCGAGCACTTCCCGCAGTCGCGCGCCGAGCTGTTCGAGATCGTCCAGGCCACCCGGATCACGACGTTCAGCGAGCTGATCGGCCGCTACGGCTCGGGCAGCGGCTGCGCGATCTGCAAACCGGCGGTGGCGTCCATCCTGGCCACCCTCGGCAACGGGCACGTGCTCGGCGGCGAGCAGATGACCCTGCAGGACACCAACGACCGGTACCTGGCCAACCTGCAGCGCAACGGCACGTACTCGGTGGTCCCGCGGATCCCCGGCGGCGAGATCACCCCGGACAAGCTGATCGTGATCGGCGAGGTCGCGCGCGACTTCGGGCTGTACACCAAGATCACCGGCGGCCAGCGGATCGACCTGTTCGGGGCGACCGTGGACCAGCTGCCGCTGATCTGGCGGCGGCTCGTCGACGCCGGGTTCGAGTCCGGGCACGCCTACGGCAAGGCGCTGCGGACGGTCAAGTCGTGCGTCGGGTCGACGTGGTGCCGCTACGGCGTGCAGGACAGCGTCGGGCTGGCGATCGAGCTGGAGCTGCGCTACCGCGGCCTGCGCTCGCCGCACAAGCTCAAGTCCGCGGTCTCGGGGTGTGCCCGCGAATGCGCCGAGGCGCGGAGCAAGGACTTCGGCATCATCGCCACGGAGAACGGCTGGAACCTCTACGTCGGCGGCAACGGCGGCACCACCCCGCGCCACGCCGACCTGCTGGTGTCCGATGTGGACAGTGAGACGCTGATCCGGACCATCGACCGGTTCCTGATGTTCTACGTGCGCACGGCCGACCGGCTGCAGCGGACCGCGCCGTGGATCGAAGAGATGGAGGGCGGCCTCGACCACCTGCGCGCGGTGATCGTCGACGACTCCCTCGGCATCTGCGAAGACCTCGACGCGGCGATGGCCAAGCACGTCGACAACTACGCCGACGAGTGGAAGGGCGTGCTGGAGGACCCGGAGAAGCTGGCCCGGTTCACCTCCTTCGTCAACGCGCCGGGCGCGCCCGACCCGGCCATCTCGTTCCGCGAGGAGCGGCAGCAGAAAGTGCCCGTGATGCTGGGAGTTCCGGAGGTGCGGCGATGACCACGTCGATCGAGCGGACCTGGACGGCGGTGTGCGCGGCGGACGTCGTGCCGGAGTACTCGGGGGTCGCCGCGCTGCTGGACGGTGTGCAGGTGGCGATCTTCCGGCTGCCGGGCGACCGGTGGTACGCCCTGTCCAACTGGGACCCGTGCAGCGGCGCGGCGGTGCTCTCGCGCGGCATCGTCGGCGACGCGGAGGGCGTGCCGGTGGTGGCCTCGCCGGTCTACAAGGAGCGGTTCGCCCTCGACACCGGCCAGTGCCTGGACGCTTCGGACGTCTCGGTGCCGGTGTACGAGGTGCGCGTGCGGGAAGGCGTCGTCGAAGTGGAGAGTCCGTGACCGATGTCCTCCCGCTGGCCGGTTTCGTCATCGGCATCACCGCGGCGCGCCGGGCTGACGAGCTCGGCGCGCTACTGGTGCGCAAGGGGGCGAGCGTCCGGTACGGCCCGGCGATCCGGATCGTGCCGCTGACGGACGACCGCGAGCTGCACGCGGCGACGGCGGCGCTGCTTTCCTCGCCGGTGGACGCGGTCGTCGCGACCACCGGCATCGGCTTCCGCGGCTGGCTGGAGGCGGCCGAAGGCTGGGGACTGGGGGATTCCCTGCTGGCGCGGCTGTCATCGGCGTCGCTGCTGGCCCGCGGGCCGAAGGTGACCGGTGCGCTGCGGGCGGCCGGGCTTTCGGAGTCGTACTCGCCGGCTTCGGAGAGCAACGCGGAGCTGCTGCAGCACCTGCTCTCATCGGGGGTCGACGGGCTGCGCATCGCGATCCAGCTGCACGGGGAGCCGCTGCCGTACTTCGTGGACACGCTGCGCGCAGCCGGCGCCGAAGTCATCGAGATCCAGGTGTACCGCTGGGTCGGCCCGGTGGACCCGGGGCCGGTCGACCGGCTCCTGGACGGCGTCCTGGACGGCTCGATCCACGCACTCCCGTTCACCAGCGCGCCGGCGGCGGCGTCGCTCATCGCCCTGGCGCGGCGCACGGGCCGGCTGCCGGGGCTTGTCACGGCGCTGTCCGGCCCGGTGGTGGCGGCCTGCGTCGGACCCATAACGGCTGGACCGTTGGCGGCTTTGGGGGTGCCGACGGTCCAGCCGCACCGCGCGCGGATCGGCGCGCTGGCCCTGACGGTCTCGGAGACCCTGGTGGCGCGTTCACCCCGGTTGCGGGCGGGAGGGCATGCGATCGAGCTCCGCGGCCAGGCGGCCATCGTGGACGGCGAGTGGCGCGAAGTGGCCCCGGCGCCGATGGCGTTGCTGCGGGCCCTGGCGGCGTCACCGGGGCGGGTGGTGTCGCGGCGGGAGCTGATCTCGGCGTTGCCCGGGGGCGGCGAGGAGCACGCGGTCGAGACGGCGATCGGGCGGCTGCGGACGTCACTGGGGGGCGGGAAGGTCGTCCAGACGGTGGTGAAGCGGGGATACCGGCTGGCTGTCGACGCCTGACCGGTGTGTCAGCGGCCGTGTCAGTGCGGTGGCCTTCCGGTGTCAGCGGGCCCGGCGAAGGTGGTCTCACACCACCTACCGAGGAGAATCCGATGCAGAAGTTCACCACCCCCGCCCCGATCGCCACCGTTCTCGAGATCCCCGCCGGCCGCGTCCGGTTCGTCGCTTCTCCTGGCTCCGACACCGTCGTTCAGGTTCTTCCCGCCGACCCGGCGAAGAGCCGCGACGTGAAGGCGGCTTCGGAAGCCTCCGTGACGTTCGACGACGGCGTCCTGCGGGTTTCGCTCGAGGCCAAGAACCAGTACTTCGGCCCGTCCGGCGCCGTCGACGTGACCGTTTCGCTGCCCGCCGGTTCTTCGGTCGAGGCCAAGGCCGCCAGCGTGGAGCTGCGCGGCGTCGGCCGCCTCGGCGACGTGACGGTTTCAGGCGCCCACGGCGAGGTGGTCTTCGACGAGGCGGCGAGCCTCCGGTTGACGGCCCACGCGGGTGACGTGTCGGTCGGCCGCCTGACCGGCCCGGCGGAGATCACCACCGGCAAGGGCGACATCCGCATCGCCGAGGCGACGAGCGGCAACCTGGTCCTGAGCACCCAGGCCGGCAACATCACGGTCGGCGCGGGCGCCGGCGTCTCGGCTTCGCTCGACGCCGGGACGACGTACGGCCGGATCCACAACGCCCTCAAGAACGAGGGCACGGCGGAGCTGACCATCCAGGCGACCACGTCCTACGGCGACATCGACGCCCGCAGCCTGTGACCCCCGCCCGGAAGCGCCCCAATGTGGCCTTCGGTGCGTCTGACGCACCGAAGGCCGCCTTGGGTGCGTCAGACGCAACCAAGGCGGCCTTGGGGCGCTCGGGGCGACCGGAACTGTCGGTGCCTTCCGGTAGCGTGGAAAACGGGGGGCGCCCCCGCGGGCCGGGGTCAGCCGGCCCAGGTGACCGCGTGCTTCTCGAAGCCTCGCGCCGCCGCCACCCGCGCCGCCTCGGCTTCCGCTTCCTCGCGGACCGCCGGGCGCAGCGGGTCGAAGGCCGTCAGCGTGAACGTCAGCTTCGCGCCGCTGCCCTTCGTGCGCCACGTTCCCGCGATGTCGCCGTCCGCGAGCAGCACGCCCGGGTTGCCCAGCATCTTCCAGACTTCCTTGCGCCGCAACGGGTCCGGGACCAGCAGTGCCTTGTCGCGCGCCTGGATGAACGGGTCCAGCGGCGGCAGCAGCCGCACCACGTCCGGCTCCGGCGGGTTCTCCAGCGCCGCGAGCCGGTCCGCGGGCAGGTACCGGGTCTTCCCCTCGACCCGCACTTCGGCCAGGTCCGCCGGCCACGTCCGGTCGACCACCGCCCGGGCCGTGCCCGCGAACTCCGCCGCTTCGCCCGGGGACGCCGGGCCGTTGAGCCGCAGGTACCGTTCGATCACCGCCGTCGCCGCGACGGGGTCCGGCGTCTTGCGCAGGCGGCCGCGGCCTTCGAGCGGTGCGAGTGTCGCCGGGGACGCGCCCGTCACCAGGCGGATGCCGCCGAGCGGGGCCGCGATGCGCATCAGCTGCTCGTGGATGTGCGTCGCGTTGCAGCCGCGGCACCAGCGCGCGAACGCCGGCGGCACGCGCTTGGTGACCGCCGTCGAAACAGCGCCCTTCGTCATCGGCGCCGTCACGACCTCGCGCAGCGCGGCGGCCGCGGTGAACACCACCTCGGACGCGGCCAGCTCCGTCGCCGCCAGTTCCTTGCGCTGCCACAACATCCGGGCCAGCGCGTCGGCGTCGTCGAGCGGGATCAGCGACCGGATCGCCTCGGGCAGATCCGAACGCAGGTGGTAGTGCGGCGCACCCCGCAACGTCCAGGCCAGGACCAGCCGTTCGTCGTCCTCGAGGGACACCGGGCCGTCGAGCCGGGCGGCGAGGGCGAGCAGCGCGGTGTCGCGCATGCTGTCCTGCAGCCCGGCCCGGACGACGGCCAGGTCGGCGACGTCCCGCGCCGAGCGGTGCAGGCCGTGCTCGGCGATGCGGTAGGCGAGAACCTGACGGCGGTCCACGTGCGGCTCCTAGAACGTGTACTCGAAGGTGTAGCTCATTTTCTCCTCGCCCATCACGCCGCCGACGGTGCCGCTGCCGGTGAGCCCGGCCAGTTCGCCGGTGCCCGAGCCGGGGACGACGGTGAACGTCGAGGCGATGCCCTTCGCGTCGAACGTGTACTCGTGGCGCACGATGAACGTCCCTTCGCGACCCTCCACCTTGCCCTCGAAGCGCTCGAAGCTCGGCGACGTCGTCTCGCCGCTTTCGTACCCTTCGCCCGCGTAGTACAGCAGAAGGTCGCAGATCGACTCACCCTCGATGACCCCGTCGTACGCCATCGTGGCGTGCGCGTACGCCACGCGGGGGCCGACGCCCTCGGTGCCGCTGACGATCTTTTCGTCCCAGTTCTTCATGGTGAATGCGTTCATGGGGACCACCCTGCCGGGCATACCTGTCAGCTCGTGTCAGGTATTTCTGCCAAAATCGGGAGATGCGCGCGAGCCGTCTCCTGTCCGTCCTCCTGCTGCTGCAGAACCGCGGCCGGATGACGGCCGAGGAGCTGGCCGAAGAGCTCGAGGTCTCGGTGCGGACGGTCTACCGGGACATCGACGCGCTCTCGGCGTCCGGCGTCCCGGTGTACGCCGACCGCGGCCGGACCGGCGGTTACCGGCTGGTCGACGGCTACCGCACCCGGCTCACCGGGATGACCGAGGAGGAGGCGCAGTCGCTGTCGCTGGCCGGGCTGCCCGTGGCGGCGGCCGAGCTGGGCCTCGGCACCGTCCTGGCGGCGGCGCAGCTCAAGCTGTACGCCGCTTTGCCGGCCGAGCTGCGTGACCGCGCCGGGCGCGTCGCCGAGCGGTTCTACCTGGACGTCCCCGGCTGGCACCGGGGCATCGAGAGCCTGCCGACGCTGTCGGGGATCGCCGACGCCGTGTGGTCGTCGCACCGGATCCGGATCCGCTACGAGCGGTGGGGGCAGCGGGTCGTCGAGCGGGAGCTGGAGCCGCTGGGGCTGATCCTCAAGGCGGGCAACTGGTACCTCGCGGGCCGCTGCGACGGCACCGACCGCACCTACCGGATTTCGCGGGTGCTGGAGCTGACCGACCTCGGCGAGGTGTTCGAGCGGCCGGCCGGCTTCGACCTCGCGAAGTACTGGCAGGAGTGGTCCGAGCAGTTCGAACGCCGGATGTACCCGCGCGTCGCGGTGGTGCGCCTTTCGCCGCGGGCGCAGGCTCTCGTACCGTTCTACGGAGGTTCTGTCGGCGCCCGCGCGTTGCGCGACTGCCGTAACGAGCCCGACGCGGACGGCTGGCTCACCGTGGAGCTGCCGGTGGAGCCGGGCGAACCGGCCATCGGCGAGCTGCTGCGCTTCGGGTCGCACCTGGAGGTCCTGGCACCGGCGGACCTGCGGGCGGAGCTGGCGGAAGCGATCGAGGAGATGGGCGCGTTCTATGGGTGAGCTGAGCGGCATCGCCATCGGGGTCACGGCCGAGCGGCGAGCCGGCGAATTCATCGCGGCCCTCGAACGCTACGGCGCCGAGGTCCGCCACGCGCCGACGATCACCATCGTGCCCCTGGACAGCGATCCTGAGCTGCGCGCGGGCACCGAAGCCGTGCTGGCGGCCCCGGTCGGATTCACGGTGGTCACCACGGGCGCGGGCTTCCGCGGCTGGCTCGATGCGGCCGAAGGCTGGGCTCTGCGTGCTCGGCTCGTGGCGGCGCTGGGGGAGTCCCGGATCTATGCCCGCGGCCCGAAGGCGGTGGGCGCCGTCCGCGGCGCCGGTCTGCGCGAGTCCTTTTCGGCCGCTTCGGAGTCGAACGCCGAGCTGTTCGGGGCGCTGGCCGCGGCCGGGGTCGGCGGCGAGCGGGTGGCCGTCCAGCTGCACGGGACACCGCTGCCGGAGCTCACGAACCCCCTGGTGCGGGCCGGGGCGTCCCTGGTCGAGCTGCAGCCGTACCGCTGGCATTCGCCGCCGGACGTGACTCCGGTGCACGACCTGATCGACGCGATCGTGGCGGGCGACCTGGACGCAGTGGCCTTCACGAGCGCCCCGGCCGCGGCGAACTTCCTGACCCTGGCCCGCACGTCCGGCCACCACGACGAGCTTCTGGCGGCTCTGCGTGACCGGCTGGTGTGCGCGTGCGTCGGCCCGGTGACGGCGGCCCCGCTGGAGGCGGCGGGCATCGAGACGCTGCAGCCGGACCGCCAGCGCCTGGGTGCCCTGGTGAAGCTGCTGGTCACGAAGCTCGGGAAGGTCTAGTACGACGGGGCTGGGTCTTCGGACGCCGGTGACTTTGTTTGCCCAGGTCACGCACACAAGTGGCGCCCGGCGGGAGCTGCTCGACGATCGCGCCGATCGCCGGGAGCGCCGTCTCGTCGCTCACCAGCAGCTGCCAGTCGCAGCCGTCGGGCGGCGCGTCGACACCTCGCAGAAGCCTGATCAGCTCGGTCAGAACAGTCCTTCCGGTCCGGTGTCCTCCTCTCCGTCCGGTTTCCACCGGTACTTCCGCAGGTCGATGCGCTGGCCGTCGGCCAGGACGCCCTCCGCGCGCAGGCGCTCCAGCTGGTCGTGGACCAGGTGCGGCGCCGGGGTGCCGTTCGCGCGCAGGATCCGGTGCCACGGCAGGTCGTGCCCGTCCTCGGCCAGGATGGCGCCGACCATCCGCGGCGAGGGCGCCCCCGCGAGGGCCGCGATGTCGCCATACGTCGCGACCGTGCCGGCCGGCACGGACTCGATGATTTCCCGCACGCGCTCGTGCAGAACGTCGTCCATACCGACACTCTGCCGGATACCACCGACACTTTTCGCAACCATCCACCGCACCGCCGGGCGCCTTCGCCGAACGCATCCCCGCTAAGCCGTGCCGGTGCACCACCCGGGGGACCCGGCGTGGTTCCATCGCGGGGTGAACGGGAGGCGAACGGCGCAGGCGGACGCGCGGCTGGTGCGCACGCCGATCACCGCCACACCCTCGTTCACCTGGGACGAAGGCGCCCGGCGCGTGCTCTCCGCACCCGGCGGGTTCCTCCGCGTGCTCGGCGGTCCCGGCACCGGCAAAACAGCCCTGCTGGCTTCGGCCGCGACCCGCCGCATCGCCGAGGGCGCCGACCCGGAGAGCGTGCTCGTCCTCACCACGTCCCGCCGGTCCGCCGACGCGCTGCGCGCCGACATCACGCAACGCCTCACCGCCGACCCCGACCTGGCGCGGCCGCTGCCCCGGACCGTTCGCGAACCCCTGGTCCGCACCGTGCACTCCTACGCCTATTCGCTGCTGCGCCTGGAAGCGATGGCCGAAGAGCTCCCGCCGCCGCGGCTGCTGGCCGGCGCGGAACAGGACGTCGTCGTCCGTGAACTGCTGGCCGGTGACCTCGACGAAGAGGCCGAGTACTGGCCCGAGCAGCTGCGGCCCGCCCTGGTGGTTCCCGGCTTCGCCGAGGAGCTGCGCGACCTGCTGATGCGCGCGGCCGAGCGCGGCCTCGGCCCCGAGGACCTCACCGAGCTCGGCCGGCGCCGCGGCCGCGAAGAGTGGATCGCCGCCGGGCAGTTCTGGGCGCAGTACGAAGAAGTCACGCAGCTGCAGGGCGCGGGCGGCAACGCGCTCGGCGTGGCGAGCGCGCCCGCGCTGGACGCCGCCGAGCTGGTCACCTCCGCGCTGCTCGCCCTGGAGGACGACGACGAGCTGCGCGAACGCGAGCGCACCCGCGTCCGGCACCTGTTCGTCGACGACGCCCACCACCTCGACCCGCTGCAGACCAGCCTGGTCCGGGTGATCGGGCACACCGCGGCCGAGTTCGTCGTGGCCGGCGACCCCGACCAGAACGTGTTCTCCTTCCGCGGCGCCGACGCGAGCCTGTTCGCCGACGCCGACCCGGACGGCAGCCGCACCGTCACGCTCACCACGGCCCACCGGCTCGCCCCGGCCGTGCGGCTCGCGGTGGCCAAGATCGGCGCGACGCTGCCGGGCGCGTCGCCGCACCGCAAGATCCTCCCGCCAGCGGGCGCTTCCGGCGGGAACGTCCGCGTCCGCGTGATGCCGACGCCGGCCGCCGAAGCGAGCTGGATCGCCGACCAGCTCCGGCGCGCGCACCTCGTCGACGGCGTGCCGTGGTCGGAGATCGCGGTGCTCGTCCGGTCGCCCGCGCGGACCTTCCTCGTCCTGCAACGCGCGTTGCGCGCGGCCGGCGTCCCGATCGGGTCGGCGACCGAGGAGCTGCCGCTGGCCAAGCAGCCCGCCGTGCGGCCGCTGCTGGCCGTGCTGAAGCTGGCGCCGTCGCCCGATCTGCTGGACGTCGACCTCGCCGAGATGCTGCTCTCTTCGTCGCTCGGCGGTGCCGATCCCTTGGCGCTGCGCCGGTTGCGGCGCGGCCTGCGCCGGCTCGAACTGGCCGGCGGCGGGCAGCGCTCGAGCGACGAACTGCTCGTGGAGGCGTTGCGCGGCGGCGACATCCTGGCCGGGCTCGCCGACGCCGAGGCCGAGCCGGTGCGGCGCGTCGGCGGGCTGCTGCGCGTCACGCACCAGGCCGTCGCGCGCGGCGAGGGCGTCGAGCAGGTGCTGTGGCAGCTGTGGCGCGAGAGCGGGCTCCAGGACAAGCTGCTGAACCAGGTCGACCGCCGTGGGTCGCTGGGCGCGCAGGCCGATCGCGACCTCGACGCCGTCGTCGCGCTGTTCGACGCCGCGGGCCGGTACGTCGACCGGCTGCCCCGCGCGAGTGTCGCGTCGTTCGCGGATTACCTTGGCGCACAACGGATCGCGGGTGACACCCTGGCGCCGGCGGCCGTCCCGTCGGACGGCGTCTCGCTGCTCACCGCGCACGCCGCCGCCGGTCGCGAGTGGACGGTCGTCGCCGTCGCCGGTGTCCAGGAGGGCGCGTGGCCGGACCTGCGGCTGCGGGGGTCCGTGCTGGGCGTGGAGCGGCTCAAGGACCTGATGGCCGGGGTGGACGACGACGCCGTCTCCCAGACCGCGCCGATCCTCGCCGAGGAGCGGCGCCTGTTCTACCTCGCGATGAGCCGGGCGAAGCAGACGCTGCTGGTCACGGCGGTGTCGGGCGAGGACGAGCAGCCGTCCCGGTTCCTCGACGACCTGGAGGAGAACGGCGCCGACGACGGCGGGCTCGACTCGCGGATGAAGCCGCCGGGCCGGTCGCTGGTACTCGCCGAGCTGGTGGGGGAGCTGCGCGAGGTCGTCTGCGACGACAAGGCCGAGCCTTCGCGGCGGCGGCGGGCGGCGAAGCAGCTGGCGCGGTTGGCCGACGCGAAGGTCCCGGGCGCGCACCCGTCGACGTGGTACGGCCTGCTGCCGGCGTCCAGCGACGAGCCGGTGCACCCGCCGGGCGACCTGATCCGGATCTCACCGTCCACAGTGGAAATCCTGACGAAGTGTCCGCTGCGCTGGATGATCGAGCGCCACGGCGGCAGCGACCCGGCCCAGCTGGCGGCGGTGACGGGGACGCTGGTGCACGGGCTGGCCCAGGCGGTGGCGTCCGGCAGCACCGACGCCGAGCTGCAGACGGCGCTGGACGAGGCCTGGGTGCGCGTCGACGCGGGGGCGCCGTGGTTCTCCCGGCGGGAGCGGCGCCGGGTCGAGCAGATGCTGCGGAACTTCACGACGTGGCTGGAGCGCAGCCGGGCGGAGCTGAAGGAAGCCGGAGTCGAGCAGGACATCGAGGTCGAGCTGCCGGCCGGGGGCGAGGACGAGGTCCGGGTGCTGCTGCGCGGGCGGGTCGACCGGGTGGAGCTGGACTCCGAGGGGCGGCCGGTGATCGTCGACATCAAGACGGGCAAGGTTCCGGTGTCCGGCGCGGAGGCCGAGGCGCACCCGCAGCTGGCGGCGTACCAGCTGGCGGTGCTGCTGGGGGCGATCGAGGGCCGGACCGAGGCCGGCGGCGCGCGGCTGGTGTACGTGGCGAAGGCCAACAACAAGACGGGCGCGACGGAGCGGTCCCAGCCGCCGATGGACGAGGTCGGCGGCAAGCAGTGGCTGGAGCTGGTCCAGAAGGCGGCGGCTTCGGCGGCGGGGCCGGACTACCAGGCCCAGGAGAACCCGGACTGCGACCGGTGCCCGGCGCGCGGCTGCTGCCCGCTGCGCCCCGAGGGCCGTCAGGTGCCGGGCCCATGACCAAGCCAAAAGACGTCGTGAGTGGTAATTCGGGTTCTAACCCTAATTACCACTCACGACAAGCCGGGGTACTCCCGTGAGCCCGCTCCTCGTCGCCAACCCCGTCGAGCCTGGCGAACTCGCCGATGCTCTTGGGCTGCACCGGCCCACGCCCGAACAGGCGACCGTCATCGCCGCGCCCGTCGAACCGTCGCTCGTCGTCGCCGGCGCGGGGGCCGGGAAGACCGAAACCATGGCCGCGCGGGTCGTCTGGCTTGTCGCCAACGGCATCGTCAGCCCCGACCGCGTCCTCGGCCTCACCTTCACCCGCAAAGCCGCGCGCCAGCTCGGCGAACGCGTCCGCGCCCGGCTCCGCCGCCTCGCCGGGTCCGGCCTCCTCGACCGGCTGGACCCGACCGGCGGCCTGCGGTCCACCGTGGCCGCCGGCGAACCCACCGTCCTCACCTACCACGCCTACGCCGGGCGCCTGCTGTCCGAACACGGCCTCCGCCTGCCGGTCCAGCCCGGCGTCCGGCTCCTCTCCGAAACCTCGTCGTGGCAGATCGCGCACCGCGTCGTGTCCACTTGGGACAACGAGCTCGACACCGACCGCGTCCCGCCGACCGTGACCGCCGACCTGCTCGCCCTGGCCGGGGAGCTGGGCGAGCACCTCGTCTCCACCGAGCAGCTCGCCGAGTACACGACCTGGCTGTGCCAGGTCATCGAGAACGCGCCGCGCGTCAAAGGGCAGCGGGCCGCACTGCCGCAGAAACTCACCGAAATCATGGCGGCGCAGCACTTCCGGCTCGCGCTGCTGCCGCTCGTCGACGACTACCACCGCCGCAAGCGCAACGAAGGCGCGCTGGACTTCGCCGACCAGATGTCCCTCGCCGCCCAGCTGGCCGGCGGGTACCCGTCGGTCGTGCGCGGTGAGCGTGAGCGCTACGGCGCCGTGCTGCTCGACGAGTACCAGGACACCGGACACGCCCAGCGCGTCCTGCTGCGGGCGCTGTTCGGCGGCGTCGAGAACCCGCCGATGCCGGTCACCGCCGTCGGGGACCCCGCGCAGGCGATCTACGGCTGGCGCGGGGCCAGCGCGGCCAACCTGCCCCGGTTCACCACGGACTTCCCGCGCTTCGACGGCGAACGGCTCGTCCCCGCGCGCGAATTCGGGCTGCTGACCAGTTTCCGCAACCCGCCGGAGGTCCTGGAGCTCGCGAACGCGATCGCCGAACCGCTGCGCGCCGCCGGCCTCGGCGTCGAACGGCTGCGGGCGCGCGAAGGCGCCGGGCCCGCAGACATCGCGTGCGCGCTGCTGCCGGACATCCGCGCCGAGCGCGCGTGGGCCGCCGACGCCCTCGCCCGGCGCTGGTACGCCCACCAGGAACAGACCGGCAAGCCGCCGACCGCCGCGGTGCTGGTGCGCCGCCGCGCCGACATGGCCCCGATCGCCGCCGAACTGCGGGCGCGCGGGCTGCCCGTCGAGGTCGTCGGGCTCGGCGGACTGCTGGACGAGCCCGAGGTCGCGGACCTCGTGTCGACGCTGAAGGTGCTCGCGGACCCGCTGTCCGGGAGCGCGGCGGCCCGGCTGCTGACCGGCGCCCGCTGGCGGCTCTCGGCGGCCGACGTCGCCGCGTTGTGGCGGCGGGCCGGCGAGCTGTCCAGCCCGGAAAAGGCCGACACGCCGGAGCTGGTCGTCGAGCGCGTCGAGCAGGCCGGGCTGATCGACGCCATCGACGAGCCCGGCGACCCGGCGCGGTACTCCGAGGAAGGGTACAAGCGGATCCGGCGGATCGGCTGGGAACTGGCCGCGCTGCGGCGGCGGCTCGACCAGTCGCTGCCGGAGCTCGTCGCCGACGTCGAACGCACGATGCTCCTGGACGTCGAATCCCTGGCCCGGCCGGGATCCGCGGGGCGGGCACACCTGGACGCGTTCGCCGAAGTCGTCACCGACTACGCCGAGACCGCGCCGACGGCCACCCTGTTGTCCTTTGTGGACTACCTGAACACCGCCGCGCACGCCGAGGACGGGCTCACCCCGGGCGAGGTCGAAGTGGTGCCGGACCGCGTGCAGGTGCTGACCGTGCACTCGGCGAAGGGCCTCGAGTGGGAGGTCGTCGCGGTGCCGCACCTGGTGCGCGAGGTGTTCCCCGGCCGCCGGCGGTCGTCGTCGTGGCTGCGGACGGCGACGTCGCTGCCCGCGAAGCTGCGCGGTGACGCCCAGGACCTGCCCACATTGGACATCGCCGAAGGCCACGACCGCAAGGAAGTCCAAGAAGGACTGGAGCTGCACGAAGCCGGGTTCGTCGAACGGGAGCAGGCGGAGGAACGGCGCCTCTGCTACGTCGCGCTGACGCGGTCCGAGCACGCGCTGATCGTCTCCGGGCACTGGTGGAACGAAAGCAGCAGCCGGGCGAAGGGACCTTCGGAGTTCCTCACCGAGATCGCCGGCGTCCTGCGGGAGACCGGCGTCGGGCAGCTCGCCGAGTGGGCGCCGGAACCCACCGAGGACGACGAAAACCCGCTGGTCTCGGACTCGCGGGCGGCGCGCTGGCCGGTCGACCCGCTCGCCGACCGCCGCACCGGCGTGCAGACCGGCGTGGAACTGGTGTCCGAGGCGCTGGCCTCTGCGGCAGGCGACGAAGAGGAGGAGGACGACGATCCCGACGGCTGGGTGACCGACACCGACGTCCTGCTGGAGGAGTGGGCGCGCAAGGACGACCACATCAAGCGGGTTCCGCTGCCTTCCCGGCTTTCGGTGAGCCAGCTGGTCGCACTGGCCGACGACGCCGCCCGCCTCGCCGCCGACCTGCGCCGGCCCCTCCCGGTGGAACCCAACAGCTTCGCCCGCCGCGGCACGGAGTTCCACGGCTGGCTGGAACGCCGCTTCGCGGGCGACCAGCTGATCGAGATCGACGACCTCCCGGGCGCGGCCGACTTCGGCGAGGCCCCCGACGCGGACTTCGAGGAACTGCAGACGGAGTTCGAGAAGAGCGAGTGGGCGGCGCGCGTCCCGGTGGCGGTGGAGGTGACGTTCTCGGCCGACGTCGAAGGCATCACCCTGCGCGGCCGCATGGACGCGGTCTTCGCCGACCCCGACGGCGGCTGGACGGTGGTCGACTGGAAGACCGGCTCGGTCCCGCCGGAGTCCCGGATCCCGGCGTTGTCGGTCCAGCTGGCGGCGTACCGGAT
Source organism: Amycolatopsis sp. lyj-109 (assembly GCF_046548995.1). NCBI lineage: Bacteria > Bacillati > Actinomycetota > Actinomycetes > Pseudonocardiales > Pseudonocardiaceae > Amycolatopsis > Amycolatopsis sp. lyj-109. The sequence goes on from NZ_JAJPWR010000003.1 coordinate 451,545, forward strand.
GGCCTGGGCGGCGCTGAAGAACGTCCCGGTGGAGCGGGTCCGCGCGGCGTTCCACTACGTCCGCGCGAACCGCACGATCCGCCCCGCCGACCTGCTGGACCCGGAAGCCCTCCGCGGGTTGCTCCGCGACATCCCCGAGGCGTGACGGTCACTGGAGCTGGAGTTCGGAGCTGCGGTGGGCCCAGACGGTGGCGCCCGGGTCGACGCGGCTGGGGCGGCTGCCGCCTTCGTGGCCGCAGAGGAGGGCGACCCAGTTTCCGTTGTTCGTGCTGTTCACCGTGGCCGCGACGGTGATCGGGACGACCAGGGCGCCGTCGCCCGCGTTGCCCGGCGTGGTGCTGTTGCCGACCAGCGCCGAGGCGACGTTCAGGATGACGCCGTCGGCGTCGGACAGGCGGCAGCGGTAGTAGTCGCTGGGGCCCCAGTTGACGACGGTCGCGGTCGCCTGGACCACCCAGTTGCCGGTGCCACCGGTGATGCTGGCGGTGGCGACCCCGACGTAGATCCCCGCGGACGCGGAAAGTTCCGTCGTTCCCCAGGACCGGGCGAAGACGTCCTGCGTGGTGCTCGCGGCGGACGCGGGCAGGCTGCTGACGACGCCCGCGGCGGCCACACAGGCGGTGACGACGGCGGTGCTCCAGAGCGCGAATCGGCGGACGGACACGGGACCTCCCCGGAAAGCAGTGGATTTCCTGCCACGCTAAGGAGAACGAGCACACCGCACCCCCGCCGAAGGTGCCGACGATCAGGCAGCACGCGTGATCAGAGGGGCATCTCGCGTGATTGGAGGGCCATCTCGCGTGATTGGAGGGGCATCAGGCGTTGTCGCGGACCCGCAAGGCCCACGCGATCAGCGGCCACTGCAGCGGCAGCCGGGCCCAGGCGATCGCCCGCTGCGGAGCCGGGGCCCGTCGGGCGTCCACCGCCATCTTCACGTTCCCCGGGAACACGCCCAGGAACAGCAGGGCCGCCGCCAGGCCGCCGAGGCGCCGGGTGCGGGGCGCCGCCACCGCGGCCGCGACCGCCAGTTCGGCCACTCCCGAGCCGTACGTCCAGGCCCGCCGCGACCCCGGCAGCGAGGCCGGGATCAGGCCGTCGAACGGCTTGGGGACGGCGAAGTGCAGGACTCCCATGAAGCCCAGCGCGCCCGCCAGCAGGTGCGCGGGCCGTTGCGAGGTTGCCATGGACTCATCGTTTCACGCGGCGGCGCGGTGTCCGGTTCGGCTATCCTCCGGGCGTGAGTGACGCTCGACACGAGCCAGCATGAAGGCCCTCAAACGGTTGCCGCTGGGCAGTCTCACCGATCGGCCCGACCACGAGCTCGTCGGCGTCCTGCGGATGCCGGAACTGACGGTCAGCCCGCTCCGCGCGATCGTCAAGCGGATCATCGGCGCGACGCTCGCGCTGCTGGCCACGGTGATCATCGTCTACCTCGACCGCGACGGCTACCGGGACGCCAACGGTGACGGCCTGTCCCTGCTGGACAGCCTGTACTACGCCACCGTCTCGCTGTCGACGACCGGCTACGGCGACATCGCGCCGGCCACGTCGTCCGCGCGGCTGGTGAACGTCCTGGTGATCACCCCGCTGCGGGTGCTCTTCCTCATCGTCCTGGTCGGGACCACCCTGGAAGTGCTCACCGAGCGCTCCCGCCAGGCGTTCAAGATCCAGAAGTGGAGGACCAAGGTGCGCGACCACACGGTCGTCGTCGGGTTCGGCACCAAAGGCCGGTCCGCCGTCAACGCGCTGCTCGGCGACGAGAACATCGTCCCGGAGCAGATCGTCGTCGTCGACACCGACCAGCAGGCCCTCGACGCGGCGAGCGCACTCGGCCTCGTCGCCGTGCACGGCTCGGCCACCCGGGCGGACGTCCTGCGCGTGGCCGCGGTCCAGCACGCGCGTGCGGTCGTGGTCGCCCCGAACCGGGACGACACGGCGGTGCTCGTCACCCTCACCGCCCGCGAGCTGGCGCCCAAGGCGCACATCGTCGCGTCGGTGCGGGAGGCGGAGAACGTCCACCTGCTCAAGCAGTCGGGCGCCGACCAGGTCGTCGTCTCCAGCGAGACGGCCGGGCGGCTGCTCGGCATGGCGACGTCGACGCCGCTGGTCGTGGACATCATGGAGGACCTGCTGACCCCCGAATCGGGCCTGGCGATCGCCGAGCGGGCGGTCGAACCGTCCGAAGAGGGCGGTTCGCCGCGGCACCTGTCCGACCTCGTCCTCGGCCTGGTCCGCGACGGCGTCCTGTACCGCGTGGACTCCCCGCAGGCCGACGCGATCGAACCGGGCGACAAGCTGCTGTACGTCAAGAAGGTGACGCAGACGGAGAAGATCGAGCGCTGACCAGGGCACCTGGGTTTTGCCCGCGGGATCTGGAACCATGACCGGGTGCCCCCGCGATCCCTCGCCCTCAGGTGGCCCACGGTGGCGATCCCGGCCGCGGCGGGCGTGCTCGTCGTGCTGCTCGCCTGGCTGGCCGGGCCCGGGCTGCTCGGCATCGGCAACGACGTCCTGGGTGCGCCGGTGCCGGCGGAGGTGACCAAGCCGGCGCCGTGCGGTCAGGCGGACGCGAAGGAAACCGTGAAGTTCACCGTCGCCGGCAAGGCCCACGAAGGCACCCTCGACGGCTGCGGGCACGGCCAGGGCGAACGCATCGAGGTCGCCGTGCCGGAGGTGCTGCCGGACCAGGGCCCGGTCGCCGTCAACCTCGCGGACACGTCGATGGGCGCGTCCGACGCCCGGCGCCCGCTCGGCCTGGCGCTGCTGGTGTTCGCGTGCTTCTCCGGCGGGATGTTCGTCTACCTCTGGCTGAGCATCCCGCTGCGACCCAGAACAGCTAGCTGACCTCGGACGACGGCGCCGCGAAGGTGTTGCAGTCGGAGATCCGGTTGCTCGTCGCCCCCGCCCGCCACCAGGACGCGTAGTGCGCGTTCGTCCCGTGGTCGTGGCTGCGGGAGGTGTTGTCGCCGCGGGTCTCCTGGTCGTTCCAGGCCTTGTTGTACATGTCGCGGGTGATCGTGCCGCCCTGGTCGACGTGCGCGCCGAGGAACATCCCCGAGAAGCACTGGGCCTGCAGTTCCTTGCGCCGCGACATCTCGAGCCCGGCCGGGCTGTTCTGTCCGGCCTCGTAGATCTTCTGCCAGGCCGCGTCCATCAGCCCGGCGACCTCCTGCACGTGGTGGCCGTACTCGTGGGCGAACAGGGCCAGGTAGACACCCGGGTTGTTGCCGTACTGGTCGGTCTGCAGGCCGCGGAACGGGACGTACAGGTTGTTTTCGCAGTAGTACGCGGCCGTCGCGATGCCGACCTGGATCGTGCCGCACTCGGTCTCGAAGCTCGCGCCGGTCGGGAAGTGCAGCGACGGCGGCGTGAACGGCAGGCGGTAGGCCGTGAGGAGCGGGCCCCACGCCGCGTCGAGGCACTTGCTGGCGGCGGTGAAGAACGCTTCCGCGCCGGCCTGCGTGCTCTGCCAGGCCGGGAGCGTGCAGACGCGGTTCGCCAGGCCGGCGTTGGCGTCCTGCAGGATCGGGTGGTCGGCCAGCTTGAGGATCTTCTGCGGACCGGTCGCGCTGGGCGCCGACTCCTCGGTCGCCGGGTTCGACGCCGACGCCGGGGCACCCGCGCCGCCGGGTGGCAGCTGCTGCGGGGGGACGTCCTGCGACGACGGGACGTCACGGAGGTTCGGGTTGGCCAGCGGGGTGTCGTTGCGGTTGAGGGCCACGATCGCGACCAGTCCGAGCACCAGCACGGCCACCGCGCCGAGGCAGACGCCGATCACCGCCGCCGGTGAACGGCGCCGGGGCGCGGACACGGTGTGCGGACGGCCCAGCCACGGCAGATCCGGTTGCGCATCCGGCACCGGCGGCGGCTGGACGGTTCCGCGAGGCGGTACCTGGCCGGAGGGCGGTTGCGTCACTAGGCAGTCCCGAAGGGTCTCGGTACGGACCGGGGGTACCCGATCCCGCCATTCAGCATATCGGGGGAATGGGTCGTCTCGCACCCGTCCGTGCGCGTGCGGTCACGACGCACCGACGTCACCCCAGGTCTGGCCGGGTGCGAGCGGCTCTGAGAGAGTGGGCGCAAGCAGGTACTGCAGGCGAGGGGCTTCGATGACAGACACCGGTGGCGCGCCCGGCGGCGAGGGCGCCGACACGCCGACTCCGAGCCAGGGCGTGCCCCAGGCTCCCGTCCCCGGATCGGGTGAGCCGAGGCGGTCCGAGGATCACGCCGCGTCACCGGCGACGCCGCCGCGGGGCTGGCAGGCGCCGGACGCGCAGGCCGTTCCCCCGACCCCGCCGCCGGGCTGGCAGCACGGGCCGGGCCACCGGCCGGACGCGCCGCCGCCGTTCCCCGGGCAACAGCCCCCGTACCAGCAAACGCCGTACCAGCAAGCGCCGTACCAGCAGCCGCGCTGGAACCCGCACGGGCTCGGCAAGCCCGGCGTGATCGCGCTGCGGCCGCTCAACATCGGCGACATCCTCGACGGCGCGATCACCGCGATCCGCCGGCACGCGCTGCTGGTGCTCGGCATCGGCGCGGTGGTGGCCGTGATCACCGCCGCGATCACGTTCGTCGTGCAGAAGTACGCGCTGGCGAACCTGGCGGACTTCGCCTCGACGGTCGAGCTCGGCCCCGCCGCAACCGAGGCGGAGCTCCGCAACGCCCTCTTCGGCACGTTCGGCGACGCCTTCCTCGTGCTGATCTCCTCGTCGCTGGTCTCGACGTTCCTGCTGACCATCACCACCGGCCTGATGGCCACGGTGATGGGCCGCGCCGCGCTGGGCCGCGAGGTCACCTTCGGCATCGCCTGGCGCGAGGTGCAGCCGCGGCTGCCGGCACTGCTCGGCGTGGCGTTCGTCTACGCGCTCCTCACCACCATCGGCGTCATGCTCTGCATCATCCCGGGCGTGCTCGCCTGGGTGTTCTGGGCGCTCGCGGCCCCGGCGCTCGTGCTCGAGCGCGGGACGTTCCGGGAGGCGTTCGCGCGGTCGGTCAAGCTCGTCAGCGGCGCGTTCTGGCGGGTGCTCGGCGTGCTGCTGCTGGCCCGGATCATCGAGTCGATCTTCGAGAACATCATCCAGCTGCCGTTCTCCATCGGCAGCGGCGTGTTCAGCCAGATGTTCAACCCGGGCAAGGTGGCCGTGCCGAGCACCGGTGACCTGCTGCTGGCGTCGGCCGGGCAGATCATCGCCGGCACCATCGCGATCCCGTTCGTCGCGCTGGTCACCGTGATCGTCTACCTCGACCAGCGGATGCGCCGCGAAGGCATGGACATCGAGCTGGCCCGCGCCGCCGGGGTGCAGCCGCCGCAGGCATGGTGACCTTCCGGCTGACGGACGTCCCGGTCGACATCGACCGGGACGCGGCCCGCCGCGCGGCCGAGGAAGAACTCTCGGACCCGAAGTACCGGGACGCCCGGCCGAGCTTCCTGCAGGAGATCGGGCAGTGGCTGGGGGAGCAGCTGGAGAAGCTGCTGAACAGCGTGTCCTCAGGCGTCCCTGGCGGGATCTTCGGAGTGCTGCTGATCGTCGCGCTGCTGGTCGTCCTGGTCGTGGTGATCCGGCTGCGCACGGGCAAGATCGCCGGCTCGGCGCGAGCCGGTCGCGTCGTCTTCGGCGGGCAGCGGCAGAGCGCCGGCGACTACCGCCGGTCGGCCGCGGAAGCCGCCGCCGCGGGCCGGTTCGACGACGCCGTCCGCGACCGCTTCCGCGCCGTCGTGCGGGCCCTGGAGGAACGCGCGCTGCTCGACACCCGTTCCGGCCGGACGGCGGACGAGGCCGCCGCCGAAGCCGGGGTGCTGCTGCCGAACGTCGCGGACCTGCTGCGGCAGGGCGCCCGGCTCTTCGACGACGTCCACTACGGCGGCCGGGAAGGCACCGAAGCGGCCTACCAGGCCCTGACCGAGCTGGACGAACGCTGCCGCCGTGAACGGCCGGTCGCCATGGCGGCCTCGTGAGCACCTCCGTTTCCCCCGACCTGCGCCGGATCTGGCGTGGTGCCCGGATTCCCCTCGCCCTCCTCGTCCTGATCTTCGTCGCCGGGGCCTTGCTCCTGCTCGGCCGCGGTGAGCAGGCCTACGGCGCCCTCGAACCCGGGTCGTACGAACCCGGCGGCGCGCACGCCCTCGTGAACCTGCTGAAGGACCAAGGCGTCGACGTCCGGACCGTGCGCACGATCGCCGAAGCGGACGCCGAGGTCGGCGAAGACGCGACGCTGCTCGTCACCGCCCCCGATCTGGCGCCGGCGAAGCGGTTCGACGCGCTGCGGGAGCGCGCCGCCGACGTCGTCCTGGTGACGCCGGGGGAGGTGACGCTGCGGGATTCGCTGCCGCTGGTGCACCCGGTCGGCCGCAGCGACGTCGGGACCCTGCAGCCGCAGTGCACGGTCGCCGCGGCGGTCGCGGCGGGCGAGGTCACGCTCGGCGGAATCGGCTACGCCTCGCCCGGCGCCCGCTCGTGCTACCCCGGCGAGGACGGCGGCGGCACGCTGCTGCAGCTCGCCGAGGGGAACCGCACGACGTCGCTGCTCGGCTCGCCGGCGCCGCTGACCAACGCGCGGCTCGCCGAGCAGGGCAACGCGGCGCTGGGGCTGCGCCTGCTCGGCGCGCACCCGAAGCTCGTCTGGTACCTGCCGACCGCCTCCGACCCGGCGCTGGACGACTCCCGCCGGTCGATCTTCGACCTGATCCCGGACGGCTGGTACTACGGGGCCGCGCAGGCGTTCGTCGCCGTGGCCCTGCTGGCGTTGTGGCGGGCCCGGCGGCTCGGCCCGGTGGTCACCGAGCCGCTGCCGGTCGTCGTCCGCGCGGCCGAAACGGCCGAGGGCCGCGCCCGGCTGTACCGGCGGGCGAAGGCGGCCGGGCACGCGGGTGAGACGCTGCGGGAAGCGGCCCGCGACCGGCTGCGGACGGCGCTGGGCCTGCCGCGCGACGCCGACCCGGCGGCGCTGGTGGAGTCGGTGAGCACGCGGACCGGCCGGCTGCCGAACGACATCGGCGCGGTCCTCTACGGCCCGCCGGTGCCCGACGACTCCGCGCTGGTCCGGCTGGCCGGCGAACTGGACAGGGTGGAACGAGAGGCAGGGCGAACTTGACCAGCGGTACCGAGAACGCGACCGGGGCCCGCGACGCGCTGATCGCGCTGCGCGCCGAGGTCGGCAAGGCCGTCGTCGGCAACGAAGCCGCCGTCACCGGGCTGATCCTGGCGCTGCTCTGCCGGGGGCACGTGCTGCTCGAAGGCGTCCCGGGGGTGGCGAAGACGCTGCTCGTGCGGGCCCTGGCCGCGGCGCTGGACCTGGAGACCACGCGCGTGCAGTTCACGCCGGACCTGATGCCCGGCGACGTCACCGGGTCGATCGTCTACGACGCGCACAGCGGCGAATTCTCCTTCCGCGAGGGGCCGGTGTTCACGAACCTGCTGCTCGCCGACGAGATCAACCGGACGCCGCCGAAGACGCAGTCGTCGCTGCTGGAGGCGATGGAGGAGCGGCAGGTCTCGCTCGACGGCAAGTCGCGGCCGCTGCCGGACCCGTTCATCGTGATCGCCACCCAGAACCCGGTGGAGTACGAGGGCACCTACCCGCTGCCGGAGGCGCAGCTGGACCGGTTCCTGCTCAAGCTGACCATGCCGGCGCCCTCGCGCGAGGACGAGATCGGGATCCTGTGGCGGCACGCGCAGGGCTTCGACCCGCGCAACCTGGCGGCGGCGGGCCTGAAGGCGGTCGCCGGGGCGCCGGAACTCGCGGCGGCGCGCGAAGCCGTGGCCCGCGTGACGATCGGGCCCGAGGTGATCGGGTACGTCGTCGACCTGTGCCGGGCGACGCGGTCGCTGCCTTCGGTGCGGATCGGCGTTTCCCCGCGTGGCGCCACGGCGTTGCTGGCGGTGACCCGCGCGTGGGCCTGGCTCGCCGGGCGCGACTACGCGACCCCCGACGACGTCAAGGCCCTCGCCCGGCCCGCGCTGCGGCACCGCCTGGACGTCCGGCCGGAGGCCGAGCTCGAGGGCGTCACCGCGGACGGCGTGCTGGACCGCGTGCTCGCGTCCGTGCCCGTGCCGCGGTGATCATGCTGATGCGGTCTGCCGCGGCTGGTCGTGAGTGGCAATTAGGGTTAGAACCCGAATTACCACTCACGAGCGGGCCCAGCGAAGGCGAGCCGCCATGGCGTTGACCGGAAGGCTCGGGCTGCTGGCGCTGGTCGGCGCACTGGTGGTCGGGCTGCTCCTGCCGTCGACCACCGGGATCCTGGCGGTCGGCGCGGGACTGCTGGTGCTCGTCGTCGTCGACCTCGTGCTGGCCGGAAGCGTGCGGGCACTGACGTTTTCGCGCTCGGGCGACACTTCGGTCCGGCTCGGCGAGCCGTGCGAGGTGACGCTCGTGGTGGCCAACCCGGGCCGGCGGGCCGTGCGCGGGCAGTTGCGGGACGCGTGGCCGCCGAGCGCGGGCGCGGCGGATCGGCACGCCCTGCGCGTTCCGCCGGGGGAGCGGCGTGCCCTGGTGACGGCGTTGCGGCCGACCCGGCGCGGCGACCGGACGGCGGCACGCGTGACGGTCCGGTCGGTGGGGCCGCTGGGCCTGGCCGCCCGGCAGGGTTCGCACGTGGTGCCGTGGACGGTCCGGGTGCTGCCGCCGTTCCACAGCCGCAAGCACCTGCCGTCGCGGCTGGCGCGGCTGCAGCAGCTCGACGGCCGCAACGCGGTGCTGATCCGCGGTCAGGGCACGGAATTCGACTCGCTGCGCGAGTACGTCATCGGCGACGACGTCCGGTCCATCGACTGGCGGGCGACGGCGCGGGCGGCGGACGTCATGGTCCGGACCTGGCGTCCCGAGCGCGACCGGCAGGTGGTGCTGGTCCTCGACACCGGCCGCGTCTCGGCGGGCCGGGTGGGCGACGCGCCCCGCCTCGACGCGGCGATGGACGCGGCGTTGCTGCTGGCGGCCCTGGCGTCCCGGGCCGGCGACCGCGTCGACCTGCTGGCCTACGACCGGCGCCTGCGGGCGGCGGTGCAGGGCTCGTCGGGAGCTTCGTTGCTGACGTCGCTGGTGAACGCGATGGCGCCGCTCGAGCCGTCGCTGGTCGAGACGGACGCGCGCGGGATGATCGCGGAGGTGCTCCAGCGGACCCGCCGCCGGGCGCTGGTCGTGCTGCTGACCGGGCTGGACGCGGCGCCGATGGAAGAAGGCTTGTTCCCGGTGCTGAGTTCGCTGACCGGGCGGCACGAGCTGGTGGTGGCGTCGGTGGCGGACCCCCGGGTGGCGGAGATGCTGGCGGCCCGCGGAGACGCGGAAGCGGTCTACGACGCGGCGGCGGCCGCCCGCACGACGGCCGAGCGCCGTCGCGTGACCGAGCGACTGGTGCGGTACGGCGTGAGCGTGGTGGACGCGGTCCCGGAGGAACTGCCCCCGGCGCTGGCGGACCGGTACCTGGCCTTGAAAGCCGCCGGGCGGCTGTGATCGGAAAGCCGACACGCGTGATCCGAAGGTCGACACGCGTGATCCTGGGGTCGACACGACTGCGCTTCACCGTGTCGACCCGCCAATCACGCGTGTCGACCCGTTCCGCACGCTCGGGACGTTCGTAGCGCCGGTCAGCTCGGCGGGGTGAACGGGTTCTCGGCGGGCACCGGCGTCCCGGACGGCGGCGTCGGCGCATCCGGCTGCGCCACGAACTGAGGGCCGGAGGGATGCGGCCCCGCCGGCGGCCAAGGCGACGCCGGCGGCGGCCCCGGGTGGGGCTGAGCCGGCGCCGGCCAAGGCGACACCGGACCCGTCGGCTGATAGCCCGGCCGGGCCTGCGCCTGGGCCGCGTACGCCTGGAACGCCCGCGCGTGATCGCGGTTGCGCCGCTCCGCCAGCACCGCCGACAGGAACGCCCACGGCGGCACCCCGGGCGGCACCGGCGTGCCGAGCGCGTTCCCCACCTGCTGCGCGAGCCCCCAGCCCAGCGCGTGCGACGCCTCCGGCCGCAGCTCGCGGAACCGGGCGAGGAACTGGCGGCTCGCCAGCGCGAGGTCGTCCGGCAGGCGCGTCAGGTCGAGCTGCGACGCCCAGCCCTCGAGGCCCGGCGGCATGCCGATCGCCGTGTACCCGGGGCCGTCCGGGGCCCGCTCGCGAACCACCAGCGTCCCGGCCAGGAAGTCGCCGACGCGGCGGCCGTTCGACGAGCACAGCGACACGATCACCGCGACCGCGCCGAACAGCCCGAGCGCCCAGAAGTCCACGACGAAGCCGGCGAGCCCGCGGACCAGGGCGTGCCGGAAGCGGATCGGGCCGCCGTCGACGCGCACGACCCGCAGTCCCACCGCCATCTTGCCCAGGGAGCGGCCGCGCGTGAGCGTCTCGAAGATGACCGGGTAGCCGACCATCACCAGCACCACGAACACCAGCAGCAGCGTCAGGAAGAGCGATTCGTCGGCGTCCGGCGTCACGAACGAGAGCACCATCGACGCCGCCAGCAGCAGCGCGAGCTGCACGAGCACGTCCAGCGCCATCGCCAGCGCGCGGCTGGCGAGCTTGGCCACGCGCAGGTCCAGGACGACCGCTTCGCCGGTGACCAGCTCCGATTCCTCGTGCACGAGGTCCAGCGTATAGACGGATAGGGTGGCCGGTGTGGATGTGGACGTCTTCGTTGCCGCACACGCGGGGGAGTGGACCCGGCTCGGCGAGCTGATCCGGCGCGGCGGCAAGCTGACCGGGCCGGAAGCCGACGAGCTGGTGACGCTTTACCAGCGGACCGCGACGCACCTGTCGATCGTGCGGTCGGTCGCGCCGGACCCGGCGCTGCTCGGCAGGCTGTCGGATCTGGTCGCCCGCGGCCGGTCGGCGGTCTCCGGCTCGCACAACCCGGCCTGGCGCGAAGTCGGCCTGTTCTTCACGCGCCGGTTCCCCGCCGCGGTCTACCTGTCGCGGCGCTGGTGGATCCCGGCCGCGCTGGTGTCGATCGCGGTGATGGCGGTGATCGCCGTCTGGGTCGCGCGCGACCCGCTCGTGCGGGCGTCGCTGGGGACCCCGGACGAACTGCGCGAGCTGACCAAGCCGGGCGGGGACGCGGAAACCTACTACTCGACCGGGCCGGCGGCGTCCTTCGCGGCCCGCGTGTGGACGAACAACGCCTGGGTGGCGGCGACCTGCCTGTTCCTCGGCGTCGCGCTGGGCCTGCCGGTGATCGGCGCGCTCTGGCTGAACTCGCTCAACGCCGGGATGATCATCGGCGCGATGAGCGCGGCCGGCCGCGGCGACGTGATGATCGGCCTCCTGCTCCCGCATGGCCTCCTGGAGCTGACGGCGGTGTTCGTCGCGGCGGGCACGGGCCTGAGGCTCGGCTGGACGGTGATCGACCCGGGCCGCCGCTCCCGCACGGCGGCGCTCGCCGAGCAGGGCCGGTCGGTGGTGGTGACGGCGCTCGGGCTGACGTGCGTGCTGTTCGTGTCCGGGGTGATCGAGGCGTTCGTGACCCCGTCGGGCTGGCCGACGTGGCTGCGGGTGGGCATCGGCGTCGTGGTGGAAATCGCTTTCCTGGTCTACGTCTTCACGCTCGGCCGCCGCGCGGCGAAGGACGGCGAGGTCGGCGACCTCGACGCCCGCGACACCGGCGACGCCCTGCCCGAGTCCGGTTAGCCGCTATGAGACGTCACCCGAGGGCGAAAGCCACGTGTTGCACTGCTGGTTGCGGTTCTTCGTAGCCCCCTGCTGCCACCAGCTGATGTTGTGCCTGGCGCTGCCGTGGTCGCGTTTGCCGTTGCGGGCGTAGTCGTCGCCGCGGTCCTGGGCGTTCCAGGCTTCGTTGTAGATGTTCTTGTCGACCGAGCCGCCGGACACCGAGGCCGAGCCGAGGAACATGCCGGAGAAGCACTGCGCCTCGAGTTCCATCCGCCGCGACAGTTCCAGGCCGGCCGCGGAGTCGGCACCCGCGTCGTACCGCTGCCCGGCGAACGCCTCGGTGATGCCGGACAGGTTCTGCACGTGGTGGCCGTACTCGTGGGTCAGGATCGACAGGTACGGGCCCGGGTGGTTGCCCCACACGTCGAGTTCGATCCGGTCCATCGGCAGATAGATCGTGTCGTTCGCCGAGCAGTAGAACGGCGTGACGCCGGTCGTGGTGCCGCCGCTGCCGCACGGGGTCGACGATTCCGACAGCGACCGCGGCACCGACACCTTCGGCGACCGGAACGGCAGGTCGACCGCGCCGAGCAGGCGCGACCACATCGCGTCGAGGCAGCCGATGCCGGACTGGAAGAAGCGTGTGACGCTGTTCTGGTCGGTGGCCCAGCGGCTCAGCGAGCACGAGACGTTCTGGAGGCCGTAGTCTGCGCGGCCGAAGAGCGGGTTGTCCCCGGTGGCCGCGACCGAGCGGGGGCCGGCCGGCGGCTGGGAGGCCGGCGTCCGGCGTTCGGTGGTGCGGGCGGTCGTCGTTTCCTCGGCCGGCGACGTGGTCGCGGTGGTTGTCGCTTCGGTGGTGGTTTCGTCGGAGGTGGTCGGGTAGGTGCTCGAGTAGCCGGCGTCGGCGACGTGCCGTTTGTGGTTGCCGGACAACGCAACGGCGGCGATGAGCCCACCCGCGACGGCCACGATCGCAAAGATGGCGACCGCGACGATGACGCCGGTGTTCGACTTCTTGGCGACGTAGGGGGTGTAGCCGGGCGCGAACCGGGGCCCGAAGCCGGGCGGCCCGGCGTAGCCCGGGGTGAAGACGGGCGGCGCGGTGGCCGGCGGGGGCAGGGGAGCCCGCGCGGGCGGCGGAAGGGGGCGGCCGAACGGTCCGGTGGGCGGGCCGTACGGTGGCCGGCCCTGACCCGGGAACGGCCCACCGGGCGCGAGGGCGCCGCCCGGACCGGGTGCGCCGCCGGGACCGGGCGGTTGCTGCGCGGGGGTTCCGAAGGGGGTGGGCGGCCCGGGAGTACCCGCGCTGCCAGGCGAGGCGGGCGGCTGCCGGTCCGGCGCGCCGAAGCGGCCCGGCGGCCCACCCTGCCCCGGCAAGGGCCGCACCCCCGGCGGCGGCAGGGGCCGCACCCCCGGCGGCGGCAGGGGCCGCGCTCCCGGTGGCGGCGACGGCGGCCGGCCCGGCGGCTGCGGGCGGCGCGGGTCGTGCGAACCGGGACCCTGCGGGCCGTTCGGGCCGGGACTGTGCGAACCGGGACCCTGCGGGCCGTTCGGGCCGGGACTGTGCGGACCAGGACCCTGCGGGCCGTGCGTCATCGAGCGGAACCCCCCCCGTGCGATTTCCCCGTCGGAAGCGGCGTACCTGCGGTGATCGCGCCGTTCCGGGCGTCAGCATAGATCGGGTGCTCTAGGGTGTGGTGCTGTGTCGATGAAATGGGGGGCCGCCGCCGCGATCGTCGTCGCGGCCGTGCTGGCGTCCGCCGGGCCCGCCGCCGCGCAGGGGCCCTCCGCCGGGCCTGTGCTGCCGAACCTGCCCGCCGACCAGGTCAAGAAGCCCCAGCAGTTCACCGGGCAGGACGTCCGGCCCGAGGGCGCCACCGCCGACGTCGCCCTCAAGGTCCTGCGCGACGGCACCCTCGCCGTCACCGAACACGTCACCGTCCCCGGTGGACAGCAGCTCGTCTCGCGCGTCCCGCTCAAGGTCCCCGCGAGCGACGACCAGGACCGCGTCTTCGGCGTCCGGGACGTCAGGACCGAAGGAGCCACCAGCGAGCTCACCGGCGACCAGCTCGTCTTGACCTTCCCCGCCGGGACCAGCAGCGCCACGTTCACCGTCGACGGCGCCATCGCCGACCAGAACGGCCGCCAGCAAGCCCGGTGGCAGGTCGCCAGCGGCTTCGACACCCCGCTGGCCAAGCTCACCGCGTCCTTCCTCGCGCCGGCACCCCAATTGTCCCCTGTGGACTGTTTCGCCGGTCCGGTCGGCTCGAACCAGCGCTGCACCCTCGCCGAGCTCGACCACACCGGCGTCGTGCGGCTCGAACAGAACGACGTCCGCCCCGGCGACCGCGTCGACCTCCTCGTCGGCCTGCCCGCGGACACCACGCCGGCGAACGCGCGGTTCGCCGACATCGGGCTGCTCGCCAACGCCTTCGCGCTGACGCCGCTGACCGGAATCGCCTTCGCCGTCCTGCTCGCCCTCCTTGTCGCGGCCGCCCTTTTCGTGTGGCGGCGCCGCAGGCAGGACGCCGGCGCGTTGCGCACTGCCACCGGCCCGGTCGAGGTCCTCCTGCGCGACGGCGACCGCGTCTTCTTCGCCAGTCCCGACGGCGTGCTGCCCGGCCAGGTCGGCACGGTCGTCGACGAGACCGTCGACGTCGTCGACATCAGCGCCACCGTGGTCGACCTGGCCGTCCGCAACTACCTGTGGCTGGCGGAAGTCCCGGGACCGAACGGACACGACTGGCAGATCGCCCGCCGAAACCCGCCGGACGAGCACCTCCACGACTTCGAACGCGCCGTCTGCGAAACCCTGCTGCCGCCGGGCACCGACGCCGTGCTGGTGTCGCAGCTGCGCGCCCGCGGCGGTCTCGACCTGCGCCGGATCAGCGACGCGATGTACGCCGACGTCGTCAGCAAGCGCTGGTTCTCGCGCCGCCCGGACACCGCCCGCGGCCGGCTGACCTGGCTCGGCGCCGGGATCTTCACCCTCGGCCTGGTCGCCACCGCGGTGCTCACCTTCACGGCCGGGTACGCGCTGCTCGGCGTCGCCGTCGCGCTCGCCGGGCTCGCCGTCGTCGCGGTGGCCGCGCTGCTGCCGTCCCGCACCGCCCGCGGCCGGGCGCTGGCCGGGCAGGTCCGCGGCCTGCTCGACTACCTGCACACCGCGCGGGCCGACGACATCCCGCCCGCCGACCGCGAGCTGGTGTTCTCCCGCTCGCTGCCGTACGCGGTCGTGCTGGGCGACACCGAACGCTGGCTCGGCGCCTTCGCCGGGCTCAACCCGTCGGCCGACGGCTCGGCCGGGCTGTACTGGTACGGCGGCATGGAGGCCGAGCCCGACCTGCGCCGGTTCGGCGCGCACTTCCCGTCGTTCCTGACCGCGCTCGACGGCGTGCTCGCCGCCGCCGCGGCCCGCTGACCGTGCTGGCCGGGGCGCTCTTGGCGCTCGCGCTGGCCGCCGTCCCCGCGGACCAGCCGCCCCTGCCCACCGTGCCGCAGAGCGCCGAGATCCAGCTCAAGGTCCAGCGCGACGGCTCGCTGTCGGTCGCCGAAGCGATCTCGGTCCCCGACGGCGTCACGATGGACCGCCGGGTCGTCCTGCGGGTCCCGGCGCCGCACCACCGCGACCGCGTCTACGGCGTCCGCGACGTCGTCCTGGAAGGCAGCGGGACGGCGAGCGTGGACTCCGGTGCCTTCACCGTCCACCTCACCCCGGGCACGTCGATCATCCGGTACACAGTGGACGGTGCGGTCGCCGGCGACCGGGTCACCTGGGAGCTGGCCGGCGGCTGGAACACCGAGCTGAAGTTCCTCCGTGCCTCCTTCGCGGCACCGAAGATCCCGACCGCCGTCGACTGCCTCGCCGGCCCGCCGGATTCCGACGTCCCGTGCGCGGCCGCGCAGATCGACCACGCCGGGCTGACCCGGTTCAGCCAGCAGAACCTCGCCGCGGGCGACCGGATGACGGCGACCGTCGAGCTGCCCGCGGGCACGGTGCCCGCCGACGAAGTCCTGGTCCCGGCGAAGACGATCGCCGGCGCCTTCGTGCTCACCACCCCGGTCGCCTGGTCCTGGGCGGCCTTCGCCGCCCTCCTGCTGCTCCTGACCACCTGGGTCCTCCTCGCCCGCCGGCGTCGCTTTCACGTGAAAGCGACGCCCCCAGGTGGGCACTTTCACGTGAAAGTGCCGGGTGAGTTCGCTTCGCCGGCCGGGGTGCTGCCGGGGCACGTCGGCGTCCTCCTGCACGGCCGGGCCGGGGCGGTGGACCTGGCCGCCACCGTGCTCGACCTCGCCGTCCGCAACTACCTCTGGGTGACCGCCGAGGACGGAGGCTGGCGGCTGGCCCGCCGCAACCCGCCCGACGAGCACCTCACCGCCTTCGAGAGTGCCGTCTACGAAGCCGTCGTCCCGGACGAGCCGGTGACGCTCGCCGAACTGCGGCAGCGACGCGTCGAAATCCCCCGCGCCGAGCTGGACGCCGACCTCGTCCGGCGAGGCTGGTTCGCGGCGCGGCGGCTTCGCCGGGCCGGGATCCGGATCGTCTGCTACGGCGTGTTCCTGACGGTGCTGCTGGCGTTGACCGTCGGGTACGCCCAGCTCGGGGTGATCCTCGCCCTGGCCGGGGTCGCCGCCGTCGCCACCTCGGCCGCCCTGCCCGCGCGGCGGCGAGCGGGCGCCGAGGTCGCTCGCCGGCTCCGCGGCGTCACCGCCACCCGGGCCGAGGACCTCGACGAGCCGCAGCGCGAGCTGGTCTTCTCCCGGGGCCTGCCGTACGCGCTCGCTCTGGGCGAACTGGCGTCCTGGGTGGCCGCGTTCGACGGCCTGGAGCACCCGCCGCCGGTCTACTGGCACGCCGGCGAAATCACCCCTGACCAGGCCGGATCCTTCGCGACGGCGTTGGCAGGGACGTTCGCCGCCGCCCGCCGTGGTCACCTCCAAAGCCTCGTGAGTGGTAATTCGGGTTAGAACCCGAATTACCACTCACGAGCCGGGACGCCGGGAAACGCGGGGTCGTCGTAGGGTGGGGCCATGGCCGATCCCGAGCTCGTCCGATACACCCTCGACAACGGTCTGCGGGTGGTTCTCGCCCCCGACGCGACCGCGCCGGTGGTCGGCGTCAGCGTGCACTACGACGTGGGTTTCCGCTCCGAGCCGGAGGGGCGCACCGGTTTCGCACACCTCTTCGAGCACCTGATGTTCCAGGGCTCGGAGAGCCTGGAGAAGCTCGCGCACTTCCGGCACGTGCAGTCCAGCGGCGGGACCTTCAACGGGTCCACCCACCCGGACTACACCGACTACTTCGAGGTGCTCCCGAGCGCCGCGCTCGAGCGGGCGCTGTTCCTCGAAGCCGACCGGATGCGCGCGCCCAAGCTGACGGCGGAGAACCTGGCGAACCAGATCGATGTCGTCAAGGAAGAGATCCGGCTCAACGTGCTGAACCGGCCCTACGGCGGGTTCCCGTGGATCACCCTGCCGCCGGTGCTGTACTCGACGTTCCCCAACGCGCACAACGGCTACGGCGGCTTCGAGGACCTCGAAAGCGCCACGGTCGACGACTGCGCGGCGTTCTTCGACACCTTCTACGCGCCGGCGAACGCCGTGCTCACGGTGGCAGGCGACTTCGAAGTGGACAACGCCAAGAAGCTGATCGAGGACCACTTCGGCGACGTCCCGCACCGGCCGGCGCCGCAGCGGCCGTCCTTCGCCGAGCCGCTGCCGACCACCGAGCTGCGCGGCGAGATCGAAGACGCGCACGCCCCGCTGCCCGCGCTGGGCATCGGTTACCGGATGCCGGACCCGATCAACGACGTCGACAGCTACCTGGCCTACCTCGTGCTGGCCGGGGTGCTCACCGACGGCGACGGCTCGCGCCTGCAGCAGCGGCTGGTGCACCGCGAGCCCCTGGTCGTCGACATCGGGGCGGGCGCCGGGCTGTTCGGCCCGTTCGAGGCCCGCGACCCGGACACGTTCACCATCACCCTGATCCACCCGCACGAGGTGCCCCGCGAGCGCGTGCTCGCCGCGCTCGACGACGAGCTCGAGAAGCTCGCCGAGACCCCGCCGAGCGAGGAAGAGCTGCGCAAGGTCACCGCCCGCTGGACGGCGAGCCTGCACTCGGAGCACGACAGGCTGGTCTCCCGGACCCTGGCCCTCGGCTCGTTCGAACTGCTCTACGGCGACGCGTCGCTGGTGTACCGGCTCGCGGACCGGATGTCCGCCGTCACCGCGGAAGCCGTTTCGGCGGCGGCGAAGGCGCTGCGCCCGGACGCGCGCGCCGTGCTGGTGGTCAAGCCCGCTTCGGAAGGGAACAACGAGCAGTGACTTCAGCAACGCACCGCAGCGCGGAGGAGATCGGCCGCACCGCGCGGGGGCCGCGGCCGCTGCCGCCGCTCGGCGAGCAGCGGGCCGCCGCCGACCTGTCCCATGTGGACACCACACTGGCGAACGGCCTGCGCGTGGTGGCCGTGCGCAAGGCGACCGTGCCGATGGTCGAGGCGCGGCTGTGGATCCCGTTCGCGGGTGACGACGCGCTGCACCCGGCGATCGCCGAGGTGCTCGCCGAGACGATCCTGACCGGCACAGCCCGCCGCAACCGCATCGAGATCGACGCCGAGCTGGCTCTCATCGGCGGCGACATCGGCGCCGGCGTCGACCCGGAACGCCTGGTGCTCAACGGGTCCGCGCTGGCCGACAAGCTGCCGACGTTCCTCGACGTGCTCGGCGACGTCCTTACCGGAGCGACGTACGCCGACGAGGAGATCGCGCGCGAGAAGGAGCGGCTGGTCGAGCGGATCGCCGTCTCGCGCACCCAGCCGCGCACGATCGCGCGGGAGGCCCTGCAGAAGCACCGCTACGGCGACCACCCGGCCACGCGCGAGGTCCCGCGCGCGGAAGACGTCGCCGTCGTGACGCCGGAGCAGGTCCGGGCGCTGCACCAGGCGTCCGTGCTGCCCCGCGGTTCGGTCATGGTGCTGGTCGGCGACCTCGACCCGGCCGGGGTGATCGGCGAGCTGGAGAAGGTGTTCGGCGGCTGGGCGTCGGACCGCTCCGCCGTCCGGCTGCCGCCGCTGCCGGACCTGACCGGGCCGAGCGTGCTCCTGGTGCCGCGGGCGGGAGCGGTGCAGTCGCAGATCCGGCTCTCGGCGCAGACCGTGCCGCGCACGGACCCGGGCTACGCGGCGCTGCAGCTGGCGAACCTGGCCTACGGCGGGTATTTCTCGTCGCGGCTGGTGGAGAACATCCGCGAGAACAAGGGGTACACGTACTCCGCGCACTCCGGGTTCGAGTTCACCGACGGCACCGCGGTGGTCAACGTCGACGCGGACACCGCGACCGACGCGACGGCCCCGGCGCTGCTGGAGACCCGCTACGAGCTGGGCCGCCTCGGCCAGGTCCCGCCGTCCGGCGACGAGCTGGAGTCGGTGCGGCAGTACGCGATCGGCTCGCTGCTGACCTCGACGTCGTCGCAGTCCGGGCTGGCCGGGCAGGTGCTGGCGCTGGCCTCGACCGGGCTGGGCCTGGAGTGGCTGAACGAGCACCCGGCGCGGGTGGCCGCGGTGACCGCGGACGACGTCGCCGAAGCCGCGCTGGAGTACTTCGCGCCCAAGCGGTTCACGGGCGTGGTGGTCGGCGACGCGGCGGTGCTGGAGCGCAAACTCCTGGCCCTCGGCGACGTCGTCGTGGGCGAGCCGGCCTGATGTCCGTCCCGTTCACCCTCGGTGCGCTGCCGACCCTGTCCCGGTCCACAGTGGACCGTCAGGAAGGCTTGCGCACCAACTCGTCGCGGCTGGTATCGCGGTGGGCCGACGCCCGGGTCGTCCTGCTGGACGACGCCGGGCGCACCCCGGTGGTCGCAGGCGCGTCGACGTTGGCGTTCCGGAAGGCCGTCGACTTCGGAGCTTCGCCGCCGGCGGACGCGGTGTTCCTCGGCGAGTGGCAGGACGTCGACTACTGGTCGCTGCCGGGCGGCCCGTCCGGCGAGGCCGACACGGTGAAGATGGCGGGCAGCTGGGGTTTCGTGGAGGAGGTCCCCCGCGCGGACGGCGAGGTCTGGGTCGAGCTGCGCGGGTACGGAGACCTCCTGGACGACACGTCGGCCGGGCTGTTCACGACGGCACAGGCGTTGCGCTTCTGGCGTCGCCAGGCGAAGTTCTGCACCCGCTGCGGCAGCGCGACGGAGCTGATCCAGTTCGGCTGGGCGAGCAAGTGCACGGGGTGTGGCCGCGAGGAGTACCCGCGCACGGACCCGGCGGTGATCTGCCTGGTCCACTCGGCGGAGGGGGTGAACGGGTCCCACGTGCTGCTGGCGCGCCAGCCGATCTGGCCGGCGGGCCGGTATTCGGTGCTGGCGGGGTTCGTCGAGGCGGGGGAGTCCCTCGAGGCGTGCGTGGTCCGGGAGATCCGCGAGGAGGTCGGCGCGGCGGTTTCGGACGTGCGGTACCTGGGGAGCCAGCCGTGGCCGTTCCCGCGATCGATCATGCTGGGCTTCACGGCGCGGGCGGATCGGTTCGCGCCGCTGGTGCCCGCGGACGGCGAGATCGAAGAGGCGCTGTGGGTGTCGCGGGCCGAGGCGCGCGCGGCGTTCGAGAACAGTTCGGTGCGCGGTGAGGGTTCGAAGCCGACGCCGATCGCCGACGGGGCGGCGGAGATCATCCTGCCGGGGAATTCGTCGATCGCCCGCGTGATGCTCAAGGCCTGGGCGGACGCGGAGGAGTAACCGCTCGGATCTTCAGTTGCGCAGGGCGGTCTCGACCGTCCGTAGGTGCTGGACGAAGGCTGCTTGAGGGAGTACTGATGGGCAAGCGGAACCGCGAAAAGCGGGCGGCCAAGAAGCGGACCAGGCAGGGCCGCGGACCCACCCCGTCTCGGTACGATTTCGCCGACGGTGGCGAACAGTTCACGATGCCGCAATCGATCCCGCCCGAGCTGGTCGCACAGTCCTTGCTCCACGCGGCTCACGCGCAGGCGTCCGGCAACGAGACCGCGGCGGCGGAGTTCGCCCGGACCGTCTTGAGGGGCCCGACGGCGGCCGGGCCGCGGGTGGCGGCAACCGGTGCGGCGATGGCGATGGACATCCTGCTCGGCGGGCTCTGGCAGGCGGGCTGGACGCCCGTCGACCTGTGGCAGCACAGCCGCCGCACCTGCCCGGCGCCGGCGACGAGCCTCCTGCTCGACGCCATCGCCGCGGATGCCGCGAAACACGCTTCGTCTACTGTGGACGATCGATGGGCGGAACAGGTGCGTGCTCTCGGTGCCGAGCGCTGGTGGGACCGGGACCGGCCGCAGCTGCTGCAGTGGGCCGACCGGGCCGGCGTCGCTGTCGACGACGCGTTGCTCACGATGGTCACGCTGCTGGCGGAACTGTCGATGCTGCCGGAACTGCCGGTGATCCTGCCGCCGCCGGGCTCGGCCGGGGTCCGGCCGGCTCAGACCGGTCATGGTGTCGACCAGAAGGTTCTTGCCCGGGTCAGGGGCCTGCTGGCCAAGGCGGAGTCGACCGAGTTCCCCGAAGAGGCCGAAGCTCTCTCCGCCAAGGCGCAGGAGCTGATGAACCGGTACTCGTTCGAGCGGGCCCTCCTCGACGCCGACACAGACCGCAAGCAGACGGCCGCCTCGACCCGGTTGTGGCTGGACGCTCCGTATGTCGAGGCCAAGTCGCATCTGGTCGGCGCCATCGCCGAAGCGAACCGGTGCCGGACGGTCTTCTACGCCAAGCTGGGGTTCGTCGCGCTGGTGGGTGCGGAGACGGACCTTGAAATCACCGAGCTGCTGGCCACTTCGCTGCAGGTGCAGGCCACCCGCGCGATGGTCGCCCATGGCAGCCAGACCACTCGCGCCGGAACCTCGCGAACCCGGTCCTTCCGGCATTCGTTCCTGGTTTCCTACGCCGTCCGGATCGGCGAACGCCTGGAAGAGGCCGGGCGGCGCGCTCACGACCCGGTCGAAGACGAGCGGCTTCTGCCGGTGCTCGCGGCCCGTTCCCGCGTGGTCGAAGAGACCTTCGAGACGATGTTCCACCACGTCGTCGAGCGGACGACGGCGATCACCAACGGCGTCGGCTGGGAAGCCGGCCGGGCCGCCGCCGACCACGCCGACCTCGTGATCCAACGCCAGGCCGTCGACGCCTGACGGGCCACCTGCGAGAAGGCATTCTTATCCGGCCGTTCCCCAGGGCGTTGACGAGGCGTATGCGCCGGTGCGGTCACGGCCAGTACGGTTCCGCCCGCCTTGCCGCCTCGGCGATGGCTCGGCCGTCGAGCGTGATGGCGGTGCGGGCGAGCCCGACCTTCCGCCACTCGACGCTGAACTCGAACGGCTCGGCCGGCAGGGGCGACAACCAGAGCCGCCGGTCGCCCTGGTAGCTCTGGTCGTTGCTGCTCGCCCCGCCGCCGAAGTCGACCAGTGCGCCCTGGTCGACCCGGAACTGCAGGCCCGCGTCGGTCGGGCCCGGATACCCGCCCGCGTGACTGCTGTCGATGCGCTCCCAGGTTGCGTGGTCCAGCGGTCCGCGGCGAATGGCCAGGTGCACGATCAGGGAGCAGCCTGTCGAGTAGGCGACGACGTGCTGCAGCGCGACGACGGCGAGGTCCGTCCGCGCGACGAACCGCGCGATCGGCACGGGACAGCCGAGGACGTCGTCGGGCGGGCCGAACGTGGTCATCGCAGGTCACCGTGCTCGATCCGCTTGGTCCAGGTGGTCCGCACCCGCTGCGCCACGACGTCCATGCCTCCAGCATCCCGCGCCGGGCAAGCGGAAATCCGCTGACCAGGCCCGGGCCGGCCGGCGGAAGTCGTTCACCGGTGTTTCGGCCAGGTGGCCCAGCGCCGCCCCAAGCGTTACCCGGCCGTTTCCCAGGCCCGTTGACGGCTGTGCCGCGGCTCACTACAGTCCCCGGAAACCGTCTGTAAAGTATCCTAATTAAGTCCGGAGGACGAGTGCGAGCCGGTAGCCCGCGGATGCTGCGCGAGATCAACGATCGCGCCGCCATCGAGGTCCTCCTGCGGGAGGGCCCGCTCACGCGGGCCGAGCTCGAGCTCGCCATCGGGCTCTCCAAGCCCGCCACCGCGCAGCTGCTCACCCGGCTCGAACTGGACGACCTCGTCGTCAAAGCCGGCGTTCGGGGTGGTGGCCGCGGGCCGCGGGCGCAGCTCTGGGCGGCCAACGGCGGCCTCGCCGTCGTCGCCGCCGTCGATCTCACGCCGCACGTTGCCGACTTCGTCGTTGCCGATGTCGCCGGCGTCGTGCTCGCCGAGTACCGGACGCCGCTGCCCGTGCACGCGGGCGCCGACGTCGTCGGGACCTTCGGCGAAGCTCTCAGCAAAGTCGCCGAAGAAGCCGGAATCAGGCGAGAAGACCTGGCCCACGTGGTGATCGGCGCGCAGGGGGCGTTCGATCCGCGGACCGGCCTGCTCTCCTCCGCCCCGCACATCCCCGGCTGGCTCGGCTTCGACGTCCCGCAGAAGCTCAGCGACGAACTCGGCGTCGACGTCCTCATCGAGAACGACGTCAACCTGGTCGCGGTCGAGGAGATGACCGTCGGGCGGGCCCAGGACGTCGACGACTTCGTCATGGTCTGGCTGTCCGAAGGCGTCGGCGGTGCCGTCGTCATCGGACGGCGGCTGCTGCGCGGCGCCACCGGCGGGGGCGGCGAGATCGACTGGATGCGGGTGCCCGATCCGGCCACCGTGGACACCGGGGACGTCTGGCCCGAGGCTGGCGCCCGGTTCGGCAACCTGGTCGACTCGCCCGCCATCTGCCGGCTTGCCGCCGCCCACGGCATCCAGGCCGACACCGCCTGGGAAGCCGTGGCGAAGACCGGATCGGACCATCCCTTCCGACACGATCTCGCCCGAAGGGTCGCCGGTGGCGTCGCCAACCTCGTCGCTGTCGCCGACCCCCAGCTCGTACTCCTCTGCGGCGACACCAGCCGGGCCGGCGGGGAGGACTTCGCCACGCTCGTCCAGGAAAAGCTGCACGAACTCGTCCTGCCGCGCACGCCCGTCGGCTGCGCTTCCGTGCAGGGCAACGCCGTTCGCGCGGGCGCGCTGCAGTCGGCGCTCGCCACCACCCGTGAGGACGTCTTCGGCGTCATCACCCCCACGCTCCTCGGGTCGCGCAGGCCCGAGGGCGACAGCACCCGTCCCCGACCGACTAGCCCCAACCGATGAGGAGGAGGGCCATGCCCCTGACCACCCGGACCCGCCGCGGCGCCCTGCTGGTGGCCGCCGCCGCGGCGTCCGTCCTGCTGACCAGCGCCTGTTCCGGCGCCGCCGCCCCGAGCGGGGGTGACACGGCCGCCGCGCCCGGCAAGGACGACAAGCTCACGCTCACCGTGTACTCCAAGTTCACCGACCGCGAGTACGGCGTGGTCACCGCGGGCCTGAACAAGCTCAAGGCGAAGTTCCCGAACATCGAGATCAAGCACGAGGGCAACCAGGACGACGACAAGCTCACCCAGTCGATCCGCGGCGGCAACCCGCCCGACGTCGCGATCTCGTTCTACACCGACAACCTCGGCGCCTGGTGCTCCACCGGCAGCTTCCAGGACCTCAAGCCCTACATCGAGCGCGACAAGATCGACCTGAACCAGATCCCGGACGCGGTCCGCAACTACACCGAGTACCAGGGCAAGCGGTGCGCGATGCCGATGCTCGCCGACGTCTACGGGCTCTACTACAACAAGGACATGTTCGCGGCGAAGGGCATCACCTCGCCGCCGAAGACCACCACGGAGTGGTTCGAGGACGCCAAGAAGCTCACCGAGTTCAACCCGGACGGCTCGATCAAGGTCGCCGGCTTCCTGCCCTCGATGCCGTTCTACGGCAACCAGGCCCAGTACTGGGCACCGAACTTCGGCGCGCCCTTCCTCGGCGCGGACGGCAAGTCGGACCTCGCCACCAACCCCGGGTGGAAGGCGATGTTCGAGTTCCAGAAGAAGATGATCGACTTCCTCGGCGGCCACGACAAGGTCGAGCAGTTCAAAGCCGGCCTCGGTGACGAGTACTCCGCCGACAACGGCTTCCACAAGGGCAAGCTGGCGATGATCTACGACGGGGAGTTCCGCACCGCGTTCCTCAAGGACCAGACGCCGACCCTGAACTACGCCACCGCGCCGGCGCCGGTGCTCGACAGCATGGCCGACCACTACGGCGGCGGCTTCACCACCGGCACGATCATCGCGATCCCCAAGGGCGCCAAGAACCCCGGCGCCGCGTGGGAGCTGATCAAGCAGGTCACCCTGGACACCGACACCCTGGTGGACATGGCCAACGGCCTGAAGAACGTGCCCAGCACCAAGGCGTCGCTGACCTCGCCGAAGCTGGACCTGCAGCCGCAGTTCAAGACGTTCCTCGACATCTACGACAGCGGCAAGCTGGTCGCCAACCAGACCACCCCGATCGGCGACGCGCACCTCAAGGCGGTCAACGACTTCGCCGAGAAGTGGCAGGCCGGTTCGATCCCCGACCTGACCGCGGGCCTGGCGAAGGTCGACGCGCAGGTCAACGACGAACTCAAGCAGAAGGGCGCGGGCGGATGACGACGCTCGCCGAACAGGCTTCCCCGTCCGCACCTGCGAAGGTGCGGGCGGGGGCCCGCCGGGCCAAGCGCCGCCGCACCGTCCTGTTCTTCATGGCCCCGGCGTTCCTCGGGTTCCTGATCTTCTTCGGCTACCCGCTGATCGCCACGGTTTACTACTCCTTCACCCGCTACGACCTGATCAACCCGCCGCAGTTCATCGGCTTCGACAATTACATCCGGATGTTCACCACCGAGCCGCTGGTCGGCACGGCCGCGTACAACACGCTGTGGCTGGTGGTCGTCCTGACGGTCTGCCGGGTGACGTTCTCCCTCGGCATCGCGTCGGTGATCTCGCGGCTCAAGTCGGGCGTCGGGCTGGTCCGGACGCTCTGCTACCTGCCGACGCTCGCCCCGCCGGCGGCGGCCACCCTGGCGTTCGTCTTCGTGTTCAACCCGGAGTTCGGCCCGGTCAACCGGTTCCTGCGGCTCGTCGGCGTCGACGGCCCGCTCTGGTTCAACAGCCCGGAGACGTCGAAGCCCGCGCTGACGCTGCTGGCGCTGTGGGGCTCCGGCGAGCTGATGATCATCATCCTGGCCGCGCTGCTGGACGTCCCGACCGAGCAGTACGAGGCCGCCGAACTCGACGGGGCAGGCCCGATCCGCCGGTTCTGGCACGTCACGCTGCCGTCGATCTCGCCGGTGCTCCTGTTCGGCGTGGTCAACTCGATCATCTACGCCCTGCAGTTCTTCACCCAGGCGATCGTCGCGGCTTCCGCGAGCGCAGGCACAGCCGACGTCGCCGGGAACTCGAAACTCATCGGCGCGCCGCAGAATTCGACGCTGACGTATCCGATCTGGCTGTACGTCCAGGGCTTCCGCTACTTCAACATGGGGTACGCGGCGGCGATGGCGGTGCTGCTGTTCATCGTTTCGTCGGGCTTCACCTGGATTCTCGTGCGGCAGCTCCGGAAGTCCCAGCATCAAGAGGAGGGCGCATGACCGCCGTGGCCGAAGCGCCGCAGCGCGAAGCGGGCGTACCGCCGAAGGTGCGGTTCAAGCGCAATTGGGACAAACGGCTGTCCTTCATCGCCACGCACGCGATCGGGATCGCGCTCGGCGTGATCTTCATGCTGCCGCTCCTGTTCGTGTTCCTCACCGCGGTGATGGCGAGCGACCAGGCGATGACGGCGAGTCTGTGGCCGACGGAATGGCACTTCGAAAACTTCGTCAAGGTGTTCCAAAAGGCGCCGCTGCTCGAATACTTCGGCAACAGCCTGCTGTATTCGGCCTTGGCGACGGCGGGCGCGCTGCTTTCGGCGATCCCGGCGGCGTACGCGCTGGCGAAGCTGCGGTGGCGCGGGCAGAACCTGTTCTTCATGCTGACCGTGGCGGCGATGCTGCTGCCGCCGCAGGTCACCGTCGTGCCGCTGTACGACCTGTGGGTCCGGATGGGGCTCACCGGCACGCTGGTGCCGCTGATCGTGCCGTACTTCTTCTTCGACGCCTTCTCGATCTTCCTGCTCCGACAGTTCTTCCTCACCATTCCGAAGGACTACCTCGAAGCCGCGAAGATCGACGGCTGCAACGAGTTCCAGGCGATGTACCGCGTGCTCATCCCGATGGCCAAGCCCGGGATCGCGGCCACCGCCATGTTCTGCTTCCTGTTCACCTGGAACGACTACTTCGGGCCGCTGCTCTACACCGGCGAAGACCAGGACCACTGGCCGCTTTCGCTGGCCATCGCGTCCTTCCGCGGCATGCACCACGTCGAGTGGAACATGACGATGGCGGCGACCGCGCTGATCATGGCGCCGGTGATCGTGCTGTTCATCTTCGCGCAGAAGTCGTTCGTCAAGGGCATCACATTCACGGGGGTCAAGGGATGAAGCTGGCAGTCGTCGGTGGCGGGTCCACCTACACGCCGGAGCTGATCGACGGGATCGCCGGCCGCCGGTCCACTTTGGACGTCGACGAGATCGTGCTGGTCGACCCGGACGCCTACCGCGCCGACGCCGTCGGCGGGTTCAGTCAGCGGCTGCTGTCGCACGCCGGGCACCCCGCGCAGGTCCGGACGACGCAGTCGCTGGAAGAAGGCGTCGACGGCGCTTCCGCCGTGCTGATCCAGCTGCGCGTCGGCGGACAGCGGGCGCGGCGGTCCGATGAGACGTTCCCGCACGCCTGCGGCTGCGTCGGCCAGGAGACGACCGGCGCGGGCGGCCTCGCGAAGGCGCTGCGCACGGTGCCGGTGGTGCTCGACATCGCCGACCGCGTCCGCAAGATCGCCGGAGACGATACGTGGATCGTCAACTTCACCAACCCGGTCGGCATCGTCACGCGCGCCCTGCTCAACGAGGGGCATCGCGCGGTCGGGTTGTGCAACGTCGCCATCAACCTGCAGCGCCAGTTCGGGAAGCTCCTGGGTGTCGGCGCGGACGACGTCAAGCTCGTGCACACCGGCCTCAACCACCTGAGCTGGGAGCGCGGCGCGCTCGTCGACGGCGTCGACCGGCTGCCGGAGCTGCTCGATCAGCACCTCGGCTACCTGTCGAACGAGGTGAGTGTCCCGGAGAAGTGGTTGCGGCGGATGAACGTCGTGCCGTCGTACTACCTGAAGTACTTCTACGCGCACGACGAGCAGGTCACCAAGCAGCGCACCGAGCGGCCGCGCGCAGACGTCGTGTCCGACGTCGAGGAAGAGCTGCTGAAGATCTACCTCGACCCGGAGCAGAACACCAAGCCGGAGTCTCTCGAAAAGCGTGGCGGCGCGTACTACTCCGAGGCCGCCGTGCAGCTGGTGCACGCGCTGACCGCGGGCGGGCCGGCCGAGGAGCACGTGGTGAACGTCCGCAACGACGGCACCTTCCCGTTCCTGCCGGACGACGCCGTCATCGAAGCCCGGTCCACTGTGGACTCGAAGGGTGCGACGCCGATTCCGCAGCCGCCGGTGGAGCCTCGGTACTCGGGCCTGATCTCGGCGACGGCGGCGTACGAGTTCCTGGCTTTGGAGGCGGCGCTGAAGGGTGGCCGTGACCGCGTCGCCGACGCCCTGCTGGCGCACCCGCTGGTCGGCCAGTACGCGAAGGCCGACACGCTCGCCGACTCGCTCGTGCAGATCAACCGCGAGTACCTGCCCTGGGCGCGCGGATGAAGCCTGCCATCATCGCGATCGACGGCGGCAACAGCAAGACCGAGGTCCTGGTGATCTCGGAAGACGGCGTGGTGCTGGGGTCCTCACGCGGCCCCGGCGCGTCGCCGCAGAACATCGGCGTCGCGGGTTGTGTGGCGGCGCTGGAGGAACTGGTGCTGGAGGCCTACTCCACGTTCGGGACGCGGCCGAAAGCCGTGCACACCTCCGCGTACCTGGCCGGGCTCGATTTCCCCCGGGAGGAGGAGACGCTGCACGCGGCCCTCGCGGCCCGGGGCTGGAGCGACACCCTGACCGTCGGCAACGACACCCTTGCGCTGCTTCGGGCGGGCAGCGCGGGTGTGGGCGTCGCCGTGGTGTGCGGCGCCGGGATCAACGGCGCCGGCGTCGGCCCGGACGGCCGTGTGCACCGCTTTCCCGCGCTGGGCAAGATCTCCGGCGACTGGGGCGGCGGCTACCGCCTCGGCGAAGAGGCGCTGTGGTGGGCCGTGCGCGCCGAGGACGGCCGCGGCCCTGCTACCGCCCTGCGGCCTGCCGTGGCGCGCTACTTCGGGCAGCCGACGCTGCTGGACGTGGTGCAGGGCCTGCACTTCGAGGAGATCGACCCGGCGTCGATCCACGGCCTGTGCCCGCTGCTGTTCGAGGTCGCGGCGGCCGGGGACGAGGTCGCGCAGGACATCGTGACGCGGTTCGTCGAGGAGGTCAGCGTGTTCGCGGCGGTGATCCTCCGCGAGCTGGACCTGACCGAGGACGCCCCGGAGATCGTCCTCGGCGGCGGTGTGCTGACCGGCGTCGGCGCGCCGGTGATCGCCGAGATCGAGAAGCGGTGCCTGAAGGTGGCGCCGCGCGCGGTGGTCCACGTCGTCGACGTGAACCCCGTGGTGGGGGCGGCGTTGTTCGGACTCGACACGCTGGGGGCGCCCGAGGCCGCGAAGGCGGCGCTCAAGGCGGCGACCCAGCGCACTTGAGAGGGTGGTCACCTTGTCGTGAGTGGTAATTAGGGTTCTAACCCGAATTACCACTCACGACAAGCCGCGGCAGACCCCTTACGGGACGAGGATCTCGCCGGTCTCCAGCAGCGACTTGAGGTCCGAGAGGATCCAGCTCCAGCCGCCGCCGGCGTTCTCGCCCGGCCCGGCGTCGACGTCCTCCATCTGCCCGCTGACCAGCGCGGCCGTGTTCGGCGCGCCGGTGACGTCGTGGGTGATGGTGAGTCTGGTGCCCGCGGTCTTCGTTGCCTCGATGTCGTAGGTGAGGGTCGTGTAGGGCTCGTCGGCGACCTCGGGGCTCATCAGCAGCTTCCAGGTGATGACGAGCTTGCGCGGCGGATCGACCTCCAGGACCTCGCCGTCGACGAGGTCGCCGGTGAACCCGGCGTCGATGAAGCCCTGCGTCGGCCGGGTGCGGTGCTTGCCGCCGACCTTGAGGTCGTAGTCGACGAGGCCGGTGTAGCCGTACTTTTCGGTCCACTCGGGCTTGGTGATGGCCTCCCAGATGCGTTCCGGGGTGGCCTTGATGTAGACGCGGTGGACCTGCACGGTGTTCGTCATGGGTCTTCGCCTTCCAGCTCGTTCTTGAGGTCGAGGAGCGCGGTGACCTGGCGCTCGGTGTACTTGTCGATCCACCGGTCGTGGATCTGGCGGATCGGGACGGGGTTGAGGAAGTGCCGCTTCTCGCGGCCTTCCTTCCGGGCGACGACGAGCCCGGCCTCCTCGAGGAGCTTCAGGTGCTTCATGACGCCGAAGCGGGTCATCTCAACCTGGGTCTCCAACTCGGTGAGCGTGCGGCCGTCACGCTCGAAGAGCAGGTCGAGCAGGAACCGGCGGGTCGGATCCGCCAGCGCCTTGAACACCAGGTCGTCGTCGGGCACCCCCCGACCATAGGTGACCAAAAGGTCACATGTCAACGGCCGCCACTTTCACGTGAAAGTGCCGTTGTTTAGACCACTAGGGAGAGGGGGAGGATGAGGGCGATGGCGACCACCGAGATCAGCGTCTCCATCACCGACCAGCTCTTCAGCGTCTGGCCGACCGAGAGCCCGAAGTACTCCTTGACCAGCCAGAACCCGGCGTCGTTGACGTGCGAGAAGAACAGCGACCCGGCGCCAATCGCCAGCACCAGCAGCGCACTCTGCGACGGGTCCATGCCCGCGGCGAGCGGCGCCACGATGCCCGCGGCGGAGACGGTCGCGACCGTGGCCGAGCCCGTCGCCAGCCGGATCGCCACCGCGACCAGCCAGCCGAGCAGCAGCGGCGAGAGGTGCGCGTCCTTCGCCAGGCCGGTGATGACGTCGCCGACGCCGGCGTCGACCAGGGTCTGCTTGAACCCGCCGCCCGCGCCGACGATCAGGATGATCCCGGCGATCGGCCCGAGCGAGTCACCGACCACAGTGGACAGTTTCGCCCGGCCGAGCCCGGCCGGGCGGCCGAGCAGCACCATGCCCACCAGCACGGCCGCCAGCAGCGCGATCAGCGGGTCGCCGACGAAGTCCAGGATCTTGCGG
Source organism: Amycolatopsis sp. lyj-109 (assembly GCF_046548995.1). Taxonomy (NCBI): domain Bacteria; kingdom Bacillati; phylum Actinomycetota; class Actinomycetes; order Pseudonocardiales; family Pseudonocardiaceae; genus Amycolatopsis; species Amycolatopsis sp. lyj-109. The sequence continues at coordinate 482,310 of NZ_JAJPWR010000003.1, forward strand.
GCCTGGTTGTCCTTGGCCAGCAGGATGTCCGACAGCGCTTTCGCCAGCATGAGCACGACCGGCAGCAGCACCGTCGTGAGCGTCGCGGCGAAGCTCGGACGCGGCTTGTCCGGGTCGGCGCGTTCCGGGATCAGCCGCTCGGGAGCCACGGCGTCCGGCACCAGCCGGGCCGCGACCTTGCCGAACAGCGGGCCCGCCACGACCAGCGTCGGGATGCCGACCAGCAGACCGAACGCCAGCGTGACGCCGACGTTCGCGTTCAGCGCGCCGGCCGCGGCGAGCGGGCCGGGGTGCGGCGGGACGAGCCCGTGCAGCACGGAAAGCCCGGCGACGGCGGGAATGCCCAGCAGCATCAGCGGTTTCCCGGTGCGCTTGACCGCGAGCAGCACCACCGGGATCAGCATCACGAGGCCGATCTCGAAGAACATCGGCAGCCCGATCAGGGCCGCGACGAGGGCCATCGCCCAGGGCAGTGCGGCACCGCGGGCCTTGCCGAGCACGGTGTCGACGATCTGGTCGGCGCCGCCCGAGTCGGCCAGCAGCTTGCCGAGCATCGCGCCGAGGGCGATCAGGATGCCGACGGAGGCGACCGTACTGCCGACGCCGGTCGTGAAGCTCTTGAGCAGCTTGTCGACCGGCATCCCGGCGGTCAGCCCGAGCGCGAGCGAGCCGAGGACCAGCGACAGGAACGGGTGCAGCTTCACCTTCGTGATCAACACGACGATGACGGCGATCGCGACGACGGTCGCGACGATCAGGCGGGTGGAGTGACCGGTCCAGCCGGCGGCGAGGACGGCGTTCACGCGTGCTCCCGGAAGGCGGTCAGCGCGGCTTCGGTGATCTCCTCCGGCGTGCCACCGGTGTTGTCGAAGACGGCGCCGGCCTCGCCCGGCTCGAGGGGTTCGAGGTCGGCGAGCTGCGAGTCCAGCAGGGACACGGGCATGAAGTGGCCGGTGCGGGTCTTCATCCGCTCGGCCAGCTGCGCCCGGTCGCCCTGCAGGTGGGCGAACCAGACGTCGCCGCCGCTGCGCAGGACGTCGCGGTACCGGCGCTTGAGCGCGGACGACGTCACGACGCCGCCGGTGGCCTGGTGCTCGCGGATCCAGCCGGCGATGGCCTCGAGCCAGGGCGCGCGGTCCTCGTCCGTCAGCGGCGTGCCGGCGGTCATCTTGTCGATGTTGGCTTTCGGATGGAACGTGTCCGCTTCCGCGTACTCGACGCCGAGGGCCTCGGCGAGCGCCGTGCCGATCGTCGTCTTGCCGGAGCCTGACACCCCCATCACCACGATGACGGTCATCCGCACCTCCCACTTCGTTGTGCCCAGGTGAGTGAAACTCAAAAGTACTACTTATTCAAGATGAAGTACTACTTAATCGAATCAGCCGTTAGATTGATCAGGTGAGGCACGAGCAGGTCCTGGACGCCCTCGGCGCGGCGATCGCGAACGGTTCCCTGGAACCGGGCACCGTGCTGCGCTCGGAAGACCTTCAAGAACGCTTCGGCGCTTCGCGGACCGTGGCCCGCGAAGTCGTCCGCGTGCTCGAGACGATGCAGCTGACCAGCAGCAAACGCCGGGTCGGGGTGACCGTCCGGGAGCCGGCGGAGTGGAACCACTACGACCCGCGGCTGATCCGCTGGCAGCTCGACGGCCCGGCCCGCCCGGCGGCGCTCGCCACCCTGAACGAGCTCCGATCGGCGATCGAGCCGTGCGCGGCGCGGTACGCGGCCCTGCGCGCGACGCCGGAGGAGCGCGGCCGCCTGAGTGCCCTGGGGGAGCGGCTGGCCCGGACGGCCCGCGCGCGTGACCTCCCGGCGTTCCTCGGGTTCGACATCGCCTTCCACGACCTGCTGCTCACCGCGTCCCGGAACCCGATGTTCGGGCAGCTGTCGGAGGTCGTCGCGGAGGTGCTCACCGGGCGGACCGGGCACGGCCTGATGCCGCCGGAGCCGCAGCCCGAGGCCGTGGCACTGCACCTGGCGGTGGCCGCGGCGGTGGCCGCCGGAGACCCGGACCGGGCGGAGCGGGCGATGCGCGACATCGTCGTCCAGGCCCGCGACGAGATCGCCGCCCTGGTGGCGGAGGGTGGCCCCGAGGGCGAGTAGCCTCCTGGCGGAACTGGACTTTCTTTCCGCCAGGGGGCTTGGGTGAGCGCGGCGCGCGCGATCGGACTGGTGTTGGGCGTGGCGGCCGACGGCGCCCTCGGCGACCCCCGCCGGCGTCTCCCGGTGACGGCGTTCCGCCGCCTCCCACACCGATCGGCCGTCTTGGTCGCGGCCGCGGCGGTGGCCGGCGGCGCACTGCTGGAGCGAGCGAGCCGGGGCCGCCCCCTGGTGCAGGCCTCGGCGACAGCGGTGACGACCTGGGCCGTCCTCGGCGCGGCGGGCCTGGCCCAGCAGGGCACGGAACTGGCCCGCAACCTGGAGGAATGCCGCTTCGAACCGGCGCGGACCACGTTGTCCGAACTGGACCCCCGGGTAGCCGACGGCCTGGGCGCGATCGCGCTGTCCCGGGCATCGGTGGAGACGCTGGCGGAGAACACGTCCGACGCGGTGGTGACCCCGCTGGTCTGGGGCGCGCTGGCGGGCGTGCCGGGCTTGCTCGGAGCGCGGGCGGTGAGCTTGCTGCGCCGGTCGCGAGCCGGGCGCCGCGGCCACTGGGCGGTGGACCGCGTCGACGAGCTGGTCCACCTGGTCCCGACGCGCGTCGCGGCGGCGTTGACGGTGCTGGCCGCCCCGGTGGTCGGCGGATCGGCGGGCGGGGCCTGGCGAGCCTGGCGCCGGGACACGATCGCCCACCCGAGCCCGAACGCGGGCCGCGTCGAGGCGGCGTTCGCCGGTGCGCTCGAGATCCGGGTCGGCGGGCGGACGGTGTACCCGCACGGCGTGCTGGAGCTGCCGGTGCTGGGAGTCGGGCGCAATCCGGACGCGGGGCACGTGACGCGCGCGGTGGAGTTGTCGCGCGTGGTGGGCTGGCTCGCGGGGGCGACCTCGGTGGTGGTCGCCGTGGTGGCGGGGTTCGGGCGCCGCTGACGCTCGTTGTCCACAAGGGCGGTCGGCTGTGGACTGTTGCGCCGCTCGGCTCGCTTTCGGCGGTTTTGCCGAATGGGGCCGGTAGACTGGACCTGGGACGCCCCCCAGGGAAGGGCGGGGGAGTTCGCCCGCTCAGCCCCGCCGCCGCAACTGGGCCGAAGCCTCCTCGTCCAACGGTCCACTCCGCTCCACCAGCCGCGCCTCGATCCGCTCCCGGTCCGCCGCCGTCCGGTTCCCGCCGAACTTGAACTTCGCCCGGACACCCGTGATCGTGAACTCGATCCCGCGGATCCCCGGCAGCAACCGCCGATCCGGGGCGTCCTGGGCCGCGCTCACCGGGGCCCGGGCGCCGTCCGGCTCGAAGTGCCGCAGCTGCTTGTCGAGCAGCGCCGCCTTCGCCGCCGGGTCGTCGACCAGCCGCACGTCCCCTTCGAGCTGCACCGTCGCGTAGTACGACGTCGGGACCCCATACGCCGGGTCCGCGGTCGCGTTCCAGTCCGCGCGGATGTAGGTGTAGTCGCCGATCACCGTCAGCAGCGCCCGCGGGTGCTCCTCCAGCAGCGGCCAGATCGGGTTCGGCCGGGCCAGGTGCGTGACGATCGTGCGATCGCCGTCGAACGCGAAGTGCGCCGGCGTCACCACCGGCAGGTCGCGGGCTTTGCCGCCGGCGATCAGCTGGCCGAAGTCGTGCCCGGACAGCCACTCCTGCCACTCGGCGTCCGAAGCGGCGGCGTCCCACGGGTGGATCAACATGGCCCGAGTATCCCCGAGGCAAGTGGCCTCGTCAGAGGGCCATTTCCGGCCTACTTCTGATGGCCACTTTCGGCGAGTTCGTCTTCCGCGAGGATCTCCGCGACGGACTTGCGGCGCGACGGAGAGGCGGACGCGTCGAGCGCTCCGCCCGGCTTCAGCTCACGGACCGTGAAGTACAGCCAGCCGAGCAGCGCCATCGCGCCGAACGCGATCCACTGCAGCGCGTACGACAGGAACGGTCCCGAGTCCGTCTGCGGCAGCGGCAGCGCGCCGAGCACGCCGGGCTGGCCGAGGTCGAGCTGGAAGTAGCCCGGCCGGATGTCGAGGTCGCCCGCCCGCGCCACCACCCGGGAGTCGACGACGTAGCTCTGCAGCCGCCCGCCGGTCGAGGCGTCGGCGAACGCGTCGCGATTCTTCGGGTCGGTCTCGTCCGCGCGCACCCGGGCCGTCACGGAAACGGTCCCGGCCGGTGGCGGCGCGAACGGCAGCGCGGCCGACTTGCTGTCCAGCCGGACGTAGCCGCGGTCGACCAGCACGATCGTGCCGTCGGTGGTCCGCATCGGCGTCAGCACCTCGAAGGCGCCTTCGCCCTGGACCGTCCGCAGCCGCGCGATGACCTCCTTGTCCGGGAGGTACTGGCCGGTGATCGAGACGAGGTGCCATTCGGTGTGCGGGCCGGGCACGCTGCCCGGTGGCAGCAGCTGCGTGAGCGGCACCGGCGCCGCGGTGAACGACGTCTCCAGGGCGGCGTTCTGCTGCTCGCGCTCGGTGTTGCGGCCGAACTGCCACGGCGAGAGCAGCGTGAAGCAGCAGATGGCGAAGGTGAACACCACCGCCGTCAGTGCCAGCCACCCGGGCCGGAGCAGGAACCGCAACCGCACCCCTCCACGGTAGGCCGTGCCCCGCCGGGGCCGCCCGCCGACCTCCGCCACCGGTGACGGAGATCGGACGAACCGCCCGGCGGGGCGAACCGCGGTCTCAGCGATCCAGCCGCCACTGCTGGCTCGGGTTCCCGGCGACGCAGACGGCCGTGATCACCCGGCTGCCCGGCGCGTTGGACCCCAGGTCGGCGCACAGGCCGTTGTGGTTGCGCAGGGTGCCGTCACCCGGCGTGGTCCACTGCTGGCTGGGGTGGCCGGCCTCGCAGGCGACCATGATCAGCCGCGTCCCGGGGTCGTCGGAGCCCAGGTCGGCGCAGAGGCGGTTGGTGTTGATCAGCGCCCCGCCGGAAAGCCCCCACCGCTGGCTGATGAGGCTCTCCTCACAGGTCACCATCATGATCGGCGCCTTCTGGGCGTTGGAGCCGAGGTCGGCGCAGAGGCCGTTGTTGTTGCGCAGGGTGCCGTCGCCCTTGAGGAACCACTGCTGGCTCAGGTTGCCGGCTACGCACTCGGTGACGAGCAGCGGCGTGCCCGCCGCGTTGCTGCCGAGGTCGGCGCAGGCGCCGGCCGCCGTCCGCAGGGTGCCGTCGCCGGGGAACCGCCACTGCTGCTCCGGGCCGGCCGTGCACGCGCTGGTCCCGACCGCCGTCCCGGTCACGCCGAGGCAGCGCCCGTCCGGGGTGCGCACGGTGCCGTCACCGGAGAGGGCCCACTGCTGCCCGGCCGCGCCCGGAGCGCAGACCGCGGTGGTCGCCGGGGCGCCGGCGCCGGTGCACAGGCCGTTGAAGTTGCGGATGGCGTACGGCGGGATCTGCGCCCGGACCCAGTCGGCGATCTCGTCGAGCCGGGTTTCGGTGGTGCCTTGGCGGGTCTCGGTCTCCCCGATGCAGCCGTGCTGCCACGACGCGGCGTTGATCGCGACCAGCTCGGCCGCGCCGCCGGTCTCGCGCAGCGCCGGGCCGCCCGCGTCGCCCTTGCAGGTGGTCGCGCCGGCCGTGACGGCCAGCGTCGTCGCGGTGCTCGACTGCACCGTGAAGTTCGCGGTGGACAGCTTGTCCGGCACCCAGTCGGTCGCGGTCCGGCCCCAGCCGGCGATCCGCAGCACCTCACCGGTCTGCACCGGGGTCTTGGCCAGGGCGACCGGCGCGACGGTGAAGACCGGCGCGTCCAGCCGGGCCAGGATGAGGTTCCGGTCGGTCCGCGGCACGAGGGCGGTGACCGGGGCGGTCCGCCCGCCGACGGTCACGGTGGCCGCCGCCGGCGGCGGACCAGCTGGCACCGAGCCCCCGAAGCAGGTCGACGCGGTCAGCACCCACTGCGGCGCGACCAGCGACCCGGTACAGGCCCGGCCGGCGGTGTTCACCTTGGCGACGAACGAATACGTTCCGTCGGCGGCTTGGCTTCCCCCGGTGACCGCGTGGGCAGGCGCGGCGGCCAGTACCCCCGCCGCCGTCACGAGCGTGAGAACGCCCGAAATCCTTTTGAGCACGTGAATCCCCTCATCGATGACGATGCCGGAGGGGATATCGCCGGGGACGGGGAGACAGTACGGAGCCCGGTTGTGATGCCGATCATGCCTGAGTGCGGACCCAGTCGAGCAGGCCGGGCACCGCGCGCCGGATCATGCCGAGGACCTCTTCGAAGCCGTCGTCGCCGCCGTAGTACGGGTCCGGAACCTCGGCGCCTTCGGGCGCCGACGGGTCGAACGACCGCAGCAGCCGCACCTTCGCCGGATCGCCGGCCCGGGCGCGCAGGAATTCGAGGTGCCCCTCGTCGGCGGCCAGCAGCAGATCGGCGGCGAGGTCCTCGTCCGACACTTCGGACGCGACGTGGGCGGTCGGGTAGCCGTGCGCCTTCAGCGTCGCACGGGCGCGCTTGTCGGCGGGCTCCCCGGCGTGCCACGGACCGGTCCCCGCGCTGGTGACGCGGACGGCGTCACCGAGACCGGCGTCGTCGAGCTCGGCCCGGAACACCAGCTCGGCCATCGGGGAACGGCAGATGTTGCCGGAGCAGACGAAGACGATGTGCGTCACGCCCCGAGCGTAACCACCGGGTTCACCCCGTCACCCGCCCGCTCGGCGGTATCCGCGGCCCGCGGCGCGCACTTAGCGTCGATCGGGCGAGGACGCGAACCGGAAGGAGAGCGATCATGCACGGGTGCTGCTCGAAGTGCACTGGTCAGGGCTGCGGCTGCTGCGGCAACTGCAACTGATCCCACCGGCGCCCGCGGCGGCCCGGTGCCGCCGGGGCGCCCCCAACCGCGCCCCCGGTCCAGGGTCAGGGGTGGTAGTACTCCGCGATCCTGGTGACCACGTCGCCCTTCACCGCGATCTTGACCGCGTACAGGCTCTGCGGGGTGGTCGCCAGGAACTCGGCGCGGGTGCACGGGTTGGCACCCGTGCCGTCGAGGCTCGTCGCGAGGCCCGCGGCCGCCGACGCGCACCAGCTGCCGACTCCCGTGAAGATCTTCACGTCGCCGGCCAGGACCGCCTGGTGCGCGGTGCCCGGGACCGGTTCGGCGTAGTTGCCGTTCTCTTCGGCCTTGACGAACCGGGCGTCCGACCACTCCACCAGGCCGTCCGGGTGGATCGCCGTCACGATCCCGTCCGCCGTCGCACCGTCGGTGCCCAGCACGAGCACTCCGGCCGCGGCCAGTGCCACGGCCGAAACGGCCGCGGCGATCATCCACTTCGTCCTCGTCACGCCGGTACGGACGCGCGCGGGGACCGCGGGTTGCGCAGGCGCTGGCGCGCGTCTGGTTCGTTGACAGCAGCTCGGCTCAAGCGCCCCAATGTGGCCTTGGTTGCGTCTGACGCACCCAAGGCGGCCTTCGGTGCGTCAGACGCACCGAAGGCCGCCTTGGGGCGCTCGGGTTGGTGAGCGTCGACGAATCTGCGACGCGCGATCTAGCCGCCTTGCGAGAGACAGGTCGCCGACGTCGCTTCGCCGAGGGCGCGTGCGTGCAGTGCGTCGAAGCGGTGGAAGACGTCCACGACCTCCGCGGTCACCAGCTGCGCGACCGGGCACGACCGCGCTTCCCGCGCCGGCGTCGTCGCCGCGAGTTCCGTCAGCAGGCCCGTGTTGAGCCCGTCGATCACCGGGCGGATCCGCCCGAGGTCCGGGCGGCTCGTCGGCGCCTCCGCGGGGTGGGCGTCCCAGCGTGCGTAGAGGCCGCGCTGCACCAGCTTGTTCGCCTCGATCTGGGCGCGGAAGAACCGCACCGCGGCCGCCGGGTCGAGGCCCAGGCCCGGGGCCCGCGCCGCGACCGAGTCGTAGATCTGCTGCTCGCGCGCCGGGTCGTCGATCGGCGACGGCGTGCCGTACTTGGCCGCGGCCACCTGGTCGGCGATCGCGACGCGCTGGGCCGCCAAGTCCGTGAGCCGGAGCAGCGAGGGATTCGAAGCCGAAGCGGGGGCCGTGCAGAGGAGGGACGCGGCGAGGACCGCCGTCACCGTGACGAGCAGGGACCGAAGGCGCATGGCCCGGGACGGTACATGCGAAAATCCCCGCGTGTCCGCGCCTTCCGCCATTTCCGAAGTCATCTCCGTCCTGGAACGGGCCTATCCGCCCGAGCTCGCCGAGTCGTGGGACGCCGTCGGCCTCGTCTGCGGCGACCCCTCCGAGCCCGTCGGCCGCGTGCTGTTCTGCGTCGACCCCGTCGCCGAGACCGTCGACGAAGCCGTCGAGCTCGGCGCGCAGCTGATCGTCGCCCACCACCCGCTGCTGCTCCGCGGCGTGCACGGCGTGCCCGCCGACACCGCCAAAGGCGCGCTCGTGCACCGGATGATCCGCGAAGGCATCGCCCTCTACTGCGCGCACACCAACGCCGACTCCGCCGACCCCGGTGTCTCCGACGCGCTCGCGCAGGCGATCGGGCTGCGCGTCACCGGTCCGCTGGAGCCGAAGGCCGACGGCGTCACCGGCATCGGCCGCCTCGGCGAACTGCCCGAGGCGGAGCCGTTCGCGGCGTTCGTCCAGCGCGTCGCCGACGCCCTCCCCGCGACCGTGCCCGGCGTGCTCGGCGCGGGCGACGCCGACCGCCCGATCCGCACCGTCGCGGTGTCCGGCGGCGCCGGGGACTCCTACCTGAAGCAGGCCACCGAGGCCGGCGTCGACGCCTTCGTCACCGCCGACCTGCGCCATCACCCCGCCGGTGAGCACCTCGCGGCCCGGGGCCCGGTGCCGGCGCTGGTCGGGCTGACCCACTGGGCCAGCGAGTGGCCCTGGTGCGGGCAAGCCTCGGCGCTCGTGGCGCGGGCCTTTGCGGGTAACGTCGACGTTCACGTCTCCACGAGGTGTACCGACCCGTGGAACGTCCGCGCCGAGCGCACATCGATTTAGAGGAGCACCGTGAAGGCCGAACCCGCCGTGCAGCGCCAGTTGCTCGAGCTCGCCAAGGTGGACGCCGAGCTTTCGCGCACCGCGCACCGCCGCCGCACCCTGCCCGAACTGGCCGAGATCGACGCCGGGGAGAAGACCGCCCGCGAGCGCCGCGACGCGCGCGTGTCGGTGGAGACCGCCGCCTCCGACCTCGACCGCGAGATCGCCCGGCAGGAGAAGGAGATCGAGTCGGTGCGCGCCCGCGAGGACCGCGACCGCAAGCTCCTGGCCTCCGGCTCGGTGAACTCCAAGCAGATGACCGACATCGAGCACGAGCTGCAGTCGCTGGAACGCCGGCAGAGCGCGCTGGAGGACGACCTGCTGGAGCTGATGGAACAGCGCGAGGCCCTCGGCCTGGACGCGCAGCGCACCGGCGCCGAGGTCGACAAGGCCGAGGCCGAGGTCGCCGCCGCGATCGCCCGCCGCGACGAGGCGTTCAAGGACCTCGACACCACCCGCGCCCGCCGCGACGAAGACCGCGTGAAGCTGCTGCCGCGCTTCCCGGAGCCGCTGCTGAAGCTGTACGAGCGCGTCCGCGAGCACAAGGGCATCGGCGCCGCGCTGCTGCGGGCCCGCCGCTGCGGCGCCTGCCAGCTGGAGCTGGACCGCAACACCGTCAACGAGATCAAGGCCGCGCCGGAGGACGACGTCATCCAGTGCGAGAACTGCGGCGCGATCCTGGTCCGGACCTTGGAGTCGGGTCTGTGACGTCGCATGTCGTGATCGAGGCCGACGGCGGCTCCCGGGGCAACCCGGGGCCTGCCGGGTACGGCGCGGTGGTGAAGGACCGCGACGGCCAGGTCCTCGCCGAGCGCAAGGAAAGCCTCGGCATCGTCACCAACAACGTCGCGGAGTACAACGGCCTGATCGCCGGCCTCGCCGCCGCGGCCGAGCTCGGTGCGTCCACTGTGGACGTCCGGATGGACTCCAAGCTCGTGGTGGAGCAGATGTCCGGGCGCTGGAAGATCAAGCACCCGGACATGCAGCCGCTGGCCGAGCGGGCCAAGGAGCTGGCCGCCGGCTTCGGCCGCGTCCGCTACGAGTGGATCCCGCGCGCGCAGAACTCCCACGCCGACCGCTTGGCCAACGAGGCCATGGACGCGGCGACCGGCAAGCCCGCCGCCGGCCGGCCCGGCAAGGCCGCGAAGACCGGCACCGCCGCGGAGGGGACCGCCGCGCTGCCGAAGCTGCCGACCCGCAAGCCGGACCGCTCGACGGTGGCCTGGACCGGTGCGAAGGGCACCCCGACCCGGCTGCTCCTGCTCCGCCACGGCCAGACGGAGATGTCGGCGCTGCGCCGCTACTCCGGCCGCGGCGACGTCCCGCTGACCGAGCTGGGCCGGACGCAGGCCGCGGCGGCGGCGAAGCGGCTGGCCGCGATGGACGGGCTGGTCGACGGCGTCGACGGCGGAGTCGTCCCGATCATCGCCTCGCCGCTCACCCGCACGAAGCAGACCGCGCAGGCCGTCGCCGACGCGCTGGGCGGCCGGGTCGAGACCCACCCCGGACTGATCGAGACCGACTTCGGCGAGTGGGAGGGCCTGACGTTCGCCGAAGCGGCCGATCGCGACCCCGACCTGCACCGGTCCTGGCTGGGCGACAGCTCGGTGCCGCCGCCCGGCGGGGAAAGCTTCGACGTCGTCCACCGGCGGGTCCGCAAGGCCCGTGACGAGCTCATCGCCGAGCACGGCGGCCGGACGTTGGTGCTGGTCAGCCACGTGACGCCGATCAAGACGCTGCTCCGGATGGGCCTCGACGCCGGGCCTCAGCTGCTGTTCCGGCTGCACCTGGACCTGGCGGCGCTGTCGATCGTCGAGTTCTACCCGGACGGGAACGCGTCGGTCCGGCTCGTGAACGACACCTCGCACCTGGCCTGACCGGCACTGCGCTGATGAGGGCACTGCGCTGATGAGGGCACTGAGCTGGTGGGCGAAATGTGGGGTGGATCACGCTCAACCCCGACGCGTGGCCGACCCCCGATGGGGTATTGGCTACAGTGTCTCGACCGCGTCGCCGCGGTGGCGGGTCCGACGTGCGGACCCAGTCAGGGGGCGCCCTCGCGCGTATCCCACCGGCAGAGGCCTGCGGGCGGAACAGTGACGAGGACATGACGGCTAGCGCACTCACCGAGACATCCCCGAGCGACGTCCCCGAGGACCCGGCCACCACCACGGCCACCCGCGGCTGGGGCGTGCGCCTGGCGCCGGTGCTGGCTGTGCTCGCCGGTGTGGCGGCCGTCGCCGTGCACGCCCTCCGCTACGGCCACTGGATCGTCGACGACGCCGCCATCACTTTCTCCTACGCCCGCAGTTTCGCCGACGGCTTCGGCCCGGTGCTGCAGCCGGGCGCGCCGCCGGTCGAGGGCTTCTCCGACCCGACGTGGATGGTGCTGCTCGGCCTCGGCAAGCTCGTCGGCCTCTTCGACCACGGCGCGATCTTCGGCATCCCGGACTACGTGCTGTTCCCGAAGGCGCTGGGCCTGCTGTTCACCGGCGGCGTCCTGACGGCCTGCCACTTCGCCGCGAAGGAGATCTTCACCCGGTTCGCGTGGCTGGCGACGCTGGTCGCCGGCCTGACGCTGGCGACGATCCCGTCGTACGTCATCTGGGTCGTCTCCGGCCTGGAGAACTCGCTGTTCGCGTTCGCGGTCGTCACGCTGGGCGTGACGCTGTTCGTCTCGGTGAAGCGGGACGTGCTGCTGACGCCGAAGGTCGCGCTGTGGTCCGGGGTCATGGTGGCGTTCGCCGCACTGACCCGCCCGGAAGGCCTGATCTACGCGGGCGCGTACCCGCTCGCGGCGCTGCTCCTGCTCCGGTCCGGGCTGTTCTGGAAGAGCTTCCGGCTCGCGCTGCTGTCGGTGGCGGCGTTCGCCGTGCCGTTCGGCGCGTACGTCGTCTGGCGGCACGCGGAGTTCGGGCGGCTGCTGGCCAACCCGTCGGTGGCCAAGCAGCAGGGCCTGCCCGGGTTCGACGCCGTGAAACGGCCGTTCGAGCTGGTCGGTTACGCGGGCTGGGCCGGCGTGGTCGCGCTGGTGTTGGTGATCGTGTTCGCGCTGGTCAAGGCGCCGTGGCGGCGTTCGCTGAGCGCGCTGCTGGTGCCGCTGGGGCTCGGGATCGTCGCGTACGGCGTGATGGTCGCCGACTGGATGTACCAGCACCGGTTCGCCAGCCCGATCTGGGCGCTGGCGGTCATCGCGGGCACGCTGTCGGCGGGTGAGCTGCTGCGGCACCGGCAGGCGCTGCTGCGCGTCGGGATCGTCGTGGTGCTGGTGGGCGCGTTCGTCCCGTCGGCCATCGGGTTCGCGGCCGCGGCGGACAAGTTCGCGAAGAACCCGAACATCACGGCGTGCCTGGTGGCCGACCGCTTCGGCCGCGGCTTCAACACCTACGCCGACATCCTCGGCCTGCAGAAGGCGTCGCTGCTGCTGCCGGACCTCGGCGGCTCGTCGATGACCAGCCGGCTCGAGTTGGTCGACATGGCCGGCCTGGTCAACAAGCCGATCGCCGACCTGGTGCACGACAACGACCTGGCCGGCCTGCGCGACTACGTGTTCGACACGGTCAAGCCGACGTTCATCCACTCGTGGGGCCCCTGGGCGGCGGGCAACGGCATCGCGCTGGACCCGCGCCTCGACCGCGACTACCTGCTGATCTACAGCTCCCCGATCGAGGGCCTCCGCAACGGCGACTGGGTCCGCCGCGACGCGGTGACGGACCCGGCGAAACTCAAGGCGGCCCAGGACTACGCGGCCAAGACGATCCCGGCCGTGGCCGCGGACCGTTTCGGCGGCCCGCTGGACGACTGCGGCGCAACGATGAAGCCGGGCCAGACGATCACGATGCCCGGCTGACCAGCCCGGCCCGGCTTCGCCGAGCTCGTGATGCCCCTCCAATCACGCATGATGCCCCTCCAATCACGCGTGATGCCCCGTGGATCACGCGTAATGCCGTTCTGATCACGCGGCCAAGCCTAGGCTCAGCCAGAGGGCGACGGTCGCCGTGGCCAGGCTCAGCGGGGTCGTGAGGGCCCCCAGCACGTGGAACGTCTTGGGGGAAGGTGGTGCCGGGAGCGTCCGGCGCCACAGCAGCGTCGCCAGTGAGCCGAGGTAGCTCGCGTTCGGGCCGATGTTGACGCCGAGCAGCACCGCCAGCAGCACGCCCGGCGCCGGGTGCGGGCCCAGCACCGACAGCAGGATGAGGGTGGCCGGGAGGTTGTTGACCAGGTTGGCCAGCAGCGCGGCGACCCCGGCCGCGACCAGCAGGTCGACCAGGCCCGTCGACGTCGGCAGGACATCGCGCAGCACGCCGCCGAGGACGTGCTCCGACACGGCCTCGACCACGACGGCCAGGCCCAGCACGAACAGGCACAGTTGCGGCGCGGCCTCGGTGACCAGCTGCCACGGCCGGATCTTGCCCCGCGCCACCGCGCGCACGCCGAGGATCAGCGCGGCCAGCGCGGCGATCCAGACCGGCTCGACGTGCCCGAGCTGCCCGACCGCGAACCCGGCGAGCGTGAGGCCGAGGATGACGAGGGCGAACGTCGGCGTCTCGAGGTGCTGCCGCGGTTCGGGCGTCTCGCGCGGCCGCAGGTCGGCGGCGAAGAACCGCAGGAACACCAGCAGTTCGACGGCGATCGTGACCAGCCACGGCAACGCCATCAGCGCGGTGAACCCGGCGAAGGTCAGCCCGGACGCGGCGAAGGCCAGCAGGTTCGTCAGGTTGGACACCGGCAGCAGCGTCGACGCCGAGTTGGCCAGGTGCGCGCAGGCGTAGACGTGCGGCCGCGCGGGCAGCTCCAAGCTGGCAGCGGTGGCGAGGACCACCGGGGTGAGCAGCACGACGGTGGCGTCCAGGCTGAGGATCGCGGTGACCCCGGCCGCGGCGGCGAAGGTGAGCACCAGCAGGCGCCGCGGCCGGCCGTGGCACGCCTCGGCGAGCCGGTTGCCGAGCCAGGCGAAGACGCCGTCGACACTGGCCAAAAAGGACAAAAGCAGGATCGCGGCCAGAAAGCCCAGGGTGGGCAGGATTTCGACGGCTCGTTCCCCGGCCGCGGCGGGCGGCACCAGGCCGAGCAGGAGGGCGATCCCGGCGGCCGGCACCGCGGCGACGGCTTCCGGCCACCCCCGCGGCCGGACGATGGCGAAGACGAGCACGCCGGCCAGGAGCAGCAGGCTGGCCGCGCCCGCGAGGAGGTTCACGCGTTCACGCTAACTGCGGCCCGATTCTGTCGGTGCTCCCGGGTAGCGTGGAATACGGGGGGCGCCCCCGCGCAGTGGGAGTCCGAAGTGGACTTCAGCCGTTCGAGGCTCAGCGACCGTCCGCCCGCTGCGAAGACTTCGCCAGCGCCCCGTTCAGCTCCGCCCGCCCCGGGATCCCCAGCTTCCGGTACGCACCGGACAAATGCAGCTCCACGGTCCGCCGCGTCAGGTGCAGGGCCGTCGCGATCTCGCGGTTGGTCAACCCCTGGGCCGCCATCACCGCGATGCGGTTCTCCTGCCGGGTCAACCCGTGCTCGTTGTCCTTCGCCGGCGTCAGTGCCCGCCGCGACGAGCGCAGCTCCTCCGCCGCGCGGCGGGCCAGCGGCCGCGCTCCGCACTGCTCGCTCAGCTCCACCGCCTGCCGCAGGGTCTCGATGGCCTTTTCGGACTGACCGTGCCGTGCCTGGAGCGTGCCGAGCTCCGTCAGCGCCGTCGCCAGTTGCAGCCGCGCCGGTGACGACCGCAGCGTCGCGATCGCCTTCTGCAGCGCCCGGTCGGCCTCGTCGTCCTCGCGGACCAGCCCGAGTGTCGTGAGCGCCGTGCCCAGCGGCCGGGCCGCGCCCCAGCGGGCCGACGCGTTGATGTCCTCTTCGGCCAGGCGGGCCGCGTCGTCGGTCTGGCCGAGGGCCAGGGCCGCGCGCGCCGCGTGCGCCCGCCACGGCACGAACCCGGGGAACCGCATGCCGTGGTGCGCCAGGCGCCGGCCGCAGCTGAGCAGGTCCTCGAACCCGAAGCGGGTGTACCCCGTCGCGACGCGCAGGCGGCCGCGCGCGTACAGCAGGTACGTGTGGGTGAACAGGCCCTGGCTGGCGACGAAGTCCATCCGGTCCAGCAGCGACGTCGCCGCCTCGAAGCGGCCCAGGTCCACCCAGCATTCGACGAGCTTCGCCGCGCACAGCACGCCGACCGGGCAGGTCGTCGTCCCGCCGCGCTCGTCGAAGCGGCGCAGCAGCGATTCGAAGTGGACGCTCGCGCGCTGCAGGTCGCCGCTGGCCTGCAGGGCGATCCCGCGGGCGAGGGTGGGGAGCGCGCCGTGCGGCACGTGGACGTCCCACGGCTCGCGCTCGACGTCGAGGACCCGGCACAGCCGGTCGACGTGGGCCGGCTCGTCCGCGAGCACCGCCGTCGCCAGGGTGAAGAAGTAGTGCTGTTCGAAGAGCTCGCCGTCGTCGCCGACCACTCCTCGGGGGTTCCGGGTGGCGGAGCCCCCGGCCCGGGGCGGAGCCCCGGCTTGACTCAGCGCGTCCGCGAAGTGCCCGACGGCGTCCGGCGCGGACTCGCCGCTGCGGACGGCGTCCAGCGCCAGTAGCGCCGAACGGCTCCGCTGGGCCGCCGGGTCGGTCAGCGGGGCCCACTGCTCTTCGAAGTCGCGGAACTCCGGGGGTGGGCCGAGCCTGCTGCCGGCCTCGGCGAGGTAGGTCATGCACAGCAGCGGCCACACGGCGTCCGGGCCGCCCGCGTCCAGCCGCGCCGCGATCTGCCCCGCCGCGCTGATCCCCAGCCGGGCGTCCTGGCCGCCGCAGAGCGACAGGAGCATCGCGGTGGCGATGTACGCGGCCGTCTCGCGGTTGCCGACGGTGTCGACGGCCTCCCGGACCCGCTTCGCCGCGCCGGGCGGGTCGAACTGGAACTCCGCGTGCGCCAGCTGCAGCAGCACGGCCATCCGGCGCCCGGACGTCAGCCGCTCCTCCAGGGCCCGCCGCAGGTGCCGCGCGGCCAGCTCGGCCCGGCCGGAGAACACGGCGTCGCGCGCGCTCAGCCGCAGCACGTCCACCGCCCACGGGATCCGGATCGACGTCGCTTCCAGCAGGTGGGCGGCCACCCGCTCGGGCGGCGCCCCCGCCTCGGTCAGCAGCTTCGCCGCCCGGGAGTGGTTGACCGCCCGGGTGGTCTGCGGCATGTCCTTCAGCAGCGAGTTGCGGACGAACGAGTAGGTCAGGGTCGGCTGGTCGCTGTTGTTCAGCACGTGCAGCCGGACCAGGGTGTCGATCGCCTGCAGCGCGTCGAGCTCGTCGACGCCGGCCAGCCGGGCCAGCAGGTCGAACCCGGCGTCCTCGCCGAGGATCGCCGCCGCGTGCAGGATGGCCGGCGTGTGCGGGAACTCCTGCACCCGCGTGGTGAGCACCTGCCCGATCAGCGACGAGCCGAGCTCGTGCGGGTCCGCGCCGGGCAGCAGCCGCGGCCGCAGCGCCTGCAGCAGCACCGGGTTGCCGCCGGTCGCCTCACGGCAGGCGGAGGCCAGCTCCCCGGGGGCGAGGCCGAGGATTTCCGCCGCGGCCGCGTCGCCGAGGCCGGTCAGCGTGATCGTGAGCGGGGTGCTCCCCACCATGTCCAGCAGCGCGACCTCGCGGTGCTGGGGATAGCCGATGACCGACGTCAGGGCGAGCAGCACCGGCAGGTCGAGGACGCGGTTGCGGAGGTAGGCCAGGCACCGCATGGACCAGGCGTCGGCCAGGTGGATGTTGTCGATGCCGAGGAACAGCGGACCCCGCTCGGTGGCGTCGCGGACGACCCGGAAGAAGAGGTCGAGCGCTTCGCTCTCGCCGGCCGTCCCGCACAGCTCGGCGACGGGCGGGCGCGGCGGCACACCCGGCTCCTCGAGCGCGTCGGCCAGCTGGCGGACGATCCCACCGGGCAGGTGGCTCTCCAGCCGCGACCCGGTGGCCGTCGCGACGGTGAAGCCCGCGTCCGAGGCCAGCGCCGCGGTGGTCCGCAGGGTGGCGCTCTTGCCCATGCCGAACTCGCCGGCCAGCACCGCGCTGGCGGCCGCGCCGTCCAGTACGACCGGGAAGAGGCTGGTCAGGCGGCTGAGCTCGGGTTCGCGGCCGGGGAGCCGCGGGGCGGGACGCTTCGGTACCGAAGCCCCGCTGACGGGGTGCTCAGGATTTACTTCGGTATCCACCGTAAGGACTTTCATGTTGGGTTGGGGCAGACTACTGGAAACCGGCCGACCACGGGAGAGACCGTGGACCGCGGCCGGTACCGGCCACGACCTGACCAGGGGAGACGATGGACGCAGCGGTTGCGAACCGGACCTTCCCGACGGCCGGCCGGTGCGCGCAGAGGGCCATCGCGGCCACGCCGAGCGCGAGCAGCAGGAGTGGGCCGGCAACCGGCCCCCGCAGGGCCGTCGACCCCGCCGACTTCCGGCGCCGGGCCGCACCGTCGCCAGGCGGCAGGTAGCCGAGCCGCACCGCCTCGGCCAGCGCGCCGGTCACCGGCGTGAACCGGTCGACCCGGCCCTGGCAGCGAGCGCAGCCCCGAAGGTGGGCCTCGAACTCTTCCGGATCGTCGTGGACGCCGAGCCCGTAGGCCGCGGCTTCCCCTTTCCGCCCCCTCATCGGATCGTCACTTCCCCGAGCGCTTTCCGCAATTGCCGCATCGCCGTGTACAACCGCGATTTGACGGTTCCCTCCGGAATTCCGAGAATTTCCGCTGCCTGTCGAACGGTGTTTCCTGCGAGATACGTCTCGTAGATGACCGACTGATATTTGGCGTCCAGTTCCCGCAATGCCCGAGTAATCGTTAGCGCCGCTAACGAGCTGTCCGCGCGGTCTGTGGACTCGGCGTTTTCCGGGATGTCCAGAGCGACCTCCTGCGGGCGGACGCGGCGATTCCTCCAGCCGTCGATGACGATCCGCCGGGCCACCGTGAGCAGCCATCCGCGCAGCATTCCGGGCTCGCGCTCGAGCGTGTCGGAGTGCTGCCAGGCGCGGATCATGGTCTCCTGCACCACGTCTTCGGTCCACTGCCGATCATGGTTGGTCAGGGACAGGACCTGCGCAAACAGGGTGGCGCGGAAGTCTTTGTAGAGCAGCGGGACGAGGTCGTCTCGCGCGGCGGGGCCGCTTTCGACCGCGGTCGCAGACGTCGCGTAGCCGACGTGGCCGCGACTTTCTCTTCCGGGTGCTTCCATAAAGCTCGCAACCTCACCTGACTGGCGGACCGTGGGGTCATCGGAGCGTAGCGCAAAATCACTTAATAGGCCATATGCATTAGTTTCAGGACTCAATTCGACGCAGTGTCCGTGAGCGTCGCGGTGGATCGGTTCACAATGTGTCTTGTGATGCACGTCACAGGTCACTAAAAGGTGACGGCGAGAACCGGATCGCACCTTCCCTCCGTAACAGGAGGTGAGGACTCCTTTGCGAAGGGACAAACGGGGATGCCGCTCCGATTCGTGGCGTTGCTGGCCGCTGCGACCGCGCTCGTGCTGGGCTGCGCCGTGCCGGCCTCGGCCGGGGAACTGCAGCAGTCCGACCGCGCCCTGCTGACCCGGCTCAAGCAGCACACGCTGTGGGCCGTGCCGTCGAGCAGGCTCGCCGTCGAGCGGGCCACCAACCGGCGCGTGCGCGCCGTCGCCGTCCGCATCGCCGACGACCAGGCCCGCCTCGACGTCGCCCTGCGCGCGGTCGCCGACCGGCTCGCCGTCACCCTGCCGGGGGAGCCGACCGGCCAGGAGCGCCGCTGGGCCGACGAAATCGCCGCCGACTCCGGCGACGCGTTCGACCGCGCCTACGTCAACCGCCTCCGCGCCGAGTACGGCACGCTCTTCGCACTCGCCTCCGACGTCCGCGCGGGCACCCGCGACGACGACGTCCGCGCGTTCGCCCAGACCGCCGTCGACACCTCGCTCGGGCACCTGACGCTCCTCGAGAGCACCGGGCTCGCCGAGACCACGTCCCTGCTCGTCTCCGCCACCGAGGACGACACCCTCGGCGGCGGTGCCATCGCTGCCGGCGCCGTGTTCGTGGCCCTCGCCGCCGTCGCCACGTTCGGCCTGCTCCGCCTGCTCGGAACCCCCGGCAGGACCTCGCCGCGCACCCGGAGGTAAGCCGCCCCATGTCCCTTTCCGCCGCGCTGATCCCGGTGTCGCCGCACGACACCGGGATCACCGAGGCGGCCGCGCTGTCCGGCCGCCTCACCTACCTCTGCATGTGCCTGACGCTGTGCTGGGGCGTGCTGGCCGCCACCGGCTGGGTCCGCCGGTTCAGCGGCCAGGACGCGATCCGCACCGGGCACGTCGTGCTCGCCGCGTTCACCCTCGCCACCGGCACCCTGCACGGGCTGACCTTCCTCTTCCTGGAGGACGACCCCTTCGGCGTCGCGGACCTGCTCCTGCCGTTCTACGACGGCACCCCGCGGCACGCGCTGGGCATCGTGGGCCTCGAGCTCGTCATCGCCGTGTCCGTGACCGCGGGGCTGCGCCGCGGCGCCGTCGGCGGCCGCTGGCTGCGCTTCCACCAGGTCGGGTACCTCGCCATCGGCCTGCTCGCCGTGCACGCCTGGCTGGGCGCCATCGCGAGCGGGCACCTCGCCGTCGTCTGGCTCGCCGGCATCACGCTGCTCGTCCCGCCGGTGCTCCTCTCGGTGCTGCGCGTGCTGCCCGCCAAGGTGCTCGCCCGCGCCGGGCTGGTCACGCCGCCGTCCGCCGAGGACGGCCCGGAACCGGCCACCGTGCGCGTCGACGTCGACAGCCAGCGCTGTCACGCCTACGGGGTCTGCCAGTCCGAGGCGCCCCAGGTCTTCCAGCTCGGCCTGGACGGGCAGCTCGCGTACGAGAAGCGCCCCGGTGCCCAGCTGGTCCCGAACGTCCAGGCCGCCGCGCGCGCCTGCCCGATGAGAGCCATCCACCTGTTGGGAGCCACCCGATGAGCGAACGCATCGTCATCGCCGGAGCCGGCCTCGCCGGCCTGCGCGCGGCCGAACGGCTGCGCGAGCTCGGGTTCGACGGCGAAGTCGTCGTCCTCGGTGCCGAACCGGACATCGCCTACCACCGCCCGGCCCTGTCCAAGCAGCTGCTGACCGGCGCGGTCAGCCGCGCCGACACCCTGCTCGCCGACCCCCTCGCGGTCGACGCCGAATGGCGCTTCGACACGCCGGTCACGGCGCTCTCGCCGAACCGGCAGGTCGTCCACCTCCGCGACGAGGAACTGCACTACGACGGCCTGATCATCGCCACCGGCGTCGAACCGCGGCGGATGCCCGGCGCGCCGCACGGCCACCCGCGCGTGGTCGTCGTCCGCACCCTGGCCGACACGATCGCCCTCCAGCGGGCCCTGGCCTCCAACCCCGGCCCGGTCGCCGTCATCGGCGACGGCTTCATCGGCTGCGAAGTCGCCTCCAGCCTGCGCGAGATGAACCGCGAGGTCGTCCTCTTCGGCCGGGCGAGAGCCCTGCTCGCGGATGTCCTCGGTCCCGACATCGGCGACTGGCTCACGGCGCTGCACACCGCCCGCGGCGTCCGCCTCGAACTCGGCACCACGATCCGCCGCTGGCGGCCCGCGCCCACGCACGTCGGCCTCGAGTTCGCCGACGGCCGCGCCCTCGAGGTCGCCTGCGTCGTCGTCGCCGTCGGCAGCGTCCCGGCGGTGTCCTGGCTGCGCGGCGCCAAGCTGCCGCTCGACGACGGCGTCGTCTGCGCGCCGACCTGCCACGTGGTCGGCTCGTCGACGATCGTCGCGGCCGGCGACGTCGCCCGCTGGCCCAACCTCCGCTTCGGCCCCACGCCGCACCGGGAGGAGCACTGGCTCAACGCCGTCGAGATGAGCCGCGCCGCCGCCGAGAACCTCCTCGCCGGACCCCAGGGGTCCCCGGCCTACACGCCGGTGCCGCGCTACTGGTCCGAGCAGCACGGCGTCCGGATCCAGGTCGCCGGCCGGCCGTCGCTGGGGACCGACACGGTGCTGCTCGAGTCGCCGATTCCCGGCACCCGGCCCATCACCGGCTTCGTCCACCAAGGCCGGCTCGTCGGGTTGATCGGCCTCGACAGCCCCGCCGCCGTCCTCCACTGGACCGCCGAACTGGCCCGCCAGCACCCGGTGCCGGCCGAGTCCCCGCCCGCAGTCCGGCCCCGCCACCACAGCGAGGCGGTGGCCGGTTACTGAGCTACGATCCAGCCTGCGGACGAGCTGGCAGGGCGGCCGCGGGCCGGGGCGACCCGGCCCGAGGAAAGTCCGGACTCCACAGGGCAGGGTGGTTGCTAACGGCAACCCGGGGTGACCCGCGGGAAAGTGCCACAGAGAACAGACCGCCCCCGTCCTGGACGGGGGTAAGGGTGAAACGGTGGTGTAAGAGACCACCAGCGTCCCGGGTGACCGGGACGGCTAGGTAAACCCCACCCGGAGCAAGGCCAAGAGGGAGCCTCCGGGCTCCTGCGCAGGCGTTCGAGGACGGCCCGTCCGAGCCTGCGGGTAGGCCGCTGGAGCCTGCCGGCGACGGCAGGCCGAGATGGATGGCCGCCGCCCCGCGAGCCGCAAGGCGACCGGGGAACAGGATCCGGCTTACATGCCAGCTCGTCCGCCCCACCTTCTTCCGGCCGCGGAAGAAGGTTTCGCCGGTGGTTACCCGGTAGTAGGGTTCGGGCATGGCGGGTGACGAGAAGCGGTTCAAGTCGGCTTTCGATTCCTTGCACGCTTTCACGTACTTCGCGCCCGAAGTCGATGCCGCGCTCACCGGCGCCGGGCTCCGGCCGGGCCGGATGCCGTACTTCGCGAGCCGGTCCGCGGCCATGGGGGCCGTCGGGCCCGAGGTCGTCGCGGCCACCTTCTACAACTTCAACCCCGAGGTCGTCGCCCGCGTGATCCCGCGCGCCTGGACGCTGGCGACGCCGGAGCAGGTCCTGGACGCCCGGCTCGACGGCACCGACCGGGCCCTGACCCGCCTGCTCGGCGACCACGTGAAGAGCGACGAGGTCGCCGAGGCCGCCGAACTCGCGCGCGAAGCCGCCGCCGGGTGCACCGGCGAAGGACGTCCCCTCTACGCCGCGCACGCGGGGCTCGACTGGCCGGGGGAGCCGCACCTCGTCCTCTGGCACGCCATCACCCTGCTGCGCGAGTACCGCGGCGACGGCCACGTCGCCGCCCTGGTCCTGAACGGCCTGAGCGGCCTGGACGCCCTGATCACCCACGTCGCCACCGGCCGCGGGTTCGCCGTCGACGCCGCCAAGCTGACCCGCGGCTGGAGCGACGAGCAGTGGACGGCCGCCGAGGCCGCCCTCACCGGCCGCGGGATCCTCGACGCCGACGGCGGGCTCACCGACGCGGGCGCGGCCGTCCGCGACGCCGTCGAGATCGCTACCGAATCCGCGTCGCGGGGGCCGTGGGACCACCTCGGTGCCGAGCGGGCCGCCCGGCTCGAAGAGCTCGGCCGCGGGCTCAGCCGCCGGATCGTCGAAGCCGGCGCCTTTCCGGACGGCGTCTTCCGCCGCCCCCGGAGCTGACTGATGGCTCAAGATCACGCTATGTAGTGAAAAAGTTGTGAAGTATCGGGCACCCCGTGACGGACAGCACTCGCGAGCAAGATCGACATGGGTGCCGACCGGCCGACGGTCGTCACAGAGCGGACTCGGGGGACGCGGCCGTTCGTGTCATGCAACACTGTTCCAGGCCGCACAACGGCCGGGAAATCAGTACCCACAGTGAGCAAATCCCGGGCAGTGGGGTGAGTTCGTCAGCACACTGAGAAGTATGGGTGGCCGGGGTTCAACCCGAGGGCCCTTGCCGCGATGATGGTGGGCGTGGAGATTTCGTGTGCCATCCGCATCACGCCGGTTGACGAGCCAGCCGGTCTCTACGCTGTGCACTTTGACCACTACCCCTCGTAGCCCCCATGATGTTGTTCGAAGCACCGCCTGAGCCAGAATCGCGCGGCCCCCACCGCGCACCGGGAGTATCACGATGATGACCTTGACCACCCTCGACACGCTGGCCGCCGGCGAACTGGGCACGGGGAACGTGCGCCAGTGGCTGCTCGACAACGTCATCCCCCTGGTGCTGCTGTCCGTCGCGCTCCTGCTCCTGTGGCTGGGCGGCGGCAAGGGCGACAACGCCGGTGTCATGCGCCGGCTCGCCGGCGTGGTCATCGCGCTCGCCATCATCGGTCTCGCGGTCAGCGGCGCGGGCGTGAACGTGGGCCAGTGGATCGCCGGCCTGTTCACCGGCTGAGAGGCGGGCCCGCGTGCGCATCAGGACCGATGACGAGGTGTACCGGGTCGACGCCGTGTGGCTCGGCCCGCCGAAAGCGACTTTTCCCTGGAGAGCCCGGTACGTCGCCTGGCTCATCGGCATCCCGGCGTTCTTCGTCGTCCTCGGCGTCGAACGCTGGGCGGGGTGGAGCTTCGGGTTCTTCTCGACGGCGTGGGCGTTCGTCGCCACCATCGTGATCACCCGGCTGCTCACGGCCAAGATCAGCCACGAGCGCCCGCTCGGCACCGTGGTCGCGATGGCGGGCCGCGAGCTGAACACGCCGCGGGTACGGACCACGGGCACCGGGGGCGCGGTCAGCGCCAGCCGCGTTCGGGTGCGGGTCGAGCGCCCGCTGCCGAAGCACCGCCGCAGGCGGCAGTACCAGCACCACGGCGGGTCGCCGCCGGGTGTGGCAGTCCAGGGAACACCACGAGCGCGCCGGAGCCGGGGCAACTCGGCTCGGGCCGGGAGGTAGTCGTTGTTCGGTCGCGGCGGTAGCCGAGGAAAACGGGGTCGGGACACGCACTCGGGCGGATGGCAACCGCCCGAGCAGGTCCGCGCGTCGCGCAACGGCTCGGGGAACAAGGCGCGCCTGCCCGGTGAGCAGGCGATTCCCGCATATACCCCGTCGATCGCGGTGCGAAGCATCGACGGGCACCTGGTCCGCACCGGCGTCGAGGTCTACGCGTGGTACCGGCTGGCGCCGCAGCGCTGGTCGTTCCGCTCGGACTCCCAGCGGCGCGACCTGATCGCGGCCATCGCCGGCCAGTACGCCGAGCTGCAGGGCCGCTGGCTGCACCTGCGCGTGACGAACCGGCCGTACCCGATCCGGATGTGGGCCGAGGCGCACGTCTACAACGCCCACAACCGCCCCGGCGACGTCCCGGGCGCGCTGTCGTTCGACGACTACCTGATCGGCGAGCAGCAGCAGCTGATGGGCCGCTCGATGGCCGAAAAAGAGGTCTACCTCGGGGTCCAGGTACAGACCCGCCGGATGGTCGACCGCGCGGTCGAACGCGCCGCGCCGGTGCTGCGCAAGATCCTGCCCGAAGCCGTCGACGCCGAGCTGACCGCGCTGGACTCCGAGGTCGAGCACCTCGACCAGGTCATCGGCAGCGCCGGGCTGGAAGGCCGTCCGGTGCACGCCGAGGAGATGTCCTGGCTGATGCACCGGTCCTGTTCGCTGGGCCTGCCCGCCCCGCGGAACATGCCCGCCGTGCCGGGCGCCGCGTGGGAGCCGGAGGACCTGGCCAGCTTCACCGACGCCGCCGACTACTACGCCGACCCGTACGCGCCGACGGTGACCGTTCGCGGCCGCACCGGCTCCAACGCCGGCGTCTCGCGGCACCTGGCGATCCTGACCGTCGGGCAGATGCACGGCCTGCAGATCCCCGAGGTCGACGACCCGTGGATCCAGCACGCCGACCGGCTGCCCGCCGCGGTCGAGGTGTCCGCGCGGATCTACGTCCGGCGCCCTGAAGAGGTCGCCAGCGAACTGCAGCGGCAGATGAACAAGGTCCGCTCGCAGGTCAAGCACTACACCGACGAGCACGAGCTCGAACCACCGCAGTCGCTGTCCCGGCAGGCCGGCCGCGTGCTGGAGATCGACGACGAGATGACGTCGGGCTTCACCGCGCTGGCCACCCGCGTCCGCTCCTGGTGGCGGCTGGCGGTGTCCGGTCCGACCGAGCGCGACGCGCTGCGCCTGGCCCAGCAGCTGCTCGACCTGTACAAGCCGAAGATCGCCATCGAGCACCCCGAGGCCCAGTACGCGATGGCCCGCGAGTTCATCCCGGGCGAGCCCCTCGCATCGGCGGCGTACATGCGCCGCGGCTCGGTGGTCTGGGCGTCCTCGGCGGTCCCGACGGCGACCGCGGAGGTCGGCGACCGCCGCGGCATCCTGCTCGGCGAGACGTGCACGGCGACCCGGCGCCCGGTGGCCTGGGACCCGTGGATGGCCCAGGAGATCCGCGACGCCTCCGGCCTGACCGCGATGGTGGCCGGCCTGGGTGGTGGTAAGTCGTTCCTCGGCGGCGGCATCGTCTACAAGACGCTGCGCGCGGGGGCGAACTGGACCATCCTCGACCCGTCCGGCCCCCTGTCGCGGCTGTGCGACCTGCCGGAGCTGCGGCCGTACGCGCGGCCGATCAACCTGCTCAACGCCCAGCCGGGGATCCTGAACCCGTACCGGGTGGTCGCCGAGCCGCTGATCGAGCACTTCATGGACGAGGACGACCCCGAACGCTCCTGGCGCCGCGAGAAGGCCCTTGCGGGCGCGACGCGGCGGCGTCTGGTGCTCGATGTACTGAGCGGTGTGCTGCCGTACGAGGTCTCGCGGATGGCGCAGACGCGGATCGTGCTGCTGCGCGCGGTCCGCACGGTCGGCGGCCGCTTCGACGCCGACCCCGGCCAGGTAATCGATGCCCTGCGCCGGGATTCTTCGGAACACCACGAGCACGCGGGCGTGGTCGCGGACTTCCTCGACGAGATGCGCGAGCGGATGGCGCTGCTCATCCCGGAGACGGACGCGGACCCGTACTCGGAGACGCGTGACGACCGCCTGACGGTCCTGACGATGGCCGGGCTGACCCTGCCGAAGGACGGCGTCCCCCGCGAGTACTGGACGGACGCGGAGTCCCTCGGCGTCGAGATGCTGAACCTGGCGGCGTGGCTGACCCAGCGGTCGGTGTACGAGAAGCCGAAGGAGATGCGCAAGGGCGTCTGGATCGACGAGGCGTTCTTCCTGTCCGAGGTTCCGACCGGCCGCGTGCTGATGAACCGCTTCGCGCGTGACTCGCGGAAGTGGAACGTCCGGGTGCTGCTGTCGTCCCAGATCCCGGCGGACTTCCTGAAGATCCAGGGCTTCGTGGCACTGCTGGACTCGGTGTTCGTCGGCCGCCTCGACGACGACGACGCCCAGGCGGACGCTCTCCGGCTGCTGAAGGTACCGGTCGGAGTGGGCTACGAGCAGGTCGTCGCGGCCCTGGGGCGTCGTCCGGGCGCCCAGCAGCGCGGCCTGGAGCGCGACGTGGAGCCCCGCCAGTTCATCTTCGGCGACGGTGCGGGAGGCGTGGAGCGCATCCGCGTCGACTTCTCCGGCCCGCACCTGGACCACCTGCGCGCGGTCATGGACACGACACCGGGTTCGAAGGACGCGGCCCCCACGCGGCGTCCGGGCAACGAGCTGGCCCTGCCGGCGGAGGAGAAGAAGCCGTACGTCGCGGTCCCGCCGGAGGACGACATCGAGCTGGAGCAGGACTTCGAGCTGGCGGCGGAACTGGAGGTCGGCCTGGCCGACGAAAACCTCCTGGGCGCGCCCGACCCATTGGCCACCGAGACAGGCGAGGTGGAGGGCGGCGTCCAGCCGTCCAACGGGCAGCAGCAACACGCCCGTACCGGTGGAAAGGGCGGCACCGGCCGGGACGCCGCATGAACGCGGCCCGGGAACGAGGCGTGCGCGCGGACGCGGGCCCCGGCCGCCGGGTCGTGGGCCACCGCCCCGAAGCCGGTCCCGTCGCGGCCGCGGGGGGTGCGGCATGAACACCCTGCTGACGTTGGCGGTGCTGCTGACGCCGGCCGCCGGGTGGCACGCCCTGAAACGCCGCATCAAGGAAGGCCCGCCGGCCCGGCGCGTGCCGAGCCGCAAGGCGACCATGTTCGCCGTGATGCTGGTACTCGGCCTGCAGGCCATCGCCACGGCCCCCGCGGCCAGCGCGGCGGCGTGTGGCGAGGCGCCGAACCCGGAACGCCCGGGTGCCGGGATGGTCGGCGCGATCGACCCGCCGGAGGGCCACGGCGAGCCGAACAGCGCCTACATCGACTACAGCTACGCGGGCATGGTCTGGAACACCTTCGAGACCAATTGCTCGGCGGTGAGCCTCACCCCGCCGGGGTCCACTTTGGACACCTGGGGCGGCAACCAGCTGTTCAACCTGGGCAAGAACATCGTCGGGGCGACCAACTCGCTGCACTACACGGTGCTCGAGGGCGGCCTGCTGAACCCGATCTACAACGCGGTGAAGTCGGGCGCCGAGAAGGTCTACAACAACATCTACGCCCAGCTGTTCGGGCTGGTCGCCCTGATCCTGTCGATCATGATGTTCCGCAACATCTGGCGCGGCGACCTCGCCGCGGTCAGCAAACGGGCGCTCTACGCGCTCGCCGGGATCTGGCTCGCCGCGTCGTCACTGGCGATGTTGCGGTACTTCGACCCGATCGACAAAGCGATCGTCCAGACCACGACGAACATCCAGGCGGGGTTCGTCGACGAGAGCGGCGACCGGATCGTCCGCGACATCCTGCCGACCCAGCTCCACACGCAGATCGTCTACAACAACTGGCTGCGCGGGGAGTTCGGCACCCCGACGGCGCCGCAGGCCGAGCAGTTCGGCAAGCCGCTGCTCGACGCGCAGGCGTTCACCCGCAACCAGCTGGTCAACGGCGACGACGGAAACCAGGCCGTCATCGACGGCAAGAAGAACGCCTACAAGGACATCTCCACCAAGCTCGGCCCCGCCACCGGCTACTTCACCGGCGAAGCCGGCGGCCGTACCGGAGCGGGCTTCCTCTCCCTCGGCCAGGCCCTCGTCTACTCCCTCTTCCAGCTCCTCGCCAAGGCAAGCGTCCTGCTCGCCCAGGTCCTCATCCGCCTCTTCGCCCTGACCGCGCCGCTGATCGGCCTCGTCGCCCTGCTGCACCCGGAGATCCTGCGCCGCGTGCTCAAGGTCGCCGGCGGCGTCGCGTTCAACCTCGTCGTGCTCTCCGTGCTCGCCGGGGTGCACGCGCTGCTGCTGCAGGCCATCTTCGACGCCGGCAACTCGCTCAACATGCTCACGCAGATGGTGCTCGCCGGGCTCATCACCGTCCTGTTGTTCATGGTCGGGCGGCCGGTGCGCCGGCTGTGGCAGATGGTCGAGATGTCGGTCAGCATGGTCGGCGCCGCCGTGCCGTCGCCCGGCGGCGGGATCTTCTCCCGCTTCAAGCGCCGCCAGAACGGCCCGACGCCGCAGGACGAGTTCTGGCAGAACGTGCGCGACACCGACGACGTCGTCGACGGTGAGCAGCGCGGTCCGCTCGGGGCCACCGCCGGTGGCGGCCGCTTCCGGCCGGAAGCCACGATCTTCGCCAACGCCCAGCGCCTCGACAACCACTCCGGCGCCTCGCGCCCGGCCGCGGCCTGGTCCGGCGCGTGGCCGGGAGCCGTGGGAGGTGGCGGCTCCGCGGGTGCGCTGCCCGCGGGTGGCCGCCGCCCCGGCGCCCCGGTGTTCGGCCAGTACAACCCGGCCAACGGCGACGGCGGCGAGTACGTCGTCGTCGGGGCCGGTGGCCGTCCGACGACGCGGGAGGAGAGCCGGCGCGTCGACACCTCGCCGGTCGCCGACCGGCGCTGGAGCGACGAGCCCGAGCCCGTCGTCGTGCCGTCCGACCTGCGCCCGCCCGAGTCGAGCTTCAGCGACTACGCGCCGCGGACGCCGGGCGTGCGCACCCAGCCGCGTCGGGTGGACCCCGAGGTCGTCGCGGGCAAGCCGGTCTTCGTGCTCTACCGGCCGTCGCGGGGCATCGAGGTCCGCGAGGAACCGCGGGACACCGACCAAGCGATGGGGCGGTGACCGATGCCGATCCGCACCAACCGCGGCCGCGCCGCGGTCTACCGCCGCTTGTGGGGCTGGCCGCTGCGCTCGCCCCGCCACCTGATGGGGACGCTGGTCTTCCTGGCGATCCTCGTCACCGCGCTCGGCATCGTGCTGCCCAAGGTGGTCGGCAAGCCGCAGGCCAAGGCGTCGCCGGTCACGCCGGGGACGACCACCTCGGCGACGGCGACCCCGCCGGGCGTCGCGGCGCCGGTCCCGACGTCGAACCTGCCGACGCGGCTGTCCACGCCGCTGGCCACCCCGACGCCGACCGCGCCGAACGGCGACGCGATCCGCATCGCCAAGGAGTGGGCCGCCGCCTGGGTGAAGCACCCGGCCGGCATCACCTCCGAGCAGTGGCTCGCGCAGCTGAAGCCGTTCACCACCGAGGAATACCTGCCGCAGATGTCGACGGTGGACCCGGCGAACATCCCGGCGACGAAGGTCACCGGTGAGCCGGTCGTCGGCACCTCGTACCCGAGCTCGGTGCAGCTGACGATCCCGACCGACGGGCCGAAGCTGGCCATCACGGTGGTGAGCACCAACGCCGGCTGGCGGGTCGCCGACTACGACCAGGCGAGCTGACCGTGCGGCGCCTGGGGCTCTGGCTGGGGCTGGTCGTGTTCGTCGCGATCGGTGCCCTGGTCGTGACCGCGGTCGCCGCGAAGGTCGTCATCGACAACCAGCAGGCGCAGGCCCGGGGCGTCTCCCTGATGAGCTGCGACGCCTCGGTCGGGCCGACGCAGCCCGGCCAGGGCGACCGCGGCACGGTCGACGCGTCGAAACTGGACGACGAGCAGCGCGGCACCGTCGCGCTGATCATCTCGATCGGCAAGCAGCGGACGCTCGCGCCGCGTGCGTGGCAGGTCGCGATCCAGGCCGGGATGACCGAGTCCGGCCTGCACAACCTGACCTACGGCGACCGCGACTCCCAGGGCATCTTCCAGATGCGGCCGTCGATGGGCTGGGGCTCGATCGCCGAGGTCACCAACCCGACGTACGCGGTCAACAAGTTCTACGACGTGCTGCTCGCGGTCCCGGACTGGGAGAACAAGCGCCCGGGCGACGCGGCGCAGGCGGTGGAGCGCTCCGGCTTCCCGGACCGCTACCACAAGTGGGAGCCGATGGCGGCGACCCTGGTGGAGACGGTCGGTCAGGTCGTCGACGTCGTCGCCTGCGGCACCGGCCTGGGGGCGCTGCTGCCGCCCAGCCAGGCCGCCGGGCAGGCGATCAGTTTCGCGCTGGGCGAGCAGGGTAAGCCGTATGTGTGGGGCGCCACGGGCCCGGATTCGTACGACTGTTCGGGTCTGATGCTCCGCGCGTACGAGTCGGCGGGCATCATCCTGCCGCGCGTCTCACGCGACCAGTACCACGCCGGCGCGTACCTGCCGGTGCGGGACGCGCAGCCCGGTGACCTGCTGTTCCTCGCCACCGACCCGTCGGATCCGTCCTCCATCCACCACGTGATGATGTACCTGGGCGACAACAAGATCGTCGAGGCGCAGCAGACGGGCGTCCCGGTGCACACCCGGGCCTTCTCGTTCGACGAGCGCGAACTGGTGCCGCAGGCGGTCCGCCCCGGCGTTTAGCATGGGTCGCGAGGGCCTGGACACGAATCGCACCGATTCACCCGACGTCGCGGCGCTTCCACGAGCAGGCGGCCGCGTACTGGCAGAGGATGAGCACGTGGGACGCAAATTCGGCAAGAGGGGCAAGCCCGGATCGGGCGAGCCCCGGGACCCGGCGGCGCTGTTCGGCGCGCCTCAGCCGCCCCGGCAGAGTGCCCGTCCCGTCTCCAGCACCCCGCTCGCCGACCAGCTGGGCCAGGGCTACCCGGGGGTGGACGCGGGGTACGTGGTGCTGCCTCGTTCGCTGGCGGAGGGGATGTCGCTGCCGTGGCAGCACCAGATGGCGGCGCTGCTGGCCCAGTTCCACGCGGAGCACGCCGGGCTGGCGTGGCCGATCTACCGGGTGGTGCCATCGCGGTACGAGAAGCTGGCGGACCTCGACGAGGAGCAGCTCGCGGAGGCGGGCTACCTGGTGGAGATGGACGCGGACGGCGACATGGTCTACCGCGAGCGGAGCGGCCGGAAGGTTCCGGACCCGGAGAACACCTCGGTACTGGTGTCCAGCTTGGACCCGATCCCGAAGCCGGCGGCCCGCCCGGCGCCCCCGGCGGCCGGCCCAGCCGGGCCGGCCGGCCCGGCCGCGGCGCCGGCGCCCATGAACATCGGCCCGGCGCCGGTGTGGCGAACGGTGCCGCATCCGCCGCCGGCGCAGTCGGTGCCGGGGACGCCTGAGCAGCACGTGCCGGGGGTGTGGGCCCGGCCGGGTTCGGAGGAGGCTGCGCCGGGGCGCCGCCATGAGCCGGTCCAGCCGGTTTCGGTCCCTCCGTCGGTCCCTCCGGCGGCGTCGACGGACTCGTCGGCATCGGCGGTGCCTTCGGCGTCGGCGGTGCCTTCGGCGTCGGCGGTGGAGCCGGAGTGGTCGGTGGCGGCGGATTCGGATCTGCCGGGCCCGGTCAAGGCGCCGGCATCGCCTCGGCATGCGGCGCCGGAGCCGGCTGTGGAGGCGCCTGCTCAGCGGGCGGTGACCGAGCCCCTGGCTCCTGAGCCGACGTCGCGGCCGGAGATTCCTTCCCCGGAACGCCTGTCAGCACCGGCTGCCGAGGCGCCGGTTGAGCCTGTTGCCCGGCCTGAGCCGGTAGCCGCGGATCACCAGGAGATCCTCGCCTCGCCCTCGAGCGAAACGGATCTGCAGGCTGCGGACCGGCCGGAAGTTGCACCGGTTGAACCGGTGCCCCAGGGCTCCGACCGGCTGGAAGTTGACACGTCGGCACCGCGAGAAGAGGTGTCGCGAGAGGCGGAGCTGACGGAGGAAGCCGTTTCGGCGTCTGCGTCAGGGGAAGCCGCACGCACAGAGGCGGTTGAACCTGCGGCGGCCGAATCGGTGCCGTCGGACGAGCCCCAGGTCGAGGTGGCTGCACCCACGCCTGCCGACTCCGCGGTGAGCGCCCCAGACCGGACCGAGGCACCTCTGTCCGCCCCGGTGGAACAGAAGCCGGTCCATCCGATCGAGCCCGATTTCCAGCCGGGTCTGCCCACTGCGCCGGAGGGAGTGTCGTCGGCCATTCCGCAGCCGCAGCCGCAGCCGCAGCCGCAGCCGCCCGCCGAATCGTCGGCACCTGGTGGCGTTTCGCAGCCGCCGAGTAGCGCGCAGCCGTCCGCCGAATCGTCGGCTGCCCCCGATGCCGCTCCCCAGCCGACCGCCGCCTCGGACGATGGATCCCCGCCGGCCTCACCGGAGGTACCGGCTCAGACGACCGGCTCCCATCTGCCGAAGCCACCGTGGGGACCCGCCGGTTTGCCGGCTCCCGGCATCGGTCCGGGCCCCGCTCCCATGGACAGCAGCCACCCGGCCCCAAACCACGGTCCCGGCCCTGTGCCGGGCGTGGCACCCGCGCAGGGCGCGCCCTTGACTCCCGCGGCCGGCGTCGCCCCGTTGCCAGACGCCCCACAGGGACCGAGCTTCCAGCCGGGCATCCCGCCCGCGCAGGGCAGCGGCCCGGCTACGTCCCCGACGGCACCCGGCGCACCGGCCTCTGGCCCGAACGGTTCTCCCGGCACTGCGCCGGTGCCCACCCCGGCCCCGGTTCCCGGTTCGGCGCAGAGCACGCCATCGGGCGCCGGTCATCCGGCGCCGCCCAGCTCAGGTCCGAGTTCGGCGCAGAGCGCGCCACAGCCCAGCATCCACCCGGCACCCGGTGTCCCGGTTCCTGGTTCGGGGCAGAGCGCGCCATCGCCCAGCGCCCATCCGGCACCCGCCGCTCCGGTTCCTGGTTCGGGGCAGAGCGCGCCATCGCCCAGCATCCATCCGGCACCCGGCGCCCCGGTTCCTGGTTCGGGGCAGAGCGCGCCATCGCCCAGCGCCCATCCGGCACCCGCCGCCCCGGTTCCCGGTTCGGCGCAAACCACCCCGCCGAGCACCACCCACCCGGCACCCGGCGCCCCACAAACCCGCGCCCCACAAACCCCCGCCCCCCAACCCGGCGCAGCCCAACCCCCCACTCCGCGCCCCAAACCGGTCTTCCCCGGCCCGGAATCCGCCCCGCAACCCTTCCCAGCCCACCACGCCGCCCCCGCGCGTCCGGTCTTCCCCGGCCCCGGGACCATGCCTCCTGTCCCGCCCTCGGCTCCGAATGCCCGCCCCGTCTTCCCCGGGCGGGATACCCCTCTGCCGCAGCCCTCGCGGCAAGAGCCCGAAACCCCGCCCCGGGGTACCGCGCGTGGCTGGTTCGACGAATTCACCGAGAACAAAGAGCCCGAAGAACCGCCGGACTTCGGGCCCACCGGGCAGCCGACCGAGATCCCTTACCGGTACAAGCGCTGACAGGCGGGCTCGCGGGTGCGAACCTGGGATCATGTCCAAAGACCCGAACCCGGACCAGGGGTGGTACTACAACACCCGCACCCACCAGGTCGAGCACCTCGAACGCAGCCGCAGCGTCGATCTGCTCGGGCCGTACCCCGACGAGGCCACCGCCCGGCGCGCTCTCGAGATCGCCCGGGAGCGCACCCGGCGGGCCGATGCCGAGGAAGACGACTAGCAGTACAAGGCTAGATCGCCTTCCTGGCCCGGAAACACCTGGTCGTGCAGCCCGGCTGGGCCGAAGGGGTCCTTCCTCGCAGCTGACGCACTGAAGGGGCCTTTCGGGGTTCGTGCCGACCGGAGCGGCCAACTCGGCGGCCGGAGCGGCCAACTCGGCGGCCGGAACGGCCAACACGCTCGAGAACCCGGGCGAGTTGGCCGTTCGGGCGATCCGCTCGCCACCGAACCGGCCTCAGCCCGGCCGCAGGCAACTGTCCCTGTAGTACTAGACCGTGAGCCGCGGGCTCAGCACGAACTCCGGGTCCACCTGTGAGACGAGGTCGGCGCCCGCCCAGGCCTGGGCGTTTCGCAGGTGGAACTCGACCGCCTGGCGCTGGTAGCGGCCCCAGTCGCGCTGCTCCTCGTCGACCGCCGTGCGCATCGAGTCCAGCGTCTTCAGGTTGCGGGGCTCGAGCTCGGCGATCGGCCGGGCCGCGCCGCGCTCCGCCGCGCGTACGTGCGCTGATGCCGACAGCCAGCCCAGCAGCGCTCCGCCCACCTGGTCCTGCAGGAACTCGACGTCTTCCGCGTCCGTCACCTTGTTCCCCACCACCACGAGCCGGACGCCGAAGTCGCGGGCGTAGTCCGCGTACTGGCGGTACACGCCCACGCTGCGGACCGTCGGCTCGCACACCAGGAACGTCACGTCGAACCGGGTGAACAGGCCCGATGCGAACGCGTCCGCGCCCGCCGTCATGTCCATCACGACGTATTCGCCGTCGACGTCGATCATGTGGTTCAGCAGCAGCTCCGCCGCTCCCACCTTCGAGTGGTAGCACTTGACGCCGAGGTCGTCCTCGTCGAACTGGCCGGTGACGCCGAGGCGGATGCCGCCCAGCTGCCGGAAGCACGCCGTGAAGACCGGGTTGTCCTCGAACGGGCGGACCAGCCGCGAGCCGCGGCCCGGCGGGGTGGTCTTGATCATCGACGCCGCGTCCGGGATCCGCGGGTTGTCGCCGCGCAGGTAGTCCTTGATCAGCGCCATGTTGTCGCCCAGCGTCGGCCAGGAGAGCGCTTCCTCCTCGGTCGCGCCGAGCGCGACCGCGAGGTGCTGGTTGATGTCGGCGTCGATGGCGAGCACCGGCAGGCCGGCGTCGGCGAGGTACGCCACGAACAGCGACGACAGCGTGGTCTTGCCGCTGCCGCCCTTGCCGACAAACGCGATCTTCACGGTCGGGGTCCACCCTTCTGGCAATGATGACGGTTTTCATTATGGCCTCGGCAACGTACACCCGACCGGCCCGCGCCCGATCGGGCGATCTCCGGGCTCGAACCGGGTTAGGGTTGGGGGGTGCCTCCCCTCGTGATCAGGACACACTCGGCAGGCGGGGACTTCGGCCCCCTGCGTGCCGAGTTTTCGCTGCCGGAGTCCTTCGGGCCCGAGGTGCTGGCCGAGGCGGAGGCGGCGGTCCTCGATCCGCTGGCCAGTGCCGGTCCCCGCGAGGACGCGACGGACCTGCCGTTCGTCACCATCGACCCACCCGGGTCCAAGGACCTCGACCAGGCGATGGTGGTCGAGAAGACCGCGCACGGCTTCCGCGTGCACTACGCCATCGCCGACCTCGCCGCGTTCGTCCCACCCGGCGGCGCGCTCGATCGCGAGTCGCGCCTGCGCGGGCAGACGCTCTACCTGCCCGACGGCAACGTCCCGCTGCACCCGCCGGTGCTGTCCGAAGGCGCGGCCAGCCTGCTGCCCGGCGAGATCCGGCCCGCGGTGCTCTGGACCATCGAGACCGACGACGCGGGCGAGCCGACCGCCACCCGGGTCCGCCGCGCGCTGGTCCGGTCCACCGAGCAGTTCGACTACGAAACCGTGCAGGCGGCGCTCGACGCCGGGAACCCGCACCCGTCGGTGGCCGCGTTGCCCGAGCTGGGCCGGCGGCGGCGCGAGCTGGCCGTCCGGCGCGGCGCCGTCGAGCTGCAGCTGCCGGAGCAGGAGATCACCGGCGACCCGGACGGCGGCTGGGTGCTCGCCCGCCGCCCGCGCACCGCCGTCGACGCCTGGAACGCCGAGATCTCACTGCTCACCGGGATGGCCGCGGCGCGGATCATGATCGACGCGCGGATCGGGGTCCTGCGCACGCTGCCCGACCCGGAGCCCGAGGCCGTCGACTGGCTGCGCCGCTCGGCCGAAGCGCTGGGCATCGCGTGGGCGCCGGAGGCGAGCGTCTCGGAGTTCCTGTCCAAGCTGGACCCGGGGCAGCCGGCGTCGATGGCGCTCTACGCCGACACGACCCGGCTGCTGCGCGGCGCGGGCTACACGGCGTTCGACGGCGAGCTGCCGGCGCTGACCACGCACGCGGGCATCGGCGGCGCGTACGCGCACGTCACGGCCCCGATCCGGCGGCTGGTCGACCGGTTCGCCACGGAGATCTGCCTCGCCGTCTCGGCCGGCCGCGAGGTCCCGGAGTGGGTGCGCGCGGCGCTGGCCGACGTCCCGGAGCGGATGAGCGCGTCGGACACGCTCGCCGCGAAGGTCGAGCGGGCGTGCATCGACCAGGTCGAAGCGTGGGTGCTGGCCGAGCACGTCGGCGGCGAGTTCAGCGCGGTGGTGCTGCGCGCGGACGAGAACAAGGCGGAGATCCTGGTCGAGGACCCGACGGTGATGGCGAAGTGCGCGGGAGAGCGGCTGACCGCGGGCGAGCGGATCGCGGTCCGGCTGACCGCGGTCGACGCCGACAAGCGGAAGGTGTCGTTCGAACGCGCATGACGTACCTCGTGGACGATCTCGGGGAGCCGGTGCCGATCGAAGGCCCGGCTTCGCGGGTGGTGTCGCTCGTCCCGTCGCTGACCGAAGCGGTCGAGGTCAGCGCGCCCGGACGCCTCGCCGGCGCGACGGACTACTGCACGCACCCGTCCAATTTGGACGTCCCGCGGGTCGGCGGGTCGAAGTACCCGAAGCTGGACCGGGTGCTCGACCTGGCGCCGGACCTGGTGCTGGCCAACGCGGAGGAGAACCGCCAGGAGGACGTGGAACGCCTGCGCGCCAACGGGATCCCGGTGTGGGTGATGGCCGCGGCGGCGACCGTGCCGGCGGCGCTGGGCTCGCTGCGGCGGATCCTGACGCAGGCGTACGAGCTGGCCGAGCCGGAGTGGCTGGTCGCGGCGGAAGAGGTCTGGCGGGAGGTCCGGCCGGTGCGCTTCCACGCGGTGGTCCCGGTGTGGCGCAAGCCGTGGATCGTCCTGGGCCGTGACACGTTCGCGGGCGACGTCCTGCGCCGCGTCGGCGTGGCGAACGTGTACGCGACGTCGGAGGAGCGCTACCCGCGCCCGGACGTGGCGGAGCTGAGGGCGCACCTGAGCGCGGACGCGGACCTGCTGGTGCTGCCCGACGAGCCGTACCTGTTCACGGCGGAAGACGGCCCGGACCACTTCCCGGACGCGCGGTACGTCCTGGTCTCGGGCCGCCACCTCACCTGGTACGGGCCTTCGCTGGTCGACGCCCACGCCGCGTTGACGGACGCGTCGGCCGGGCTGTGAAGTCGAAGCCGCGGGCCAGCGCAGCGCGAACCCCTTCTTCGACTTCGGCCGGCCGGATCGGCTCGGTCACGAGATGGAGCCAGTTGTCCGGCCGTGGCCGCCCGGAGTCGACGACCAAGGTGGCGCCGGACCGGTCGGCGAGTTCGACCGCGAAGGTCATCGTCGCGCCGAGTCCCTGCGAGTAGGTCGGCTTCCGGCGGACGGTCCAGCGGTAGTCCGTGCCGTCGACCGTGATCTGCCGTGAGCCCTTGCGTGTCAGTGTCATGAGCTCTCCCTGCCCGGCCCGAGGTTACGCTCGAGCCGGACCGGGAGCGAGCTGTTTCAGAGCGTCAGACCCGTCAGGACCGTTACCCGCTCCTCCGTGAAGTCCGCCATCGCCGCCGCCGGGCCCTCGCGACCCACGCCCGAATCCTTCACCCCGCCGTACGGCATCTGATCGGCCCGGAAGCTCGGCACGTCGCCGACGATCACGCCGCCCACCTTCAACGCCGCCGACACCTCGAACGCCGTCGGGACGTCGCGGGTGAACACGCCCGCCTGCAGCCCGAACCGGGACGCGTTGATCCGCGAAACGCCTTCCGCCACCGAGGAAACCCGGACCAGCGAAACCACCGGCCCGAACACCTCCTCGGCCATCACCGACGCGTCCTCCGGGACGTTCGCCAGCACCGTCGGCTCGACCGTCGCTCCCGACTGGCCGCCGCCGGTCAGGAGGCGGCCGCCGGACGACACCGCCGACGAGATCCACGACGAAACCCGGGAGGCGGCATCGACGTTGATCAGCGGGCCGACGTCGACTCCGTCGAGACGCGGATCCCCGGTCCGCAACGCCCGGACCTCCGCAACCACCTTCTCCGCCAAAGCGTCATAAACCGAAGAGTGCGCGTACACCCGCTGCACCGAAATGCACGACTGCCCCGCCTGGTACATCGCGAACGTCGCGATCCGCTGGGCCGCGAAGTCGAGGTCCATCCAATCCGGACAGACGAGCACCGCGCCGTTGCCGCCCAGCTCCAGCGCCACGTGCTTGCGCGGTACGCGGTCGCGGATCGACCAGCCCACCGGGACCGACCCCGTGAACGACACCACCGGCAGCCGCGGGTCCTCGACCAGCCGTGCCGACGTCTCGTTGTCCACCGGCAGGATCGACCACGATCCCGCGGGCAGATCCGCCGAAGCCAGGATCTCGCCGAGCAGCAACGCCGTCAGCGGCGTCGCCGGCGCGGGCTTGAGCACGATCGGCGCGCCCACCGCGATCGCCGGGGCCACCTTGTGCGCCACCAGGTTCAGCGGGAAGTTGAACGGCGTGATGCCCAGCACCGGGCCACGCGGCACCCGCCGGACCAGCGCGAGCCGGCCGGTGCCGCCCGGGTCGGTGTCGAGCCGCTGCAACTCGCCCGAAAAGCGGCGGGCCTCCTCCGCCGCCCAGCGGAACGTCGACACCGCGCGCCCCACCTCGCCGCGCGCCCACTTCAGCGGCTTGCCCGACTCCGCCGTGATGAGCGCGGCGATCTCTTCGGACCGCTCACCCAGCGAACGGGACACGTGGTCCAACGCCCCGGCGCGGACGTGCGCGGGCAGCGTCGCGAACTCGTCGGCGACGTCGTGCGCCGCCTGTACCGCGGCCTCGACGTCCGACGGGGAAGGAACGAAGTGGGACCCCGCCGAAGAACCGTCGTAAGAGTGCTTGACAGAGGCGGTAGCACCGCCGGTGACCGGCTTGCCGGCGACCCAGAACGGGAACGTCATGCGCGGGCCTCCGTCCGGACGGCGTGCTCGACGACCGAGAGGCCCTCGTCGAGCAGGTCGTTGGACAGCGACAGCGGCGGCAGCAGCCGGACGACGTTGCCGTAGGTGCCGCAGGTCAGCACCACCACGCCGGCCCGGTGACACGCGGCCGCGACGCGCTTGGTCAGGTCGGCGTCGGGCTCCGAAGTACCGGGCTTCACGAACTCCGCGGCCAGCATCGCGCCGCGCCCGCGGACGTCGCCGATCACGCCGGTTTCGGAGGCCAGCGCCCGCAGCCGCGGCAGCACGACGCCTTCGATGCGCTTGGCCGAGGCGGCGAGGTCCTCGGTCTTCATCGTCTCGATCGAGCCCAGCGCCGCGGCGCAGGCGATCGGGTTGCCACCGTAGGTGCCGCCGAGGCCGCCCGGCGGGACCGCGTCCAAGAGGGAAGCGCGGCCGGTGACGGCGGACAGCGGCAGGCCGCCCGCGATGCCCTTGGCCGTCGCGATCAGGTCCGGCACCACGTCCTCGTCGGTGGAGGCGAACCACGAACCGGTGCGGCAGAATCCGGTCTGGACCTCGTCGGCGACGTACACGACGCCGTTTTCGCGGCACCACGCCGCAATGGCGGGGAGGAAGCCGCGCGCGGGCTCGATGAAACCGCCCTCGCCCTGGATCGGCTCCAGCACCACGGCGGCCACCTGGTCGCCGCCGACCTGCTTCTCGATCCGGTCGATGGCCAGCGCGGCCGCTTCGGGGCCGGACAGGCCGTCGCGGAACGGGTACGAGCCCGGTACGCGGTAGACCTCGGGCGCGAACGGGCCGAAGCCGTGCTTGTAGGGCACGGACTTCGCGGTCATACCCATCGTGAGGTTGGTGCGGCCGTGGTAGGCGTGGTCGAACACGACGACGGCCTGGCGCCCGGTCGCCACGCGGGCGATCTTCACGGCGTTCTCGACGGCTTCGGCGCCCGAGTTGAACAGCACCGACTTCTTCGCGTGGTCGCCCGGCGTCAGCTCGGCCAGCGCCTCACAGACCTCGACGTACCCCTCGTACGGCGTGACCATGAAGCAGGTGTGGGTGAACCAGCAGGCCTGCTTGCGGACGCGGTCGACGACGGCCGGCGCGGAATGCCCGACGTTGGTCACCGCGATGCCGGAGCCGAAGTCGATCAGCACGTTGCCGTCGGCGTCGGTGAGCAGGCCGCCGCTGGCGGAGGTGACGTAGACGGGCAGCACCGAGCTGACCCCGGCGGCGACCGCGGCGGCGCGGCGCTGCTGCAGCTCGCGCGAGGCGGGGCCGGGGATTTCGGTCTGCAGCCTGCGCTGGCGGGGCGCCGGGGCCTGCGGCTCGGCGGTGGTGCTTGCGGTCACGGCGTGCTCCCTGCGAAGTCGGTGGACGTCCTCAGGATGAGCGGTCGCCGGGCCGTCGTCAGGTGGCCGATCTGTACAACTTGGGGCGTACCATTGGCCGTTATGGCACTCACGCTGGCCGGGCTGGCCGCCGAGCGCCCGCTCGGGTTGCGGGTGCTGACCGGGGACGCGCTCCTGAACCGCCCGATCGGCTGGGTCCACCCGACGGAGCTGACCGACCCGCAGGCCTTCCTCGAAGGCGGCGAACTGCTGCTCACCACCGGGCTGGCCCTGGACGAGGAGACGGCACCGACCTACGTTCGCCGGCTGGTCGACGCGCGAGTCGCGGGGCTCGGCTTCGGCGTCGGGCTCAGCCACGACGAGGTCCCGCGAGCCCTGGTGGCGACGGCGGCCGAAGTGGGGCTGCCGGTGCTGGAGGTGCCGCGGAAGACGCCGTTCATCGCGATCACCCGCGCGGTATCGCGCGCGGTCGCGGCCGACGAGTACGCGACGACGGTCCGCATCGGTCGCGCCCAGCAGGAACTGACCCGCACGGCGGTCGGCAAGGGCAGCCCGGCCGGGGTGCTGCGCAAGCTGGCGAAGCTGGTCGACGGCTGGGTGCTGCTCCTCGACACCGCGGGCGTCGAGGGAACCGGCCCCGCGATGTCGTACGCCGACGAAGTGCGCGAAGAGCTGAAGCAGCTTCGCTCGGGTACGCGGGTCTTCGAACTCGACGGCCACGAAGTGGTGCTGCAGACCCTTCCCACCCGGGTGCGGCGGGCGCTCGCGGTCGGCACGGCCGGGCCGCTCGACACCGCCGGGCGGCACGTGGTGAACACCGCGGTCGCCCTGCTTTCCCTGGCGCTGGAACAGGATCTGAAGCTCACGCACGCGTGGCGGTTCCTGCGGACCGGCCTGATCGACCTGCTGGCGGCGGGGCAGCACGAGCTGGCCTTCGGGGTGATGACCACGGTGTGGGGCGAGCCGCCCGAGCCGCCGTGGGCGCTGGTCGCGCTGGTGGGCAATCCCGGCCGGCGGCGCCGGGTGTGTGATGCACTGGAGGGGGAGCCCGCGCTGTTCTTCGCCGAGTCGGGCTCGGCGGTGCTGGTGGCCGGCCGCTCGGGCGGCGAGGTGCTGGACCGCGCGCTGGCGGCGGCCGCGAGCGTCGGGCCGATGTACGCCGGTCTGGCCGATCCGGTGCCGCTCGAGAACTTTGCGGCCGGAGCGGAGCAGGCCGACCTCGCGGCCCGCGCGGCCGAGGCGGAGGGCAAGCCCCTGGTCACCTACGCCGAGCACTCGGCTCGCGGCCTGCTGTCGCTCATCGACCCGGTCGTGGCCCGCATCTACGGCGAAAATCTCCTGGCGCCCCTGCGCCGCCACGACGAAACGGGCCGCGGCGACCTCGTCGATTCGGTGCGCTGCTGGCTCGAACACCACGGCCACTGGGACGTCGCCGCCGCCCGCCTCGGCGTGCACCGGCACACGCTGCGGAACCGGATCACCAAGGCGCAGGAACTGCTGGGCCGCGACCTCGACTCGCCGGGTGTCCGCGCGGAACTCTGGGTGGCGCTGCAGACCTGAGCCAAGCGCCCCAAGGCGGCCTTGGTTGCGTCCAACGCACCGAAGGCCGCTTGGGTTCATGGGGTGGTTGCAACACCGATGGTTGGAGGGTGTTGTGGCTGGTCGGGTAGGTCGGGTGCCGTTGTTGCGGGATGTGCGGGTGCGGTTTTGGGAGCAGGTGCGGGCGGGGCGGGCT